>NZ_CP159819.1:688217-1032326 GCF_047724975.1 Candidatus Pelagibacter sp. Uisw_106
ATAATAAGAATAATACAATTTATAAATGAATATTGAGATTAAAAAGTCAATAAAACCAATAAAATACGAGGATGCAATAAAATTCCTTGAAGAAAGGTTGTTAGAGATAAACAGTGGTCAAAAAGAGGATTTAATATGGATATTAGAACATGAAGAGGTTTATTCAGCCGGTACTAGTTATAAAGAAAAAGAAATTATTAATAAAGATATAAATCTAATAAAAACAAATCGTGGAGGAAAAATTACCTATCATGGTCCAGGTCAAATGATTTGTTATTTTGTTATAGATTTAAGAAAAAGAAAAAAGGATATTAGGAAATTTATAACTTTAATTGAAGAGACAATTATTGATAGCTTATCAAAATTTAACATTAAAACATTTGGTGATCCAAAAAATATTGGTATTTGGACTGACCATAAAGGTGAAATTAACAAAGTTGCAGCAATAGGAGTAAGGGTAAGTAAATGGATAGCTTATCATGGATTTGCAATAAATATTAATAACGATCTTTCAAAATATAAAAATATTATTCCATGTGGTATTTCAGATAAAGGTGTAACTAATCTTAAAGAAATTAAAGATCAAGACTATAAAAATTTAGAAAAAATTATTATCGATACGTTTTCTAAGAATTTGGAAATGTAAGCCTTTTTGTCTTCAAAAGTTTTTTAAAATAATCTGGTAAAAGAGCTGTGTAGGTAAACTTTTTATCCTTAATCATGAATTTAATTTGATAAGAATGAAGCATTAAATTCTTATTAATAGCTTTATCTGTATTGCTAAATTTATATTTTTGATCACCATAAATTGGTGAACCTACTGCATATAATTGTTTTCTAAGCTGATGTTTTCTTCCAGTGATTGGCTTCATTTCAACAAGACTACAAATTGAATTTTTGTCCAAAACTTTATATGTAGTTCTGGCTTTTTCTACTATTTCTTTATCATTATCGTATCTTGTAAGATCATCATTCCATTCACCAACATCTTTTTGTAATTCACCATGACAAATAGCTAAATAAGTTTTGTGAACTTTTCTTAATCTAAATAGTGATGTTAATAATTGAGCAGCTTCCCTGTGCTTTGCCATAATAAAAACACCAGACGTATCTTTGTCAAGCCTATGAACAGAAAAGGGTTTCGTATCTTGAAAAATCTCACTCCTTGCAAAAATATCAACAAGGTTCTTTTTTGATTTTGTTCCACCTTGAACAGAAATACCTGAGCTTTTATTTAGAACAATAAAATCTTCATTATTATCAATTATTAAATCTTCATTTTCTTTAATGACTTCTTCAGATGGTACAAATTTAATTGTTTTTTGAACAATTGTTTCTTTAAAATCAAAGTTAAATAAATCAATAACATCTCCTGTTTTTACTTTTTGAGAGCTTTTTATTTTTTTATTATTGATCTTAACTTTTCCACTTTTCAAACTTTTTTCAATTAAGCCTTGTGGGTAATTCCCTAGATTATTACGTATCCACCTATCAATACGCATATCATTAAACGTTGAATCAACGTTAAAAGACTTTTTCATGATGATATATTATTATATAGAAAATTAAGCAGTAGCTATTTTTTTCTCTTCTGTTTTATCTTTTGCTGGGTCTTTTTTCTTTCTATCGACTCTTTTAGCTTCAACATCTCTATCTACAAATTCAATTACAGCCATAGGTGCATTATCTCCATATCTAAATCCAGCTTTAATAATTCTAGTGTACCCACCATTTCTTTTTTCGTATCTTTTAGAAAGGGTTTTTGTAACTTTACGAGCTGAAGTAATGTCTTGCAATTTAGTCATCAGCATCTTTGTTGTTAGTAACGTTTCTTTTTTACCCAGTGTAATAATCTTATCTGCTTGAGGTTTTAAGAATTTAGCTTTTGGAAGCGTTGTAGTTATCTGCTCATATTTTATTAAAGAATTAAGCATATTCTTCAATAAAGCTTTTCTATGTTCAGAAGTTCTATTTAACTTCTTATTAGCCATTCCGTGTCTCATTAGATTTGCTCCTCTAACTTTTTAGACATTTCAGCTATATTTTCTGGTGGCCAGTTTGGTATTTCCATACCCAAGTATAAAGACATACCAGTTAAAACTTCTTTTATTTCATTAAGTGATTTTCTTCCAAAGTTAGGTGTTCTAAGCATTTCACCTTCTGACTTTTGAACTAAATCTCCAATGTAAATGATATTATCATTTTTAAGACAATTCATAGAACGCACAGATAATTCAAGCTCATCAACTTTTCTTAATAAATTCTTATTGAATTCAGGCTCAGATGAAACTTCTTTTATTGGTGCTTCAACAGGTTCGTCAAAATTAACAAACATATTTAGCTGATCTTGGAAAATTCTAGCAGAATAAGCAACGGCATCTTCTGCAGAAATTGATCCGTTAGTTTCAACTTCCATAATTAATTTATCGTAATCTAAAGCTTTTCCTTCCCTTGCGGTGCTTATAGAGTAAGAAACCTTCTTAACTGGGCTATATAAAGAATCTATAGCAATTAAACCTAAAGGTGGCTCTTCTGGCTTATTCATCACTGCTGGTACGTATCCCTTACCTGTTCCAACATTCATCTCCATGTGGAAATGTGTATTTTCATCCAAATTACAAATAACTAAATCAGGATTTAAAATTTCAATATCAGTAACTGGCACTATGTCAGAAGCTTTGATTTCTCCAGGACCTTTAGCATCTAAAATAAGTTTTTTAGTACCATCTGAAGAACTTTTTAGAGCTAACGATTTAACATTTAAAACTATGTCAGTAACATCTTCTCTAACACCTTTGATGGATGTAAATTCGTGTAAAACACCATCAATTTGAATTGAAGTAACAGCAGCACCTCTTATTGATGAAAGTAAAATTCTTCTTAAAGAATTACCTAAAGTTAATCCATAACCTTTTTCTAAAGGCTCTGCGATAATTTTTGCATGTGATTTGTCATCACTAATTTTAACATCTAATTGAGCTGGTTTAATCAATGCTTTCCAATTTTTAGCATTTACATTTAAACTTTCCATTTATTAAACTCTCCTTTTCTTTGGTGGTCTTACGCCGTTATGTGGCATTGGTGTAGTATCTTTTATAGAAAGAATCTTAAATCCTTTCGCTTGTAAAGCTCTCAAGGCAGTTTCTCTTCCTGAACCAGGTCCTTTAACTTGCACAGTCAGTGTTTTCATTCCAAACTCTAGGGCCTTAGAAGCAGCAGAGTCTGCAGCAATTTGTGCAGCATAAGGTGTTGATTTTCTTGAACCCTTAAAACCTTTTTGTCCAGCAGATGCCCAAGAAATTACATTCCCATTAGTATCTGCAATTGAGATTATTGTATTATTAAAAGTAGACTGTACATAAGCAATACCATTAAGAATATTTTTTTTAATTTTTTTTTTTTTTGAATAAGAGCTTTTCTTAGATTTTTTATCAACTTTTTTTTCTATAACAGCGTCTTTATTCTCAACTTTATCTACTTTAGCCATAAATTAATTATTTTTTAAGTGGTGTTAATTTTTTACCAGCAATTGCAATTGCTTTACCTTTTCTAGTTCTTGCATTACATCTTGTTCTTTGTCCTCTAACAGGAAGTTTTTTTCTATGTCTAGATCCTCTATAGCATGCAAGATCAATTAATCTTTTAATAGTTAAAGAATAATCTCTTCTAAGATCACCTTCTACTTTAAAGTTTGCATCAATATATTCTCTAATTTTTAAAATATCTTCATCTGTAAGTTCGTTGATTCTTTTTGCTTTTGGGATTTCTAAAGAAGTACAAATTTGGTTAGAAAATTTATCACCTATCCCATAGATGTACGTTAGTCCTATGAAGACGAGTTTATTTTGTGGAATGTTTACACCTGCTATACGAGCCATATTTCTGAGAATAAATTTAGCCTTTTATATAAGAAGATGTTCTAAAGTCAATGTCTTAAACCTTAAGAATTTCATTAATTTTATTGGTTATTTGGTCAATTTCACCTGCTCCATCGATTTCGGTGAATTTTAAATTTTTTGAATAGAAGTCTAATACTGGTTTTGTAGAGGACATGTAAGTGTCATATCTAGAGATAACAACATCAAGATCATCGTCTTTTCTTTTTTTTAAATATTCGACACCACATGGATGGAGCTCTATTTGTTCTTTATTGAAATATTCATTTAATGTCATATTACATTTTTCACAGGTCATTCTACCCATAATACGTTTTTCTATGACGTCTCTTGAGACATTTAAGAATATAGTGTGCCCTATTGTTTGTTTGAACTCCTTTAATATGACATCCAAATTAACAGCTTGTTCAACATTTCTTGGATATCCATCAAAAATAATTCTGTCTCTATATTTTAAATTAGTCAGAGATTGTCTCAATAAAGTATTTACTATTTCATCTGAAACAAATTTGCCGTTAGATATTAATTTTTCTATATCAACTCCAAGATCCGTTTTAGACTTAACCTCATCTCTTAATAAATTTCCTGTTGATAGTTGGAAATAATTATGTTTTTTAACAATAGATTGAGCTTGAGTCCCCTTACCTGCTCCTGGAGGACCAAAAAGAATTATATTCACTTAGTTATTTTCCGAATTTTGTTTTTTTAACTAATTGCTCATATTGAGAGCTCATCAATCTAGTTTGGATTTGTGTAACAGTATCAATTGCAACTACAACAACAATTAAAATAGAAGTTCCACCTAAGTAAAAAGGTATTGGATAATTAGCAATTAAAAATTCTGGCATTAAACAAACTATTGTTAAATACAGAGCTCCAATTGTTGTTAGTTTTGTTACAATTTTATCAATATACAAAGCAGTGTTTTCACCCGGTCTAATCCCAGGAACAAAGCCACCATATTTTCTTAAATTATCAGCAGTCTCAGTTGGATTAAATGTTATCGATGTATAGAAAAAAGTAAAAAATATTATTCCAGAAGCATAAAGCAACATGTAAAGAGGTTGCCCCTGTGTAAAGTATGAACTTATGTTCAAGAATGTATCATTGTCTGAGAAACTAAAATTAGAAAAAGTTACAGGTAATAATAATAAAGCTGATGCAAAAATTGCTGGAATAACACCGGCTTGGTTAATTTTTAAAGGTAAGTGAGAAGACTCACCTCCATACATCTTATTTCCCATTTGTCTTTTAGGATAGTTTATTAAAATTTTTCTTAATGCTCTTTCCATAAATACAATGAACATTATTGTTGCAATTAATAATACAAAAATTCCAATAATCATAATTGTAGAAACTGCACCAGTTCTACCCAGTTCAAATGTAGTAACTAAAGCACGTGGAATTTCAGCAACAATACCAGCAAAAATAATCAATGAAATACCATTACCAATACCTCTTTGTGTTATTTGTTCACCAAGCCACATTAAAAACATTGTACCAGCAACAATGGTTGAGACTGCTGTTATGGTAAAAAATGACCCTGGATTAATAACTAAGTCAGGAGAAGACTGTAAACCTATAGACAATCCATAACCCTGAACAGTAGCAAGAACAACTGTTCCATATCTTGTGATCTGAGTGATTTTTGCTCTTCCAGTTTCACCCTGTGCCTTTAAATTTTTAAAATAATCAGATACACCAGTTAACAACTGAACTATAATTGATGATGAAATATAAGGCATAATCCCAAGTGCAAATATAGCCATTCTACTCACAGCTCCACCTGAAAAGACGTTAAACATCCCAAGTAATCCTTTTTGATTACCACTCATCATTGTTTGTAATTGTTCAGGATCGATACCTGGAATTGGCACAAAAGTACCAAATCTATAAACAGCTAGGATAAATATTGTAAAAAGTATTCGATTTTTAAGATCATTAGTTTGAGAAGATGAGCTCATAATATCTTAATTATTTTTTTAATTGTATTGTGCCACCAGCTTTTTCTAATTTAACTACAGCAGCTTTTGATATTAGATCAGCTTCAATACTAACTTTATCTTTGATATCTCCAGTGCCTAATATTTTTAATTTTTGGGAATTCTTATTAATTAATTTTAATTTTATAAGTAAAGCCATGTTTATTACATCGCTTGAATTAATAGTCTTTTCATCGATATATGATTGAATTTTCTCTAAATTCATTATTGCTATAACAGCTTGGTATCTCTTAATAGCATTAAAGCCTCTTTTAGGTAATCTTCTATATAAAGGCATTTGACCACCTTCAAAAGCTTTGATAGCAACTCCAGATCTAGATTTTTGACCTTTAACACCTCTTCCAGAAGTTTTTCCTTTTCCAGAACCGATACCTCTACCAACTCTCATCTTTTTTTTGTATAAAACTTTTCCAGTAGTATTTAATGTAGTCATTATCCTCTTTTTTCAATTACATCAGAAATTTTTTTATTTCTAATAGTTGCAATATGTTTTGGTGAATTCTGTTTTGAAAGAGCCTTCATTGTAGCTCTTATCATGTTATGAGGGTTTGATGTTCCCATTGATTTAGCAACTATATCTTTAATTCCTAAAACCTCACAAACTGCTCTCACAGGGCCCCCAGCAATAATACCAGTTCCCTTTGGGGCAGATCTTAAAATAATCTTGCCAGCACCGTCTTTTCCATAAACATCATGGTGTATAGTTCTACCCTCTCTTAAAGGTATATGAATTAGTTTTCTTCTAGCAGTTTCATTAGCTTTTTTAATTGCATCTGGAACTTGTTTAGCCTTAGCATGAGCTATACCAATTTTACCTGCTTGATTTCCCACAACAACTAGTGCTGAAAAGCCAAATCTACGTCCACCTTTAACAACTTTTGTAATTCTGTTGATGTGAACTAGTTTTTCTAAAATTCCATCGTCAATTTTTTTCTTAAAGTCCATAATTAAAATTCCATTCCATTTTTACGTAATGTTTCAGCAAATGCTTTAACTCTACCATGATATTTATAAACACCTCTATCAAAATAAATCTTAGTTATTTTTTTTTCAACAGCTTTTTTTGCTAATTTTTCAGCAACAATTTTAGAAATATCCGTTTTATTAACTTTGCTCATAGCTTTAATATCTTTTTCAATTGAAGAGGAAGAAACTAGAGTGATATTTTTTACATCATCAATTATTTGAGCAGATATATTTTTTGAAGATCTTGAAATACTTAATCTTAATCTATCAGGAGGAGAAACCTTTTTTACTTTATTGGTTACTCTGAACTTTTTTCTTTCAATTGCATTTAATTTCATTATTTTTTCTTTCCTTCTTTTCTTAATATATACTGTCCTTTTTCTCTAATCCCTTTACCTTTATATGGTTCAGGTTTTCTAAAAGATTTAATCACAGAACAAACCATACCAACTTGTTGTTTGTCTGATCCACTAACTTTAACAGTTGTTTGTTTTTCAACAACGATCTTAATACCCTCTGGTATATCAAAATTTATATCATGACTATAACCAAGCTGTAGATTTAATTGTTTTTCTTTTAGCGCAGCTCTATAACCAACACCAACTAACTCTAATATTTTTTCATATCCAGTACTAGAACCAATAACAGCATTATTTATTAAACTTCTATTCATTCCCCATAGTCTTTTTGAATTTTGGTCAACTTTTTTTGGTTTGATTGATATTTCTTTTCCTTCGGTAATATCAACATTAAACATTTCTAAATCAACATTAAGAGATTTTTTCCCTAATGGTCCTTCAATATTAAGTACACTACCGGATAGCACTGCTTTAACTTTTTCAGGAATAGAAATACTTATTTTACCAATTTTAGACATTAAAATACCTTACAAATTATTTCGCCACCAACTTTTTGCTTTCTAGCATCAACATCTGTCATCACACCTTTTGGAGTAGAAACAATTGCCACACCAAGCCCACCATTAATTTTCGGTAAACTGTCAGCACTTGAAAAAATTCTTCTTCCTGGCTTTGATACTCTTTCAAATGTACTAATAACTGGATTTCCTGAATAATATTTTAGATCTATAGATAAAACTGGTTTTTTATCTTCAGTATCAATTTTATATTCTTTAATAAAACCTTCATTTTTTAATATATCTGCAATTTTTACTTTAAAGTTAGAAGAAGGCAGTGTAACTTTTTTGTGATTTCTCACTAAAGCATTTTTTATTCTTGCGATCATATCCCCAATTGGGTCACTTAAACTCATATATTCCTTTCTACCAGCTCGCCTTCGTCATACCTGGAATTAATCCATGCAATCCTAAGTCTCTTAAGGCTATTCTTGATATTTTTAATTTTCTGTAAACACCATGTGGTCTTCCAGTAATTTGACACCTATTCATCACTCTATTTTTTGCTGAATTTCTAGGTAAATTAGATAATTTTTGTTGTGCTTTAAACCTTTCTTCAAGAGAAATTTTCTTATCCATAATAATTTTTTTTAAAGCTGATCTTTTTTTAAACAATCTATCTGAAAGTTTAATCCTTTTATCATTTTTTTGAACTGCACTTACTTTAGCCATTTTTAATTATCTCCTTTTTTAATAAATGGAAAATTTAATTTTTCCAAAAGTGCAAAACTGTGATCTTTGTTCATAGCAGCAATTACAACCACCACATCAAGACCTCTAATTTTGTCTATTCTGTCAAAATTAACTTCAGGAAAAATAATATGCTCTTTGATTCCAAAAGTGTAATTACCAAATTTATCAAAACCTTTAGGTGATAGGCCTCTGAAATCTTTAATTCTAGGTAGCGCAATGTTAACTAATCTATCAATAAATTCATACATCTTGTTACCTCTTAAAGTAACTTTTAGACCTGCATTGGTACCTTTTCTTGTTTTAAAATTGGCAACAGATTTCTTAAATTTTGTAACTGTAGGTTTTTGTCCTGTAATTTTTCCCAGATCCTCTTCAGTAGATTTCATAATCTTAGCGTCAGCACCATCTAAACCTAAGCCCATATTAATTACAACTTTAAGTACTTTTGGTCCCTGAAAGGTATTTTTAAATCCTAACTGCTCCTTAAGCGCAGGTTGAATTTCTTTATAATAAAGCTCTTTTAATCTTGGTGTCATTATTTTTTAGCCTCAGTTTTTTTTATTTTTTCTTTTGCATCAATAAGTGCAAGGTTTGAAATATGAATAAAACTTTCTTTAGAAATAATTCCACCTTTTTTTTCTTTTGTAGTCTTTACATGCTTTTTCACAATATTAATCCCTTGAACTTTTGCCCTGTTGTTCGGTCTGTCTATTTCAATAACTTCACCTTCTTTTTTTTTATCTCTTCCAGTTAATACTTTTACTTTAGAACCTTTTTTAATCATTTATAATACCTCTGGGGCTAATGAAATTATTTTCATTTGACCTCTACTTCTTAATTCTCTTGTAACAGGTCCAAAAATTCTAGTTCCAACTGGTTCACCTTTATCATCAACCAACACTGCTGCATTGTTATCAAATTTAACTTTTGAACCATCATCTCTATGAATTCCATATTTAACACGAACCACAACAGCTTTGTGGACAGAACCTTTTTTTACTTTACCTTTTGGTATCGCTTCTTTTACAGCAACAACGATTGTGTCACCAATGCTAGCATATCTACGTTTTGATCCACCTAGTACTTTAATACATTCAATTCTTTTTGCACCAGTATTGTCTGCAACTAACATTTCAGTTTGTACCTGTATCATTTAGAACCATCCATTACTTGAAATTTTTTATTTTTTGAAAACGGTTTACATTCAATAATCGAAACCTTATCTCCAGTTTTAAACTTATTATTTTCATCATGCGCATTATACTTTTTTTGAACTTTAACAACTTTTTTTAGCACAGGATGTGAATATTTTCTCTCTACTGCTACAGTAATAGTTTTATTAGGCTTATCACTAGTGACTACTCCAGTTAGTATTTTTTTAGGCATTTAATTTTCCTTTTAGTATAGTTTTTAACCTTGCTATCGTTTTTTTTGTTTGTCCAATTTTGGATGGATCTTTAATTTCAGAATTAATTCTTTGAAATCTAAAATTAAATAAATCTTTTTTCAATTTATCTATATTTTTTATAACTTCGTCTTTAGATAATTTTTTTATTTCTTGTATTTTCATATTATGCAAATCTTTTTATAAACTTAGTTTTAATAGGTAATTTAGCTGATGCTTTATAAAGAGCTTCTTTAGCAATTGCTTCAGAAACACCGTCAATTTCAAATAAAATTCTACCCGGTTTAACTCTACATGCCCAATATTCAGGAGCACCCTTACCTTTACCCATTCTTACTTCAACAGGTTTTTTTGAAACTGGAATATTTGGAAAAATTCTTGTCCAAACACGTCCTTGTCTTTTCATATGTCTGGTTAAAGCGACCCTAGCAGCTTCAATTTGTTTACCAATAATTCTTTCAGGAGCCATAGCTTTTAAAGCAAAAGATCCATAATTAATCTTTGCAGCACGTGTAGCTGTGCCATGAATTCTACCTTTATGAGCTTTTCTATATTTTGTCCTTACCGGCTGTAACATAATTACTCTTTAACCTCTTTAGGTTTAACTTTATTTGTTTCCTGGCTAAATTCTCTTGCAAAAACTTCACCTTTAAAAATCCAAACTTTAATTCCAATAATTCCAAATGTTGTTAAAGCCTCTGCTTCATCATAATCAATATCTGCTCTTAATGTGTGAGCAGGAATACTACCTTCTCTCAACCACTCTGTTCTTGCGATTTCGTTACCACCAAGTCTACCGCTTATCGCAACCTTAATTCCCTTGGCACCTAATCTCATACAAGACTGCATGGCTCTCTTCATTGCTCTTCTGTATGATATTCTTTTTACTAGTTGTTGTGCAATATTTTCGGCTACTAAAAAAGCATTAGTTTCAGGTTTTTTAACTTCTTTAATATTTAAAGATACTTCGTTGCTTGTAAATTTAGATAAATTATTTTTAATTTTATCAATATCACTACCTTTTTTACCAATAACAAACCCTGGTCTTGAAGTGTAAATTGTAACAAAACATTTATTTGAAGTTCTCTCTATCATTACTTTTGATACACCAGAGTTAACTACGTTTTTCTTGATATAGGCTCTAATTTTAAAATCTTCAATTAGATAATTTCCAAAATCTTTCTTTTTAGCATACCAAACAGAGTCCCAACCTCTATTCACACCAAGTCTAAAACCTATTGGATTAACTTTTTGTCCCATGACTCTCCATTTGTTTTGCTTCTGATAATATAATTGTAATTGTTGAATATGGTTTTAAAATTGGTGCAGCTCTACCTTTTGCTCTAGGTCTAAATCTTTTCATAACAACTTTTTTTCCACAATAAGCTTCTTTAACAATTAATTTATCAATATCATATTGATTATTATTTTCAGCATTAGCAATAGCTGATGAAACTGTTTTTCTAATCTCTCTAGTTATTCTTTTTGCAGAAAATTGTAATTCTCTAATAGCAACATCAACTTTTTTTCCAACAATTGCCTTAAGAATTGGGTTAAGTTTTCTCACACTAGATCTAATATTATTATTTACTGATCTAACTGTATCTACTTTAATTCTATTAATTTTCTTTTTCTTATTCATGGTTATTTCTTAGCTGTTGCTGGTTTTGCCTTTTTATCTGCAGGTGTGTGTCCAAAAAATGTTCTTGTTGGTGAAAACTCACCAAGTTTGTGTCCAACCATATCTTCAGAAATGGTAACGGGTATAAATTTTTTTCCATTATAAATCAAAAAACTAACACCAATAAATTCAGGAATTATAGTTGATTTTCTTGACCAAGTTTTAATTGGCATTTTTTTGGGATCTAATTTTTGTTTTTCAACTTTTTTAATCAAGCTCTCTTCAACAAAAGGACCTTTCCATACTGATCTAGCCATTATTTTTTAGTATCCTTTCTTTTATTTCTTCTTTTAACTATAAACTTATCTGTTCTTGCGTTTGTTCTTGTTTTTAATCCTTTAGCACCTTGGCCTGTCGGAGATACCGGATGTCTACCACCAGCACTCTTACCTTCACCACCACCGTGTGGGTGATCAACTGGATTCATCACTACTCCTCTTGTGTGAGGTCTTCTACCTAACCATCTTGATCTTCCAGCTTTACCAATTTTAATATTTTTTTGATCTGGATTTGACAAAACACCGATTGTTGCCATACATCTTGAATCTATTCTTCTAACTTCACCAGAGGTCATTTTAACTAATGAATAATTACCATCCAAACCACTTATAGTAACAGAAGTACCAGCAGATCTAGCTATTTTTCCACCACCACCTGGCTGTAATTCAACGTTATGCACGTTTACACCAACTGGAATGTCTCTTAACGGCATACAATTCCCAACTTTAATTTCTTTTGCAGAGCCATTTTCAACAACATCACCAACGTTAATTTTTTGAGGTGCTAAATAGTAAAAATGAGTTCCATCTTCAAACTTAATTAACATAATATAACATGATCTGTTTGGGTCATACTCGATACGCTCAACTGTACCAGGTACATCAAATTTTTTTCTATAAAAATCTACAAGCCTATACATTTTCTTATGCCCACCACCTGACATATTTCTAGAAGTGATATGACCATTGTTGTTTCTTCCACGCATTGAATTTTTAGGCTCAACAAGCATTTTAAAAGGTTTGCCCTTCCATAGACCCGTTCTATCAACAAGAACAGTTCCTCTAGTAGATTTTGTATATGGTTTGAATGTTTTTAATGCCATTATTTAAATTCCTGTTGTTAGATCGATATTTTGACCTTTTTTTAGAGTTATAATTGCCTTTTTATATCCTTGAATATTTACTTTTTTCCCTCGTTTAACAACTTTTCTATTTTGCTTATTGATTATGTTAATTTTAATAACATTTACTTTAAAAATTTTTTCAATATTTTTTTTTAAATTAGTTTTGTTAGCTTCTCTTGGAACTTTAAATACAATTTTATTTTGCTCAGAAAGATTTGTAGTTTTTTCAGTTAGCATTGGCGATAAAATTTTATCGTATAAATGTATCTTATCCATTTTAAGAATATCTCTTTTCTAGTTCTTTTATTGAACTTTCAGTAAACACAACTTTTTTAAATTTAATAATATCAAAGGCACTAAAGTGATTAACGTCGGTGACTTTAATGTTTGGTATGTTTCTCATTGATTTTTCGACTTTATCTTTTGAAATCTTATCTAGAATTATTAATGAATGAGTTAAATCAAATTTTTTGATGATTGAATGCATTTCTTTAGTTTTTTTAATTTCAGTAGCAAAATCACTGAAGATTAATAAATTATTAAGTTTATTCTTTTCAGTAATTAGTGATGCTACACTCAATTTTTTTTCACTTTTATTAAGTTTTCTTTTTTTATAAGCTAGTTGACCTTTTGGACCATGCGCTACACCACCACCAACAAATATAGGGGCTTTTCTACTCGCATGACGTGCTCCACCAGTTCCTTTTTGAGCATAAATCTTTGAAGTAGATCCAGCGATTTCATTCTGCTGTTTTGTTTTAGCGTGTCTACCTTTGTAGTTAGCATTAGTTTTGTATAAAACGTTATCTACTAATTTTTTATTTATCTTTGCTGAAAAAATTTTATCCAAAACTTCAATCGAGTCTTTTTTCCCATCTAAATTTATTTTATCAATTTTCATTATCTTTTCTTTTTATCTGGTGTTTTTTTAGCCTCTTCAGCAGCAGCAATTTTTTCTTTTATAGTAAGTTTATTAATGACTTTAACTGATTGTTTGACTAATACCTCTGAGTTCTTAGAACCTGGTATTGAGCCTTTTAAGTATAATAATTCGTTTTCTAAATCAGTTTTAATTATCTCTAAATTTAGCATGGTTCTAACTCTGTCCCCCATATGACCAGCCATTTTTTTCCCTTTAAAAACTTTACCAGGATCTTGTCTTTGACCTGTTGAGCCATGAGATCTATGTGAAACAGAAACACCGTGTGTAGCTCTTAAACCACCAAAGTTATGTCTTTTCATCGCTCCAGCAAAACCTTTTCCAATAGTTTTTGAGGTAGTATCAACAAATTTAACTTCATTAAAAATTTCTAAACCAAATTCATTACCTTCTTTGTATGGCTCTGTATCTTTTACTCTAAATTCTTTTAATTTTTTCTTTGCTTCAGTATTTTTTTTAGCATACATGCCCTTCATTGCTTTTGTAAGTTTTGAACTTTTAATGTTACCAAAACCTAATTGTATAGCTTTATATCCACGTTTATCTTCTTCAATCACACTAATAACTCTAGCTTTTTCCATTTTAATTACTGTGACTGGAACTAAACGACCAGTATGGTAAAACTCTCTTGTCATACCTATTTTTTTTCCAACTAAAGCTATTTCAGTCATAATTAAATCTTTATCTCCACATCAACACCAGATGCTAAATCTAGTTTCATTAAAGCCTCTACAGTTTGAGGTGTAGGTTCAATGATATCAATCAATCTTTTATGTGTTCTTGTTTCAAATTGCTCTCTACTTTTTTTATCAATGTGAGGTCCTTTTAAAACTGTATATCTTTCAATTCTAGTTGGTAGTGGTATTGGCCCTTTAACTGTGGCACCCGTTCTCTTAACAGTGTTTACAATTTCTTCGGTAGAGGCGTCTAAGATCTTATTGTCGTAAGCTCTTAATTTAATTCTAATGTTTTGTTTTTCCATAATATTTATCCAGCAATCTTTTTAGTTACTTCATCCTGCACGTTTTGTGGGACTTTGGAGTAATGATCAAAGAACATTGAGTATTGAGCTCTTCCTTGAGACATTGATCTTAAGCTGTTTATATATCCAAACATATTCGCTAAAGGAACCATTGCAGTTATAACGGTCGCATTCCCTCTGCTTTCTTGCTCGCTTATTTGGCCTCTTCTACTATTTAAATCGCCAATAACATCACCCATGTAATCTTCAGGAGTTACAACTTCAACTCTCATTACTGGCTCTAATAATTTCAATCCACCTCTAGTACAAGCTTCTTTAAAGCAAGCTCTACCAGCAAGTTCAAATGCAAGGACACTAGAGTCAACATCATGGTGTAATCCATCTAAAATTGTAACTTTGAAATCAATCATGGGAAATCCAGCCAGAATTCCACCGTCAGATATTGTTTCAATACCTTTCTCAACACCTGGAATAAACTCTTTAGGAATTGATCCACCTTTAATTTTGCTATCAACCTCTCTACCTTTGCCTGGTTCTTGAGGTTCTACTAAAAGTTTAACTTTTGCAAACTGTCCTGCACCACCACTTTGTTTTTTGTGTGTGTATTCAAACTCGGATGCATTTTGAATAGTTTCACGGTAAGCAACCTGAGGTGCCCCAATATTTGCTTCAACATTAAATTCTCTTTTCATTCGATCAACAATAATATCTAAGTGTAATTCCCCCATACCTTTGATTATTGTTTGACCAGATTCTTCATCTGAAGTCACTCTAAATGATGGGTCTTCTTTCGCTAATCTTGCTAAAGCTTCACCCATTTTTTCTTGGTCAGCTTTTGTTTTAGGTTCTACCGCAATTTCAATTACTGGCTCAGGAAACTCCATTGGCTCAAGTAAAACTGGGTTAGTCTCATCACATAAAGTGTGACCAGTTATTGTGAATTTAAGACCAGCTAATGCAACGATATCACCAGCATTTGCCTCTTTAATATCCTCTCTAGAATTTGCATGCATTAAAAGCATTCTACCAACTCTTTCCTCTTTTTCTTTTGAAGTATTATAAACAGCAGTTCCAGTTTTAATTGTTCCAGAATAAATTCTTATAAAAGTTAATGATCCAACAAATGGATCGTTCGCAACTTTAAAAGCTAAAGCTGAAAAACCAGCTCCATCATCAAATTTCATTTCCTTAACATCTTCAGTTCCTGGTATCGTTCCATTAATTGAACCAATATCAATTGGGCTTGGTAAATAGTTAATAACAGCATCAAGTAAAGGTTGAACACCTTTGTTTTTAAATGCTGAACCAGTAGTGATTGGAACAAAACTAAAGTTTAGAGTTCCTTTTCTTATACATTTAATTAAATCTTCTTCTTTAATTTCATCACCGTTTAAATAACTTTCCATTAATTTTTCATCTTGCTCAACAGCTGTTTCAACAAGTTCAGTTCTGTATTTTTGAGAAATCTCTTTTAAATTATCTGGAATCTCTTTGTATTCCCACTCTGCACCTAAAGCCTCATTTTTCCAAACCTGGGCTTTCATTTTCACTAAATCAACAACGCCAACTAAATCTGCCTCCATACCAATTGGAACTTGTATAACTAAAGGTTTGCAACCAAGTCTATCTCTAATCATATCTACACATCTGTAAAAGTCTGCACCAGTTCTGTCTAATTTATTTACAAAACAAATTCTTGGAACTTTATATTTATCAGCTTGCCTCCATACTGTTTCTGATTGAGGCTCAACACCAGCAACACCGTCAAAAACACATACAGCACCATCTAAAACTTTTAACGATCTTTCAACTTCAATAGTAAAATCTACGTGACCAGGAGTATCAATAATATTGATTCTATGATCGTTCCAGAAACAAGTAGTTGCAGCGGAGGTAATTGTAATTCCTCTTTCTTGTTCTTGCTCCATCCAATCCATTGTTGCTGCACCATCATGAACTTCACCAATTTTGTGACTTTTTCCAGTGTAATATAAAATTCTTTCAGTAGTAGTGGTTTTACCAGCATCAATATGAGCCATAATTCCAATATTACGATATGTGTCTAATGTATTAATTCTAGCCATAATTTTTTACCACCTAAAATGAGCGAAAGCCTTATTCGACTCAGCCATTTTATGTACATCTTCTCTTTTTTTAACTGCTGATCCTTTTTTTTCATACGCATCATACAGTTCGTTAAAAATTTTATCAGACATATGTTTGTCTTTTCTTTTTCTTGAAGCGTCAACTAACCATCTAATAGCAAGTGCTTGAGCACGATTGTTTTTAACTTCAACAGGAACTTGGTACGTTGCACCACCAACTCTACGAGATCTAACTTCAACAGTAGGTTTGATATTATTTATTGCTTCATTAAAAACATTAATTGGCTCTTCTTTAGTTTTTGATTTAATTTTTTCAATTGCTTCATAAACAATTTTCTCAGCAACAACTTTTTTTCCATCATACATAATAGAATTAATTAATTTAGGAATAATAGTAGATTTAAATATTGGGTCTGGGGTGACAACTTTTTTTGGTTGTGTTTTTTTTCTAGACATAATTATTTACCTTTTTTAGTTCCATATAAAGATCTACGTTTCTTTCTACCTGCTACAGCTTGAGTATCTAAATTTCCTCTAAGAATGTGATAACGAACACCAGGTAAATCTTTAACACGACCACCTCTAATTAAAACTACTGAGTGTTCTTGAAGATTGTGACCTTCACCACCAATATAAGCTGTAACTTCAAAACCATTTGAAAGTCTGACTCTTGCAACTTTTCTTAATGCAGAATTCGGTTTTTTAGGAGTTGTTGTGTAAACTTTAAGACACACACCTCTTTTTAAAGGTTGTTTTTCAAGTGCAGGAACTTTATTTCTTGCAACTGGTCTAGTTCTTTTCTTTCTTAACAACTGGTTAATAGTTGGCATAAATTTTTTTAATTAATTAATTAATTTATTTTTGAAAGAAAATAACTGACAGGTTATTTTGTGGCAGCGTTTAGTTCCATAAAGTAGGTACTACATTCCAACCAAAAACAGCGTCAAAATACTATTAAATCTCTGATTGTCAAACTAAAACTACAAGTTAAACGTGTTTTTTTTATTAATTTGCAGGAGTTTCTGTAGCTTCTACAGGCTCAATTTTTTCTTGATCAGCTAAAAATTTATTGTCAGCTGCAATAGCATTTTCATTCCATTTGTTCTTGATGTGACCAGTTCCAGCTGGAACCAATCTACCAACAATAACATTCTCTTTTAAGCCATTTAAAGGGTCAACTTTACCTTTAATCGCAGCATCAGTTAAAACTCTTGTAGTTTCTTGGAATGAAGCAGCAGAAATAAATGACTCAGTTTGAAGTGAAGCTTTAGTAATACCCATTAAAACTCTTTCACCAGATGCAGGATTTTTTCCCTCAGCAACTAGTTTTTCATTTGCATTATCAAACTTAATTCTGTCAATCATTTCACCAGGTAAGTATGACGAATCACCTGACTGTTTGATCTCAACTTTTTTAAGCATTTGTCTTAATATTGTTTCAATGTGCTTGTCGTTAATTACTACACCTTGTAATCTGTAAACTTCTTGAACTTGATTAACAAAATATTCTGTTAAATCTTTAATGCCTAAAATTCTCAAAATATCATGAGGTAAAGGCTGACCATCTAATAGGTACTCACCTTTTTTAATTTTCTCACCTTGGTTAAAATTGATATGTTTACCTTTGGGTATTAAATAATTTGAAGGTTCTCCATCATCCGGTTGAATTGAAATTTTTTGTTTACCTCTAACTTCTTTACCAAATAACACTTGTCCATCATTCTCAGCAATAATTGCACTATCTTTTGCTTTTCTAGCTTCAAATAATTCAGCTACACGAGGCAATCCTCCAGTAATATCTTTTGTTTTAGTTGTTTCTTTTGGAAGTCTTGCGATTATATCACCAGCAAATATTTTTTGACCATCTTTAACAGAAAGAATTGAATCAGGAACTAAATAGTATCTTGCTTCATTGTCATCTGCTTTTTTAATAACATTACCCTTCTCATCTCTTAAGGTAATTCTTGGTTTTAAATCTGTGTTTTTAGATTGCGCTCTCCAATCAACAACTGATTTAGAAGAAATTCCAGTAGCATCATCTGTTGTTTCTTGAATGGAAACACCATCAATCAAATCTACATACCCAGCAATACCACTTTTTTCTGCAATAACTGGAGTTGTATAAGGATCCCACTCACAAATTTTTTCATTAGCTTTTATTTTATCACCATTTTGGAAAAATAATTTTGATCCATAAGCAACTTTATAAATTGCAACTTGAACACCATTATTATCTTCAATTGATAGTTGGGTGTTTCTTCCCATAACAATTAGATTTTTCTTAGAATCTTCTAATAAATTAGTGTTAATAATTTTCAGAGTACCTGCAGATTTTGTAACAATTTCAGACTCTTGCTTAACAGAGGCGGTACCACCAACGTGGAAAGTTCTCATTGTTAACTGGGTACCCGGCTCACCAATAGATTGGGCTGAAATCATACCAATTGCTTCACCAACGTGAACCATTTTTCCTCTAGATAGATCTCTTCCATAACAAGTAGCACAAACACCAATTTTAGAGCTACAAGTCATAACTGAATAAGCTTTGATAAATTTAACACCAGCTGCATCAATTTTATCACAACCCGATTCATCAATCATAGTTTCTTTTTTAATAACCACTTCACCTGTAATAGGATTTTTTACATCAAAAGCTGTAACTCTACCAAGTGCTCTTTCTGATAAACTCACAACTACGTTTCCACCTTCTAAAATTTCTGCTAACTCAATAAAGCCTGGATTATCACACTTAATTTTAGAAATTGTAAGGTCTTGAGCTACATCACAAAGTCTTCTAGTTAAATAACCTGAGCTTGCAGTCTTTAGGGCTGTATCAGCCAAACCTTTTCTGGCTCCGTGCGTTGAATTGAAATATTCTAAAGCAGTTAAACCTTCTTTAAAGTTAGAAATAATAGGAGTTTCAATAATTTCACCAGATGGTTTTGCAATAAGACCCCTCATACCAGCCAACTGTTTCATTTGAGCAGCTGAACCCCTAGCTCCACTATCCGCCATCATAAATACTGAGTTAATCTTCATGCCATCAGGAGTACTTTCAGTAGCTGAAATACCTCTCATCATTTCACCAGCTACTTTATCGGTACATTTTGACCAAGCATCAACTACTTTGTTGTATTTCTCGCCTCTAGTAATTAAACCTTCTGAATATTGATTTTCATAATCAGCAATTAATTTTTTAGTGTCATCAATCAATTTTCCTTTGTTTGCAGGAATAACCAAATCATCTTTACCAAAAGAAATACCTGCTTTAAATGCGTGTTTGAAGCCTAAATCTTTTAAATGATCACAAAAAATAACTGTAGTTTTCTGACCACAAAACCTGAAAACACTATCAATAATTTCTGAAACGGTTTTTTTAGGAAGCAGTCTATCAATCATTGAAAAAGTAATATCTTTATTTTTTGGTAATAAATTAGCTAATAAAAATCTTCCAGCAGTTGTTGTGTGTTTTTCAACTTTTTTGTTACCTTTCTCATCAAGTGTTTCGAACCTTGAAACAATAGTAGAGTGTACTTTTATCTGACCCGTTGATAAAGCATGTTCAATTTCATCATTATTTATAAAGTAACCATCTGGCTTTTCAGTTTGAAAAGGTGCTTGAGATAAATAGTATAAACCTAAAATCATATCCTGACTCGGTACTATGATAGGTTTTCCATTTGATGGACTTAAAATATTGTTCGTCGAAAGCATCAAAATTCTAGCTTCTAGTTGAGCCTCTAAACTTAGAGGAACGTGAACAGCCATTTGGTCACCATCAAAGTCAGCATTAAAGGCTGCGCAACATAATGGGTGTAGTTCAATTGCATCTCCCTCAATTAACTTAGGTTCAAAAGCTTGAACTCCTAGTCTGTGAAGCGTTGGTGCACGGTTTAATAATACTGGGTGCTCTCTTACAATAAGTTCTAATGCATCCCAAACAGCATTAGTTTCTTTTTCTACTAATTTTTTTGCTTGTTTAATTGTGGAAGCTAATCCTAATTTATTTAATCTAGCATACAAAAATGGTTTGAATAATTCTAAAGCCATTTTCTTAGGTAAGCCACACTCGTGAAGTTTAAGGTCTGGACCTACAACAATTACAGATCTTCCTGAGTAATCAACTCTTTTTCCTAATAAGTTTTGTCTAAATCTACCTTGCTTACCTTTAAGCATCTCTGCTAAAGATTTAAGTGGACGTTTACCAGTTCCAGTAATTACTCTTCCTCTACGACCATTATCAAATAAAGCATCAACAGACTCTTGAAGCATTCTTTTTTCATTTCTAACAATAATGTCAGGAGCTTTTAGATCCATTAATCTCTTAAGACGATTATTTCTGTTTATAACTCTTCTATAAAGATCATTAAGATCAGATGTTGCAAATCTTCCACCATCTAGTGGAACTAAAGGTCTTAATTCAGGTGGTATAACTGGTATCACTGTTAAAATCATCCATTCTGGCTTTTGACCAGTTTCTATAAATGACTCGATCAGCTTGAGTCTTTTTATCGATCTTTCTTCATTAACTTTTGATTTTGTTTCTTTAATTGTATTGATTAAAAGCTTTCTTTCAAGGTCAAGATCCATTGACTTTAGAATTGATAAGATTGCTTCAGCTCCTATACCAGCTTCAAATGATTCTTCACCAAACTCATCTTGGTATTTAGCTAATTCTTCTTCGTTAAGTAATTGGTTTTTTTGAAGACCTGTTAAACCAGGCTCAATAACTATGAAGTTTTCAAAATAAAGAACTCTTTCAACTTCTTTTAACTTCATGTCAACAGCTAATGAAATTCTACTAGGTAACGATTTTAAAAACCAAATGTGTGCAACAGGAGTAGCAAGGTTTATGTGACCCATTCTCTCTCTTCTTACATTCGATTTTGTTACTTCAACGCCACATTTTTCACAGATAATTCCTCTAAACTTCATACGTTTATACTTACCACACAAACATTCGTAATCTTTTATTGGTCCAAAAATTCTAGCACAAAACAAGCCATCTTTTTCTGGTCTAAAAGTTCTATAGTTAATAGTTTCAGGTTTTTTAATTTCACCATATGTCCAAGATTTAATTTTTTCAGGGCTAGCTAAAGTAATTTTAATGCTATTAAAATTTTGAGCTTCAGAAACTTCACTATTCTTAAATAAGTCTGTTAATTCTTTTTTCATATTTAATTTAACTCTATGTTTAATGCTAATGATTTAATTTCTTTAACTAGAACATTGAACGATTCTGGTATTCCTGATTCAAAATTCTCTTCTCCTTTAACAATTGTTTCGTATACTTTAACTCTTCCAGCAACGTCGTCTGACTTAACTGTTAAAATTTCCTGTAATGTATACGAGGCTCCATAAGCTTCGAGTGCCCATACTTCCATTTCACCAAATCTTTGTCCACCTAACTGAGCTTTACCACCCAAAGGTTGCTGGGTTACAAGACTATAAGGTCCAGTAGATCTTGCATGAATTTTATCTTCAACAAGGTGATGAAGTTTTAACATATAGATAATTCCAACAGTTACTGGTCTATCAAACATTTCACCTGTTCTGCCATCCCATAAATTAGTTTGACCAGAAGTAGGTAATTTAGCTAACTCAAGCATTTCAGATACATCTTTTTCTTTAGCTCCATCAAATACTGGAGTTGAAATCGCTATACCATTTTGTAGATTTTCACATAAATCTGCAAATTCAGTCTTGTTTAATTTGTCAATACCTCCGTCAAAAACTTCTTTTCCATAAACTGATGTTAAAAAAGATGAAATTTTTTGAGTTTTTTCAAATTTTTTATTATTTTCATTTACTAATCTTTTAACTTCTTCACCAAATTCTTTGCAGGCCCATCCAAGGTGTGTTTCTAAGATTTGACCTACGTTCATACGACTTGGAACCCCAAGTGGATTTAATACAATATCAACTGGTCTCCCATCTTCTCTATAAGGCATATCTTCGACAGGTACAATTTTACTAACTACACCCTTGTTTCCATGTCTACCTGACATCTTGTCACCAGGTCTTAATCTTCTTTTAATCGCAACAAAAACTTTTACCATCTTCATCACACTTGGTAATAAATCATCACCACTTCTAATTTTTAAAACCTTATCTTCAAATCTTTCTTGAATATCTTGTTTTGCTTGATTGTATTGATCTTTTAATTGGGCAATACTTGCTTCATCACTAACATTACCTACTGTTATTTTGAATACATCATTAATACTAATTCTGTTAATTGTCTCAAGATCAAGTTTGGTACCTTCATCTAAATCTTTAATTTTTTTAGTTAAAGAAGCTCCAGAAAAAATCTGGTTAGCTCTTTGTTTTATACTTCTTTCTAAAATTTCTTCCTCTACAATTTTATCTTGTTGAACAATTTCAATTTCTGCTCTTTCAATTGTTATAGATCTTTCATCTTTTTCAATACCATGTCTATTAAATACTCTAACATCAACAATTGTTCCACTGCTTCCTCTAGACATTTTTAAAGATGTATCAGTTACATCAATTGCTTTTTCACCGAAAATTGATCTTAATAATTTTTCTTCAGGTCCTGATGCTGAATCACCTTTTGGTGTAACTTTACCAACTAATATATCTCCAGCTTTTACTTCAGCACCAATGTAAACAATCCCAGATTCATCAAGGTTTTTTAGGGCCTCTTCATTTACGTTTGGAATATCTCTAGTGATTTCTTCTTCACCTAACTTTGTATCTCTAGCCATAACTTCATATTCAACGATATGAACTGATGTAAATACATCGTCAGTGACACATCTTTCTGAAATCAGAATAGAGTCTTCAAAATTGTAACCTTGCCAAGGCATAAATGCTACAGTCACATTTTTTCCAAGTGCTAATTCACCTAGCTTAGTAGATGGTCCGTCAGCAATAATATCACCTGATTTAACTTTATCACCTACTCTAACAAGTGGTTTTTGGTTAATGCATGTATTTTGGTTTGATCTTTTAAATTTTTGCAAATTATAAATATCTACACCTGATTTTGTGAAATCTGTTTCTTCAGTCGCTTTAATTACAATTCTTTTTCCGTCAATTTTATCAACAGTACCATCACGATTAGCAACAATAGTAACACCTGAGTCGAGAGCTACATCACTTTCAATACCAGTACCAACTAATGGTGATTCTGGTTTCAATAGAGGAACTGCTTGTCTCATCATGTTGGATCCCATTAGAGCTCTGTTTGCATCATCGTTTTCTAAGAAAGGAATTAATGATGCTGCTACAGAAACCAACTGTTTAGGTGAAACATCAATATAATCAATTTTCTCAGGTTTTGACAAAACAAAGTTTAAGTTTTCTCTGCAAGGAACAAGTTCTTCTAAAATTTTTCCACTTTTATCAAGTTTGGCGTTAGCTTGTGCGATTGTAAATTTTGTCTCTTCCATCGCTGATAGATATTCAACTTTATCTTGAACTACACCATTCTCTACTTTTTTATATGGGCTTTCAATAAAACCATATTTATTAATCTTAGCATAGGTAGATAAACTATTAATCAAACCAATATTTGGTCCTTCAGGTGTTTCGATTGGACAAATTCTTCCATAGTGAGTTGGGTGAACATCACGAACATCAAATCCAGCTCTTTCTCTTGTTAGACCACCTGGTCCTAAAGCTGAAACTCTTCTTTTGTGTGTAATTTCAGATAGTGGATTTGTTTGATCCATAAATTGAGAAAGTTGTGAACTTACAAAGAAATCTTTAAGGGAAACCGTTAATGGTTTTGCATTAATTAAATCTTGTGGCATTGCTGACTCAATATCAAGAGTTGTCATTTTTTCTTTAATAGCTCTTTCCATTCTATAAACACCAATACGTGCTTGGTTTTCAACAAGTTCACCAACAGATCTTACTCTTCTGTTACCTAAATGATCAATGTCATCAACCTCATCTTTACCATCTCTTAAATCTAACATTTTATGAACAATGGCAATTATGTCGTCGTTTCTTAAAATTGTAATTTTATCAGAACACTCAAGACTTAATCTTGAATTCATTTTAACTCTACCCACATCAGAAAGGTCATACCTATCTGAACTAAAGAATAAGTTGTTGAATATTTGTGTGGCAATCTCAACTGTTGGTGGTTCGCCCGGTCTTAAAACTTTGTAAATTTCAGTAATTGCATCATTTTTAGAATTATTTTTATCATTTAATATTGTTGATAATAAATAAGGCCCTTTATTGATAGAATTTGTAATTGAAATCTCAATTGAGTTTATGCTAGCTTCTAAAATTTGCTTGATAATAGTGTCATTTAGCTCAGTACCAATTCCAAAGATTCCCTCTTCTTCATCGTCGCTAACTTTAACTTCATTATGTAAATATTTTCCAATTAAAGATTCTTGAGATACCAAAATATCTTTAAGTCCATCTGTAGCTAGTTTTTTTGCACTTAAAAAATTAATTTTATCACCAAGCTTAATTATAACGTTTCCAGTTTTAGCATCAGTAACTTCTTCAGAAAAATTTTTAGCTTTATAGTTTTCAGGATTAAATTTAGTCTTCCATTTGCCTGTTTTTGCATCAAATGAGTAAGTGTCTTTATCATAAAACTCATCAGCTATTTCAGATTTAGTTAAACCTAAGGCCATCAAGAGAGTTGAAGCAAATATTTTTTTCTTTCTATCTATCTTGAAATATAAGAAATCTTTAACATCATATTCTAAATCTAACCAAGATCCTCTATTAGGAATGACTCTACAATTAAATAATAATTTACCACTTGCGTGTGATTTACCTTTGTCATGATCAAAGAAAACTCCAGGACTTCTGTGCATTTGGTTTACAACAACTCTTTGAACACCATTTGTTATAAAAGTTCCACTATCAGTCATCATAGGTACTTCACCCATATAAACTTCTTGTTCTTTAGCAGATAAAATATCTTTTGTATTATTCTCTTGATCTATTTCATAAACAACTAATCTTAAAGTACACTTTAATGCTGAAGTAAAAGATAATCCTCTTTGGATACATTCCTCAGTGTCAAATTTTGGTTTTTCTAATCTGTATGTAACATATTCAAGTGTTGCTTTATCGTTAAGATCTTCAATTGGAAAAATACTTTTGAACACTCTATCAAAACCTTTTGATAAATCACCAGCTTCAGGATCAAAATCAGTTAATTGTTTATAAGAGTTTTTTTGAACTTCAATTAAGTTAGGAATAGATAAAGTTTCAGCCAATTTACCGAAACTTTTTCTTACATTTTTCTTTTGAGTAAAAGATAATTGCATTTATTACTAATCACTGGTTAATAAATTAACCAGTTATAAAATCTTTCTAATTAATT
The DNA here is from genome assembly GCF_047724975.1 of Candidatus Pelagibacter sp. Uisw_106. Classification (GTDB taxonomy): domain Bacteria; phylum Pseudomonadota; class Alphaproteobacteria; order Pelagibacterales; family Pelagibacteraceae; genus Pelagibacter. The sequence continues at coordinate 714,253 of NZ_CP159819.1, forward strand.
TATTTAAGTTCTACTGTTGCGCCTGCTGCTTCTAATTTTGCTTTAAGTTCATCAGCATCTTTTTTATTTACACCAGATTTTACTTCTTTCGGTGCACCTTCAACTAGATCTTTTGCTTCTTTAAGACCTAAAGATGTTGCTGCTCTAACTTCTTTAATAACATTAATTTTTTTTTCACCTGCAGAAATTAACATAACTGTAAAATCATCTTTTGCTTCTTCAGCTTCTCCACCTGCTGCTGCTGCTGGTGCCGCTGCAGCCATAGCTGTAACACCCCATTTTTCCTCAAGTTGTTTTGAAAGCTCAGCTGCTTCAACAACAGTTAAACTTGATAGGTCTTCAATAATTTTATTTAGATCAGGCATATTTTTTTTTACTCTTTAGGTTGTTTTTTAAGAATTTTCTGGGCTCAAACTACTCATTTTTTCGGAACGTGCAAGCAAAATACTTACAAATTTTGACGCTGGTGCTGCTAGAATACCCACAATATTTGCTCTAGCCTCATCTAGTGTTGGTAAATTAGCTACATTCTGAACTCCAGCTTGGTCTAAAACATCGCTACCCATAATTCCACCTAAAAGTTTTAGGTTTTCATTAGTTTTTGCAAATTTTGATAAAATTCTAGCTGACATTATAGCATCATCAGAAAAAGCTACAGCTGTCGCCCCAGTAAATAAATTCGAAAGTTCCTTACACTTCGTTTTTTCAAGTGCTAATTTAGTGATTCTGTTTTTAGTAATTTTAAACTTAATCCCATGCTCTCTCATTTGAGCTCTTAGTTCATCAAGCTGTGTCACTGTAAGACCTTGGTAGTGCGTTACCATTACAGCTTCATTATTTTGAAACTGAGTTTCCATTTCACTAATATAATTCTTTTTTTGTTCCTTGTTCATCATAACTATATAACTTTTCCTAATTTAACTTTATACGAAACACCCATACTAGATGTAACAAAAGTATTTTTAATCAAATCACCTTTTAAAGTAAGGTTACCTTTTTCTTTTTCTAAAGTGTCTAAAATAGTATAATAATTTTTTAATAGCTGATCATCATGGAAGGATTTTTTTCCAATACTAACACCAATGTTTCCATCTTTATCATTTCTAATTTCAGCTTGACCAGACTTAGCATCCGTTACCGCTTGTTTAACATCGTCAGAAACAGATCCAAGTTTAGGATTGGGCATAAGACCTTTTGGTCCTAAAACTTTTCCAAGTTTTGAAAGTTTAACCATCATTCCTGGTGTACAAATTAATTTTTCAAAATCTAACTCACCTGCTTTGATTTTATCAATAAACTCATCACTTCCAACTATATCCGCACCTGCATCCTTAGCTTCTTGTGCTTTATCATCCTCACATACAACAGCAACTTTTACTTTTTTACCAGTTCCACCAGGCAAATTAACTACCGTTCTAATATTGACCTCACCTTTTTTTTGTTTGTTATTAACTTGAAAAGATAGATCGATAGACTCATCAAATTTTGTAGTACAGTTATTTTTAACATCTGATAATAACTTTTCTATCAATTCAGAAGCTAGATTCTTATTTTTTTCTGGTAATTTTTTAAATCTCTTTGATGCCATTAGTCTTTAACCTCTATACCCATTGATCTTGCTGAACCTGCAATAATTTTTACAGCTTGCTCTAAACTATGAGCATTAAGATCTTTCATTTTTTGTGTTGCAATTTCTTCTGCTTGTTTTTTTGTAATTGATCCAGCTATACTTCTGCCGGGTTCTTTTGATCCACCTTTAAGTTTTGCAGCTTCTTTAATAAAGTGAGATGCTGGTGGAGATTTAATTTCAAAATCAAATTTTTTATCTTTATAAACTGTAATAATAACTGGGATTGGTTTTCCAGCAAACGCTTTAGTCTTATCATTAAAAGCTTTGCAAAATTCCATTATGTTAATTCCACGTTGACCTAAAGCTGGACCAACTGGAGGAGCAGGATTAGCTTGTCCTCCCATAATTTGTAACTTTATATATCCACTAATTTCTTTTGCCATTAACTTGCTTTCTCTACTTGGTTATATTCTAAATCAACTGGTGTTGGTCTTCCAAATATTGAAACAGAAACCTTAAGTCTTGATTTCTCTTCATCTATATCTTCAACCATACCACTGAATGATGCGAAAGGACCGTCAACAACCTGAACTTTTTCACCAATGCTGTATTCTATACCAGATTTTGGCTGAGCTACACCATCTTTTATTTGTCCTAAAATTTTTTCTATTTCTTTATCAGAAACAGGAACGGGGATACCTTTTGAACCTAAAAATCCACTAACACGCTTTAAGTTTTTAATTAAATGATAAAGATCATTATCCATTTCACTTTTAATTAAAACATAACCAGGAAAGTATTTCTTTTTTCTCTGAATTCTCTTTCCTCTTTTCACTTCTGTTACATCATGTGTTGGAACAACAATTTCTTCAATTTTATCAGAAATTTTTGCTTTTTCAGCTTCTTCTTTTATTAATCCAGCAACCTTATTTTCAAAATTTGAATGAGATTGAACAATATACCAATTTTTCATTAAATACTTACCTTTAGTAAAGCTTCCAATAAAAATTTAAGTACTTGATCAAGAAGTAAAAAGAAAAGAGACATAATAACTGCCATAGCAAATACCATTAATGCACCTTGCATTGTCTCTTTTCCAGTAGGCCAAGAAACTTTAAAGGCTTCTTGTTTAACTTCTTGAATAAATTTTATCGGGTTTTTCATAATATACTGTTTAGCTTATTGGCAGGAGCGGAGGGAATCGAACCCTCAACCTCCGGTTTTGGAGACCGGCACTCTACCAATTGAGCTACACTCCTATAGAGTTTACTCTATAATTTTAGTTACTACTCCAGCTCCAACTGTTCTACCACCTTCACGAATAGCAAAGTTTAATTTTTCGCTCATCGCAATCGGAGTAATTAATGTAACAGTGAATTTAGCATCATCACCAGGCATAACCATTTCAGTTCCTGCTGGTAATGTAACTTCTCCAGTTACGTCAGTTGTTCTAAAGTAAAACTGAGGTCTGTATTTAGTAAAGAAAGGAGTATGTCTTCCACCCTCGTCTTTTTTAAGTACATATGCCTGAGCTTCAAATTTAGTATGTGGTGTAATTGAACCAGTTTTACAAAGAACTTGTCCTCTTTGAATATCATCTCGCTCAACACCTCTTAATAGAATACCAACGTTATCACCTGCTTCACCAGAATCTAGAAGTTTTCTGAACATCTCAACACCAGTACAAACTGATTTTTTAGTTTCAGTAACACCAACGATTTCAACTTCTTCACCAGTTTTAATAACACCAGATTCAATTCTACCAGTTGCAACAGTTCCCCTACCTGAAATTGAGAAAACATCCTCAACAGGCATTAGGAAAGGTTTGTCAACATCTCTAGCTGGTTGAGGAATAAATTCATCAACAGCTTTCATTAATTCTAAAATAGAATTTTTTCCAATTTCTTCATCTCTACCTTCAACAGCAGCTAATGCAGATCCTTTAATGATAGGAGTTGTTTCACCAGGATATTTGTAAGAAGTTAAAAGTTCTCTAATTTCTTCTTCAACAAGTTCTATCATATCTTTGTCATCAACTTGGTCTACTTTATTTAAATAAACAACAATTGATGGAATACCAACTTGTCTTCCTAAAAGAATGTGTTCTCTAGTTTGAGGCATAGGACCATCAGCAGCGTTAACTACTAAAATTGCTCCATCCATTTGAGCTGCACCTGTAATCATGTTTTTTACATAGTCAGCATGACCTGGGCAATCTACGTGTGCGTAATGTCTCTTCTCAGTTTCATATTCAACGTGAGCAGTTGAAATTGTAATTCCTCTTTCTTTTTCTTCAGGGGCTTTATCAATTTGATCATAAGCTACAGCTTTTGCTCCACCAGTTTCTGCTAAAACATTTGTGATCGCTGCAGTTAATGTTGTTTTACCATGGTCGACATGACCGATTGTACCAATGTTACAGTGTGGTTTATTTCTTATGAACTTTTCTTTTGACATTACTTTTTTACCTCAGTTTTAGTTTTATTAATAATTTCTTTTTTTCTTGGAGCGGGTAAAGAGAATCGAACTCTTACATCCAGCTTGGAAGGCTAGCGTTCTACCATTGAACTACACCCGCACAACATCAAGAATAACACTCCATTGTTATTAAAAAATTTATTGAATGGTGGAGGGGGAAAGATTCGAACTTTCGAAGACCGAAGTCAACGGGTTTACAGCCCGCCCCATTTGACCGCTCTGGAACCCCTCCTTTTTGGGGAAGTGTCCCCTTCTTCAATAAAGCTTCAAACAACATGCGTTTTATATATTTTTATTATGCAATTGCAACACGAGATTTACTGTGAAAATGCTGGAAAATACGTATAAAACAAAGATAATTTTATGAATAAATCATCATTTTTAATAGTTGGTCAACATGCGGTTATTGAGGCTTTGAGAAACCCAAAAAGAAAGGTTTTAAAAGTTTTTTTAACAGAAGAGAGTAAAAAAAATATTCATAGAAAAAACCCAAAGAAAAATGTTCTTGAAGACGTTAAGGTTTATTTTAAATCAAAAAAAGAATTAGATAAGTACACTTCTAAAGATCAAATGATGCATGGTGGTTATATTGCAGAAGTTGAACATTTAGATCAACCCGACTTAAAAGAATTTATAAAAGGAAAAAATAATCTAACGTTTGTTTGTATAGATGAAGTAACTGATCCAAGAAATATTGGATCGTTAATTAGAAGCGCTTCTTCATTTCATATAGATGGATTAATAGTTAAAGAAAGACAGTTTCCATCTGATAGTAAGCTTATGTATAAAGCTGCAAGTGGTTGCATGGAACATATTAATATTTTTGAAGTATCAAACATAAATTCTACACTTAAGAATTTGAGAGAAAAGAATTTTTGGGTTTATGGGTTTGATGCAAGAGGAGAAAAAGACTTTACAGATATTAAATGGGAAGGAAAGAATGTTCTTTTATTTGGATCTGAAGGATTTGGCATGAGAGAACATACTGGAAAGTACACAGATTTTTTAGTTAAGATTGATATAAATAAGAATGTAGAAAGCTTAAATATCTCAAATAGTGCAGCAATTGTGTTTCATCATTTAAGTTATTTGAAAAAAAATTCTTGATTAGTCTAAGATTTCTTAATAGAAATCAGTTATGCCCTTGTAGCTCAGCTGGTAGAGCAATTGATTTGTAATCAATAGGTCCGCGGTTCGACTCCGTGCGGGGGCACCATCACTCAACTAAATCAACATTTATTATTTTTACTGAACCAGTTTTTAATTAAATCTAATAATTGATTGTGCCAGGATTGGACCAGGATTCTGCCAAAATCAAGTGATCGCTAAAAGTTTTTTCACAGCTAGTTCTTAATTACTGAATAGACAATCTTATCCCAATCATAATTAATCCATATTGAGTTGATTACAACAATTTTGGATCTTTCAGGATCAATTACTATTTGCTGACCTGCAAAACCATCCATACCCAATATTGGTCTGTCGATACCAGGAAAGTCTGTATGGAAAAATCCTCCATAACTTTTTGCTTTAGCACCTCCACCAAAATTACCTGCATAATTTCTATCCTTTGGAATTCTATTTTCATATATTGTTTTCAAATATTTTCCAACGCAAGTATCATTATTCCAATCATCCATCATAGCTTTTGCAATTCTAAGATAATCATATCTTGATGCTCTAAAAGAATATCTTAAAGGACCTTCTTCAAGAATATCTAATTCAACAGGTTTACCTAGATATTTACCAACAACATTGTTGCTGTTCATTCTCATAAAACTAACACTATTATTTTTAATTCCAGCTTTATCTTTAAAAATGTTATCTAAAATTTTTTGAAAATCACCGTTTGATTTATAATAAACATAATTCAAAACTATATTTGGTATAATATTACTATAATTATATTTGCTTTCACTTTTTTTAGAATCTTTAAAGTAACCAGTCATATAAAATTTAAGAGTATTGTTATTTGGATTTTTATTTCTTTTTTTTCCTTTTTTATGCTTAAACAAATTTCCAGAACCTCCAACAAATTTTTGATCCCCAGCTGCCATATTTAATAAATTAATTAATTTTTGACCGTCATAGAGAGTATTTTTAATTAATGGCCAATCATTCATCTCAGAATTAATGCTATCAATATATCCGCCACAAATTGCGTGGCCTGTAACGTAAGAAGTTATGCTCTTTCCAACAGAAGCACTTGTCCATTTAGTTTCATTATCAAATAAAATACGAAACCTATTTACTGGTGTTATTTCATCAACAACTATTTTACCATTTTCAAACAATAGATAGCTTAACAATCCTGTTGAATTTATTTCCTTTTTAACATCTTTATTTTCTCTTAAATCAAAATCAAATTCATATGGTTTTTTTGACGTCTCAACAGTTACGTTACTTAAAAATGTGTCATCATATAGTTGGTAATGTCCGTAATATAATAATGTATCTTTATTTATTTTTGTTTTTCCATCATCTTTTATATAGCCTTTGAAAAATTTAATTTTTAATTTATGTTTTACCTCAAAGGTACCACCTGGCCTGTCATTACATTCAGCATTTAACCATTTCTTGCTATTTCTTTTTTCTACTTTGCAAATATTTATTACTTCAATTTTATCAATACCATATTCAGCAAGTTTACTTTTATTAGACTGTAAAAAATAATTGAAATCTCCTAAATGACTTTTGTCTGCATAAGTGTTGCTGCCTAACAACAAACCTAGAATTATGATCCCTAAAAGCTTCTTCATCTTCAAAACAGTACCACTGAGTCCATAGTGTGACCAGACTAAAAATATTTTAAGATTATTGTTGCTAACAAATGTTTATTTAAACTTTAGCAATTGATTTGTAATCAATAGGTCCGCGGTTCGACTCCGTGCGGGGGCACCACAACATAATAAAATTAATAAAAGTATTTTAATATTTATATTATCAAAAATTAAATAAACTTATTTAACGTCTGTTTTCCAAAAAGTATCATATAGTTTGGAAGAGCCTTTTAACGTAAAGTCTATCAAATTATATTGATCGTTATTTGCAAACACACTAAACCCTAGTGCCACCTTACCTTGTTTATTGTTAATCTTAAATTTCATAACTTCTAAAATAGACGGATAAAAATCAAAAAAATTTATATAATCTCTTTTTATTTCTAATTCATCATCTATAAAAAACTTATTATAAATATATCTTTTCTCAGAATTAATACTTTTCATCAATAAATGATCTCCGATTACAATTAATTTAGTATTATCTAAATTTAATTTATTAAAATCATCAATGAATTTTCTCACATAAAATGATGTGCATTTAAAAGATTCTTTAATTGTATAATTTCTTAAATCTCTTTTATTCATTATCTTTTCAAGACATTCACGATTAGGTGTTCCAGCTGGGGCATGTGTATCTAAAGTCATAATAGACATGAAAAAATTTTTTTCCTTATTCTTTTTTTTTTCTTTTAAAATGTCAATTGAAGCTTTCAATAATATATTATCGTGTATGCCACCTGACCATTTTTTTTTGTTATGATATGCATTTTTAGATGTTTTGTAGCCCATATTTATTAGCTCTCTTAAGCCATAGAGTTTTGAATAATTATGATTTAATAAAAATTTATCAGTTAAAGAGTTTTCTAAATAATCTGAAGAAAGAAAAATATTTTCATAATCGTGATCTGCAAGAATATCTGTTAAACACTTTAAGTTGGGCAAAAACTCATTTATTAATTGAAGGTCTTTAGCATCAGTATGAGATTTACTTATTTGAAGAAGAGGTATTCCACATTGTGTTGAAACTAATGATGAAAAAGTATAGCCAAGCCCAGGAATTTGATAAAAGTATTTAACACTTTTTCCTTCTCCAATAGTTGTAATCTCTTTTATTAAATTCTCATTAAATATACTTTTGTTGCTCAATGAATTTTCCAAAGACTCTACATATAGAAGAACTAGATTGTTGTTATTTCCATTAGAATAAACATCTGGATATTCATAATTTAAATCTAAATAATCGACATTAGAAACTTTATCAGCTTTTACAAAAAAGTTTGTAAATAAGTAAAATAAAATAAAAATTAAAATTATCATTGTTATAAAGAATAACTTATTCATTAAAAAATTTACAAATTGAAATAATTTATTAATATTAAATCTGTAGTAATTTTTTTTAAGTGATTTCAATTTTTTTACTATTAAATCAATTGACTTGTCTTCATGAGTATAAAAAAAAGAAATCATTTTTTTTAGATAAATGTACATAATTGATAAAAAAATTGGTACAACAACCAGCCATTTTATTATGCTATCTATTAAATTACTGTCGCCATCTAAAAAACCATAATAGATAAGTGTTAAATTAAATTTAAATTGTTCATAGTATAAAAATCCAAATTTTTTATTTAACCACAGTGGAAATAGCAGTAATGAAAATAAAAAAAAATAGATAACAAAATAAGTTAAGTTTTTTTTAATACGATCAAATGTAGATAAATTAATATTATTATTTTTATTCACTTTTAAATTATGAGTTAAGTTTATTGTGCTTAATTTTTAACATGTCTAAGAGGTTTCTTTTCTTAATTGCTCAATCTTAATTTTTTTATAAAGACTGTTTTCTTTATCATATAATAAATTAAAGATAATTTTCTTATCAACTTTAATAGTAATAGTTTTAGCATTTCTTACTTCAAAATTATCAGCTACCGCATTAATTGGTCTTTTATTAGGATCTAAATTCTTAATTACTATCTTGGATTTGTCACTAACCATTATCCCCTTCCATCTTCTAGGTCTAAATGGGCTGATAGGTGTAACAGCTAATTTCTTAGAATCTAAATTTAAAATTGGTCCATGTACTGATAAATTATATGCGGTGCTGCCAGCTGGTGTTGAAACCAACACACCATCTGAAATTAATCTCTTAATTATCTTTTTTTTATTTATTGTTATGGATACTGATGATGCCTGTTTGCTTTGTCTCAATATTGAAACTTCATTGATTGCTATAGATTTCTTTAAATAGTTATCGTTTGCTACAGTCATTTGTAAAGGTGAAATTTTAATACTACTAGAATTTTTTAAATTTCTAAGAAAATTTTTATTAGAAAATTTATTCATTAAAAAACCATAGTTTCCACAATTTATTCCATAAAAAGGTTTTTTAAATTTATATAGCTTCTTTAAAGTTTGAAGCATAAATCCATCACCTCCCAACACAATAATTATATTTGCATTTTTTAAAGAAGTAATTTTAATTTTCTTATCTAGTAAAGATTTAATCTTTAATGAAGTTTTTGTCCTATCTAGGGTCAGATAAACATTTTCAATCATTCTTAATTATTATCCTGCATGATTTGTCTATACTGGTTATCAATATATTTTTATTATCAAAAAATTCATCTACTGCTTTTCTGCAACCTGGAAAATCGCCATAATCATCTATAATTAAAACACCTTTTTCAACTAAGAGTGGGTAGAGAGTTTTTAATTCTACTTTTGTACTTTCATAAAAATCCGTATCCAATCTAAGTAAAGCTATTTTGTTGGGCAAATTACTTTTATCTAATAGCGTTGTTTCTACCTTACCTTTTATAAGTTTAATAATGTTTATGTCGTTAAAATATTGTTTACTTAAATTTTTAACTTCATCTAAGGATGCTTTAACCCATGGTGTATTTTTTTTTTTAAAATTATTATATATATTTATGATTTTTAATCCGTCGTGTATAGATGGTTTGGGCATCCCTTCAAAAGTATCATAACCATAAAAATTTCTTTTAATATTTGTAGAATATTTGTCTTGAATTCTTTTAGATAGAAATAAGTTTCCTCCTTTCCAAATTCCACACTCAACAATATCGCCAGTTAATTTATTCTTATTTATATAATGTAATGATTTTATCAAAGCCCATCTTCGTATTAATGGTGTCATTGTGTATTCACCAACTGATTCAATAAGTTTTTTGTTTTCCTCATCTATTTCAGGAATATTATTTTCCCAAAAATTTTTTTTTTTAATAAAGGGTTTTTTTAATATTCTGAAAAAATTTCTTACTTTATTTGTAAACGAGTTCATTAAATGGTGCCCTCGGCCAGACTCGAACTGGCACTCCAAAAAGGCACGGATTTTAAGTCCGTTGTGTCTACCAATTTCACCACGAGGGCACGTAATATTTTCATTTGTTTAACTGTTTTTATTTATAACTCAACTTCTTTTTGTTAACAAATCATATCCATATTTTTATTAAGCTTTTAATGCTTTTTTAAGAATACGATTATCTAACTTACAATCTTTATAACCCATCTTTACAATATTTAGATATCGTTCTGTAGGATATGTAAATAAAGTTTTTTTAGTCATAGTGTAGGTCATTACTTTTTTACCATAATAAGTAAAATAATATTTTTTATATAGAGCCGGATAATCTTCATAAACATCTAATTTTTTTTCATCACTTTTTGATATTTCAAATAAAGCTCCTGGAACAATTGAGTTTTTTTTAAGCTCTATATCGGCAGCTCTATACTTGCTTCTAAAAGTTAATTTAAAATTATTTAAATTAATTTTTTTTAAAAAGATACTGTCTTTGCATCTTCTTTTCATTTGAAAATGATTTAGATTGCTACCGTAAGCGAAATAAAGCATTTAACTATCTAGCTACTACTTCTATTTTTTTTTGATTAACAAACTCTAATATTTCAGAACTACACTTATCAATTTTACGCTGGTCTTCAGATCGTATTACTATTGATACGCCTAGTTTGCCTGCTTGAAAAAAAGGGTAACTCCCAATTTCAACATCCTTATTATCATCCTGGACGTTAGTTAAAGATTTTGCAATTTCACTTTCAACAGTTTTTAAACTTATTGTATGGCTTAATATTGGATCTCCCCCTATTATTTTATTTTTTAATCCACCTAACATTGATTTTAAAATTGAAGGAACACCAGGTAAGCAAAAAACGTTTTCAATATTAAAACCTGGTGCACCACTTGTTGGATTTAATATTAAACTAGCATTACGTGGCATCCATACCATTTTTTGTCGACCTTCATTAAATTCACCAACTTTATAATAAGCTTCTAATATTTTAAAAGCTTCTTTGTGAATTTCATACTCAAGGTTAAATGCTTTCGAAATAGATTGAGCAGTAATATCATCATGAGTTGGGCCAATACCCCCAGTTGTAAATACATAATTGTTAACCTTTCTTAAATGATTAACAGTTTCAATAATTGTATTTTCGATATCTGGAATAACCCTAACCTCATTAATTTTTACACCAATTGAGTTAAGCCATTGGGCAATTGTGCTAGTATTGGTATCTTGTGTTCTACCTGAGAGAATTTCATTACCTATAATAAGTATTGCGGCATTAAATTTTGTATTTTGGTTCATTATTAAATATATAATTAAAATATGAAATTTACCAAACCTTTAATTAAAGGCAAACTTATCAAACGTTATAAGAGATTTTTTACAGACGTTAAAATTGATAAGGAAATTGTTACGGCACATTGTCCTAATACTGGATCCATGAAGGGTTTATTGGATGAGGGAAATGAGGTTTATGTGTCTAAGAATGACGATCCTAAAAGAAAGTTAAAATATACTCTTGAGATAATTAAAGTTAAAAAAAATTTAGTAGGTGTTAATACCCATTTTGCAAACAAAATTGCCCTTCATGGTTTATCAAATAATCTAGTTAAAGAAGTTACAAACAATGACAGTATTAAGTCTGAGGTATTTTTTGATAAAGAAACGCGATTTGATTTTCTAATTGAAAAAAATAAACAAAAAATATTTGTAGAAGTTAAAAATGTTACTTTATTTAGAGAGGCAAAAACTGCAGAATTCCCAGATGCAGTTACTACTAGAGGCTCAAAACATTTAAAAACCCTCATAGAGGCAGTTAAAAAAGGTTATAAATCCTATCTATTATTCTTGGTTCAAATACAGGGTGTTAATAAGTTTAAAATAGCTAAAGACATTGACAAAGAATATTTTAAAAATTATTTACTTGCAAAAAAAGCTGGAGTTATTTTTTTGGCATATCAATGTAAAATAAGTTCAAAAGAAATTAAAATAGATAAAAAAATTAAGATAATTTAGAATGGTAATTGATAAAATAGTATGAAAACTAATATTGTTCAAAATAATGATATTGTATTAAGCATAAATGATAAAATTGAAAAACTAGATGTTCAATGGGTGTTAGAACCATTCCCTCATGCTATTGTTGACAATTTTTTACCCGATGAAGTTTTTGATAAAATATCAAATTTGCTTCATAATATTTATGAAATTAAAGATATTAAAAAAAGATTTACAACAGATTTAGAATTTAATAAAAATGTTTATGGGATTGGTGCATTAGATAGTATAATGAAATTACCAATACAAATTCTTGGAAGTTTAAAGGTAAAGCAATTATTACAAAATTTTATAGGAAATATAAATTTAATCTCTCTAAATGATTTGAAAGATTTTGGAGGTTATTACCCTTTTCACTCAATGAAAGAAAATGGTTTTCTTGGATCTCACGTGGATCATTCAAGGTCAAAAACTGGAGAAATTCATATGGCCAACTCATTATATTTTGCTTCAAAAGAATGGGATAAAAATTTAGGTGGAGAAACAATTTTATTTAACAGTACTGGATATAAACCAAAAATATATATCGAACCTAAGCCAAATAGATTGGTTTTATTTTTGCATACCTCATCAACATTTCATGGTGTTAATTTTATATCGAAAAATGCCAAATTTAATAGATTTTCTTATTACATGGATTATTATATTGATAAAAAAGACTTGTTAGATCTTCAGGATAATTTAAAAAAAAAAAAGGTTAATGCAGATTACCTATTGCATTCAACTATTTTTATCCCGTTTTTTCCTGTCGGTTTAAAAAGTTTTAAATTCAAGTCTCTTTTTAAATTAAAAAATTATTATCCTTATTTACATGCTTACATTAAATATTTATTAAATAGATATTTTTTAAAATATTAAACTTAATGAAACTAAAATTTATAAAAAAAATTGCTATTTAGATGATAAATAATTATTCAGAAAAATTTGAAAAAATGAGAGTTGCTGGAAATCTTGCAGCAAAAACTCTTGATATGCTTACAGATAATATTAAGCCAGGGGTAACTACTGAATTTATAGATAAATTAGGCTATGAATTTATAAGAGACAACGGTGCATATTCAGCTCCTCTATTTTATAGGGGCTTTAAAAAATCATTATGTACATCTTTAAACCATGTTGTTTGTCATGGTATCCCTTCTGATAGAGTTTTAATTGAAGGTGATGCCTTAAATGTTGATGTGACAGCTATAGTTGATGACCATTACGGTGATACAAGTCGAATGTTTTGTGTTGGAAAAACTCCTGTTAAAGTTAACAACTTAATTGATGCTACATACGAGTCGATGATGAGAGCAATAAATTTACTAAAGCCAGGATTAAAATTAGGTGACATTGGATATGAAATACAATCTTTTGTTGAAAAAAAAGGTTACTCAGTTGTTAGAGATTTTTGTGGTCACGGAATAAGCACAACATTTCACGAACCACCAAATGTTTTACATTATGGAAGAAGAAATACAGGCATGGAGCTTAGACCAGGTATGACTTTTACAATTGAACCCATGATAAATACCGGTGAATGGGATGTAAAAATGCTAAAAGATGGCTGGACGGCAGTTACAAAAGACAAATCTTTATCAGCACAATTTGAACATACGTTAGGTATTACTGAAAATGGTTATGAAATCTTTACAGAATCTGTTAAGGGTTATTCTAAGCCCCCTTACTTATAATTAATGATTGAGAGATATTCTAGAAAACAGCTTACTGACATATGGTCAGAAGAAAATAAATACCAAATTTGGCTTGATGTAGAGGTTGCAGCAGCCGAAGCTATGGAAAAACTAGGTCAAATTCCTAAAGGAGTAGCTTCTATAGTTAAAAAAAAAGCTAAAATAAATGTCAAAAGAATTCATCAAATCGAGAGTAAAGTTAAACATGATGTGATAGCATTTTTAACGTCTGTTACTGAAAAAGCAGGGATTAAAGCAAGATACCTTCACCAGGGTATGACCTCTTCTGATGTTCTAGATACCAGTTTAAATATTCAATTAGTTCAGTCAGGTAAAATTTTACTTGGTGATATCGATCAAATTCTAAAGGTTTTAAAGAAGCAAGCTAAAAAATACAAATACACACCTTGTATGGGTAGAAGTCATGGAATTCATGCAGAGCCTATCACCTTTGGTTTAAAATTAGCTTCATTTTATGAGGAATTTAAGAGAAATAGAAAAAGATTAGTTGATGCAATTGATGAAATTTCAACATGTGCAATCTCTGGTGCAGTAGGTACATTTGCAAATATTAGTCCTAATGTTGAGAAACATGTAGCAAAAAAACTTGGTTTAAAAGTTGAGCCTATATCAACACAAGTGATACCAAGAGACAGGCATGCCTTTTATTTTTCTATTCTTGGAATTATTGCAGGTTCTGTTGAAAGAGTTGCAATTGAAATTAGACATTTACAAAGAACAGAAGTTTATGAAGTGCAAGAATTTTTTTCAAAAGATCAAAAAGGTTCATCAGCAATGCCTCATAAAAAAAATCCAATACTAAGTGAAAATTTAACAGGTCTTGCAAGAATGGTTCGAAGTGCTGTTATCCCTGCCCTAGAGAATATTGCACTATGGCATGAAAGAGATATTTCTCACTCAAGTGTTGAAAGAAATATTGGTCCTGACGCTAATATAACTTTAGATTTTGCTTTGGCTAGACTTAGTTACATTTTGGATAAAATGATTGTCTACCCAAAAAAAATGATTGAAAATTTAAACATAACTAAAGGTTTAATTTTTTCACAAGAAGTAATGCTAGAGCTAACAAAATCAGGATTAAGTAGAGAGCAATCTTACAAAATGGTTCAAAACTATGCAAAGAAATGTTTTGCTGAAAATTTAAATTTGTTTGATGTTATTTCAAATGATGAATTCATAATAGCTAAAATTTCTTTAAAAAAATTGAAGGCTATATTTAACTATTCATCACATTTTAAAAATGTAGATTTAATCTTTAGAAGAGTTTTTAAATAATGAAAAAAGGTAAGAGGTTATACGAAGGCAAAGCTAAAATAATTTATGCAACATCTGACAAAAGTTTAGTCATTCAATATTTTAAAGATGATGCAACAGCTTTTAATAACTTAAAAAAATCAACCATTGAAGGTAAGGGTGTTTTAAACAATAGAATATCTGAGCATATTTTATCAAATCTAACTCAAATCGGGATTAAAAATCATTTAGTTAAAAGACTAAATATGAGAGAACAAATTATTAAATTAGTAGAGATTATTCCAATTGAGTTTATTGTTCGTAATGTTGCAACAGGTTCTATTACTAAAAGACTTGGCATTGAAGATGGAACGGTTTTAAAGCAGCCCCTATTAGAGTATTGTTTAAAAGATGATAGCTTAGGTGATCCACTTATTGCAGAAGAGCATATTTTAGCTTTTGATTGGGCTACTAAATCTGAATTAGAAAAAGTTAAGAAAATGATCCTTAGAATAAATGATTTTATGATTGGAATGTTCAGGGGAGTTGGAATTAAACTAATTGATTTCAAACTTGAATTTGGAAGACTTAAAGAAAATGGGAAAAATGAGGTTATTTTAGCTGATGAAATTAGTCCTGATACGTGTAGATTGTGGGACAGTATTACTGATAAAAAACTAGATAAAGACAGATTTCGTAAAGACTTGGGTGATTTAATACCCGCATACACTGAGGTTGCTAAAAGGCTTGGTATACTACATGAACAATCAAACTTAAGTGCTGTAAATGTTACAAAATTAAGATCAATTAAAAAAAGAAAATAATATGAAAATATCTGTAGTTATAACTCTTAAGAAAGATGTTTTGGATCCTCAAGGTAAAGTTATCCATCAAACTTTAGATGGTATGGGATTTGAAGGTATCAGTGAAGTAAGGCAGGGGAAATATTTTGAAATTGATACAAACGAAAATGATAAGAAAAAAGCTGAAGAAAAAGTTGAAGAAATGTGTAAAAAACTTTTAGCAAATTTAGTAATAGAAGACTTTAAAATTATTGGATCACAATAATAAATAATGCATTCATCTGTAATAACTTTTCCTGGATCTAATTGTGACAGAGACATGGATGTTGCTTTAAAAAAATTTGGCTTTAAAAATAAAATGGTTTGGCATGATGATGTTGAGCTTCCAAAAAGTGATTTAGTAGTTTTACCAGGTGGTTTTTCATATGGAGACTATCTTAGATGTGGAAGCATGGCTTCAAAATCAAAAATTATGAAATCTGTTTTAAACTTTGCTCAGGGTGGTGGTAAAGTTATGGGGATCTGTAATGGTTTTCAAATTTTAGTTGAATCAGGTTTATTGCCAGGTGTACTGCTTAGAAATAAATACCTAGAATTTATTTGCAAAAATGTTTTTGTTAAAGCTAACAATAAAGATAACTCTTATTTTCAAGATGATAAAAAAGATGTCTATGAATTCCACATTGCTCATAATGAAGGAAATTACTTTTGTTCTAATGAGCAAATTAAAGAAATTAATGACAATAACCAAATAGCTTTATTTTACTCAGATAAAAACGGGAATGTTGATGAACAATCTAATCCTAATGGTTCATTACAGAATATAGCTGGTGTATTTAATAAACAAAAAAATGTTTTAGGAATGATGCCTCACCCAGAAAGAATGATAGACCCTGCTCTATCAGGTGAAGATGGTTCAATTTTTTTTGAAAACTTAATTAATAATTTAAAATAATGATAGTTAACGAACAACTTGCAATCGATCATGGTTTAAAAAAAGACGAATATAAAAAAATCTGTGATTTGTTAAAAAGAGTTCCTAATATTACCGAACTAGGTATTTTCTCGGCAATGTGGAATGAGCATTGTTCTTATAAATCTTCAAGATTTCATCTTAAAAACTTACCTACTAAAGGAAAAAATGTAATTCAGGGACCCGGTGAAAATGCTGGTGTTATTGATATTGGTGATGATGATGCAATTGTATTTAAAATCGAAAGTCATAATCACCCTTCATTTATTGAACCTTATCAAGGTGCTGCAACTGGTGTTGGTGGTATTATGAGGGATATCTTTACAATGGGGGCAAGACCAATAGCTAATTTAAATTCAATTCATTTTGGCTCACCTCAACATAAAAAAACTAAAAATTTATTACGTGGCGTTGTTCACGGTATAGGTGGATATGGTAATTGCATGGGTGTTCCAACAATTGCAGGTCAAACTAGTTTTGATGAGTCTTATAATGGTAACATTTTAGTAAATGCAATGACCTTAGGTCATGTTAAAAAAGATAAGATTTTTTATTCAAAAGCTGCAGGTTTAGGAAAGCCGGTTATTTATGTTGGATCAAAAACTGGTAGAGACGGAATTCATGGTGCTAGTATGGCATCAGCTTCATTTGATGATAAAATTGAAGAAAAAAAACCAACCGTACAAGTTGGGGATCCCTTCACAGAAAAACTATTATTAGAAGCCTGTTTAGAGTTAATGGCAGGAGATTCGATTATTGCTATTCAAGATATGGGTGCTGCAGGATTAACTTCTTCAAGTATTGAGATGGCTTCAAAAGGAAATTTAGGAATTGAGATCAATTTGAATAAAGTTCCTTGTAGAGAAGCAAACATGACTCCTTATGAAATTATGTTATCTGAAAGCCAAGAGCGAATGCTTATTGTTTTAGAAAAAGGCAAAGAAGAAATGGCTAAAAAAATATTTGATAAATGGAATTTAGACTTTGCTGTAATTGGTAAAACAACAAAAAGTAAAAAAATTGAACTTTATTTTAATCAGGAAAAAGTAGCTGACATTCCTGTTAATACATTAGTTGAAAACTCACCTATGTATGACCGAAAATGGAAAAAAGCTAAACTGCCTAAAAAAATTAAACTTGATAAAGAACTATTTAAAACTTTAAAAGTAAAAAATGTTTTAAACAAAATATTATCTAATCCAAATGTATGTAGCAAAGAATGGATTTGGCAACAATATGACCACACTGTTATGGGTGACACTATTCAAAAACCTGGTGGAGACGCAGGTGTTGTTAGGGTTCATGGTACTAATAAAGCTGTTGCAGCATCCGTTGATTCATCTGCTGTATATTGTTGGGCTCATCCTTTAAGTGGTGGAAAACAAATTGTTTGTGAAAGTTGGAGAAATTTAATTTCAGTTGGTGCAAAACCAATTGCAATTACAAACTGTTTAAATTTTGGTAGTCCTGAAAATGAAGAGAATATGGGTGAGTTTGTAGAATGTGTTCAAGGCTTAGGCGAAGCAAGTGCTTACTTAGAGTTCCCAGTAGTCTCAGGAAATGTTTCTTTCTACAATCAAACTAAAGATATTGGTATTAAACCCACTCCAGCAATTGGAGGTGTTGGTTTGATTAAAGATTACCCAAACATGGTTACAATGGACTTAAAAGAAGCTGATAATATACTTTTAGTTATTGGTAAAACTGAGGGTCATCTAGACCAAAGCTTATTTGCAAGAGATATTTTAAATGAAAAAAATGGACCTCCTCCTGAAATTAATCTTTTTAATGAAAAAAATAATGGCGAAACAATATTAAAGCTTATTGATAAAAAATATATTAAGTCCGCACATGATGTCTCTTTAGGTGGAATAATTACAGCTCTTTCTAAAATGTGTATAAAAGGTAAAAAAGGTGCAACCCTTAAAAAACCAAATTACTTAATTAATCAGTTCGAATACTTATTTGGTGAAGATCAAGGAAGATACATTATAGAAATTAGTAAAGTTGATCTAGAAAGTGCTACTAAAATCCTTCAAGAAAACTCCGTACATTTTGATGAACTTGGGTCAGTAAATGAAGATAATTTAATAATTGATGATAAGACAAAAGTATCAATTGACGATTTGATTAAATCACATACAAATTGGCTAACTAACTACATGGAAAATTAAAATGGCAATGGATATAAAAGAAGTTGAAACACTTATTAAAGAAGCTTTGCCAGATGCTATAATAGAAATTCAAGACTTAGCAGGAGATAGCAATCACTACTCGGCAACAATTACTTCAAGCAAATTTTCTGGAAAAAGCAAAATTGAACAACACAAGATGGTATATAATTCTTTAAAAGGAAAAATGGGTAACGAACTTCACGCATTAGCAATTAAAACAAAGGAACCATAATGGACGATAGCACAAAAAATTTAATTCAAAGTCATATAGATACCAACGAAGTATGCTTGTTTATGAAAGGAACACCAGATACACCTCAGTGTGGATTTTCTATGGCTATATCAAACATGTTAAAAATTTTAGATGTAAATTACAAGGGGATCAATGTTCTAGAATCTCAAGCTTTAAGAGAAGGTATAAAAGAATTTAGTGACTGGCCTACTATTCCACAAGTTTACATCAAGGGTGAATTTGTTGGTGGCTGTGACATCGTTAAAGAAATGTATGAAAATGGTGAGCTTCAAAAAATATTTGAATTAAAAGGAATTAATTTTAAAAGAAAAAGCTAAGTGAAATCTTTTATATATAAGATAATAATTTCTGTAATAGCAGTGATACTTATTTATGAGTTCACTATAGGAAGGCAAATAAGCAAATATTCAAATAAAATAAATACTTTTACGTCTAAAGAAGGACGTAAAGAAAGTGTTAATAAATTGAGAGAAGAAATTGGCAAAGGTATTAAGAAAGAAAGATACCTTTCAAAAGATGATGCTACATTAATTAACACTTTTTTAAATAAAATAAAAAAAGAATTAGAGGAAGCTGATCAAAACTAATCACAGAACCACAAAGTTGCTGTACTAATTTTTCTTTTATAAAAAGTATAATTATAACCCTCGTTCCAAATTAATTCACAATCTTTAGGATCAGATCTTTTAACGTTTCTAACATTCTTATATGCATAAAAAGGTCTACTCTCCTCTGCATCAATTTCTGAATATTTTTTAAAACAGTTAAAATTAGTATTACTTAAAAACTCTTTAGTGTAAGCGTCTCCAAAAATGCAAATATTTTTATCTAGAACTTTTGTTTTTGAATCTTTAATTAGTTCTTTTTGTAGATTTTTATTACTTATGCCCCAGTAATCAATTTCAAAATTTTTTTCTATGTTTGTAAATTTGGCAAAAGAATTTAGCCATGTATATTGGTATGGCTTCAAGGCTATATTTTCTAAAACAAAAAAGATTAAAGTTAAAAAAGATAGTGAGTAAAATAATTTTTTATTAAAGATATATATATTAAACAAAGAAGTTATAAAAATTAATGGCACCAAAAACATAACGTGTCTAATCTCATCATAAATCGCTACATCTTTAAGTATAAAAATTAAAATAATTATTAAAGGTGTGATTAAAAAAAGCAGATAATAAATTCGTGTTAAAATATTCTTATTATTAAAAATTCTATTTTCACAAAATGGAAATAAGAAAATACCTAAAATTACAATTATAGGTAACTTAAAAAATAACCAGATGAAGTAATAGCTTGAAGGTAAATTTAGAGCTTTCATGCATTCACCAAGTGTAAGAGTACAAGTATCATGATAATATTTACTCATCCATTCTAATGAGCTTATGATCTCAAAGGGATTGTGCCACATAATTGGATTAAGGATATAAATAAAAATCAAAAATAAAAATATAGAAATAAAAATATTTGATATATTTTTAGATATCAAATTATTCAATTTTAATTTTTTAAAATTAAATAGAGTAATTAGTCCAATAAAATATTGAATAAAAATTATTAATCCTGAAATTCTTATACTGATTAAAAATGCAGTTAAAAAAGAAAGAAATAGAAGTGATTTAATCTTAATTTTTTTATCTAAATATAAATCTTCAATAATATTTAAAAAGAAATAAGAACAGATTATCCAAAATGATAAAAAAGGAATATCTTTAAGATTAAACTGAGCATGACCAAAGAGATAAGGATACAATAAATAGATGATTGTAGATACTTTTGAGAACAATAAATCTTGAGATATTTTAAAATTAATTAAAAAATAAAAATATCCTGAAATTGTAAATATAAAAAAAATAGCCGAATGTTTTGCTACAAGTAATGACCCATATTTAGAAATATCATTAATATTATAAACAATTTCATTAAATAACTTTTGAAATGGTATGGAAATATAATGAAATCCAATTCCATGATATTTATCAATGTAATTAATTAGATTTTCATACTCTCCTGTACTTAAAAAACTAATTGCACCTTGAATATTTTTTTCCCAGTTAAGTTGTTCGTGATACTCATCGTGGGATATTCCTGTAGATAGGCTTAAATAAATACCAATAAATAAGTAGATTGTGATAAATATTTTAAATAAATAATTTTCTTTAGTTATCATTTTTTAAATACACAAAAAAGTGATTTACCCAGTTTATTATAAGTTAGTATGTCAATAATCCTAGACAATGGCATTAACATATTCCATAAATAAATCTTATTTTTTAGATTTCCATCTCTTAATTTAAACAATTTATTTAGTATTAAGAAAAGTAGTCCAATGGAGTCATAATAAATTAGCTTTTCAATTTTTAAATCTGTGTTTTTTTCTATAATTACAAAATCTTTTTTATTATATCTTTTAAAATGACCAACTGATTTATCAAACTTGTTGTAGAATAATTGGTGTGCTGGCACATTAAATATTAATCTACCATTTTTTTTAAGTCTTGCTGATGCTAACTTTACCTCATTCAAATCATCCTCGATATGCTCCAGAACATCAAAATAAATTATTGTTTTATATTTTGACTTTTCTTTACTTATCGTGTGACTTTTAATTATTATGTTTTTTTTACTAAATCTTTTTTTTAGCAAATGAAAAAGTTTATTATCTGGTTCTATTAGAGTGATATTGTTTGTAAATTTTTCATACAAATTTACTAAACCACCTTTTCCAGGCCCAACTTCTAAAAATGGATCTTTAATATATCTCTTTAAAAGATGGATTTGATATTTTCTAAATTTTTTTGCTGCATCGAAAATGTCAAGCTCAAAACCATTATACTTGATTTTGCTCATCAAGAATTATTTATCTTGAATAATATTCAATTACTAGATTAGGTTCCATTACAACTGGATATGGAACTTCGTCAAACTTAGGTGTTCTAACGAAAGTAACTTTTTTATTCTTCTCATCTAGATGAATATATTCTGGAGTTTCTCTTTCTTTGTTTGCTAAAGCGATATCAATGAAAGCTAACTGTTTAGATTTATCTCTAATTTCAATTATATCTTCTTCTTTAACCATATAGCTAGAAATATTAACTTTTTTACCATTAACTCTTACGTGACCATGGTTAATAAGTTGTCTAGCTGAAAATACTGTTGTTGAAAATCTTGCTCTATAAACTACTGAATCTAATCTTCTCTCAAGTAATCCAATTAAATTTTCACCTGTGTCCCCTTTTAACATGGTAGCTTTTTTGTAAATATTTCTGAATTGTCTTTCGTTAATGTTACCATAGTAACCTTTTAATTTTTGCTTAGCTTGTAGCTGAATTCCGTAATCAGATGGTTTACCTTTTCTACCTTGACCATGCTGTCCTGGACCATAATCTCTTTTATTGAAGGGACTTTTAGGTCTACCCCATAGGTTAATTTTTAACCTTCTATCTATTTTATGTTTAGCGCTTATTCTTTTTGTCATTTGATATGAGGGGTTATAAACTTACTCATTATTTTGTCAATCAACCTTTTTTGGACAAACTTGCGAATACACTCGATAAAATACGTGTTTCTTTCTCAGAAAGCTCCATTTTAGAAAAAATACTTCTTAAGTTTTCAAGCATAATAGGTCTCTTCTCTAAAGGTTTAAAAAAGTGTTTTTCCTCTAATTTTTTGATGCATAAGTTAGTCATTGCTTGAATATCCTTCTTGCTAGCTACTGTTATTTTTTTTGATTTTGAATACTTTGCACCCTTTAGATTAATGATACGTGCTACTGTATGAGCAATAATAATGACACTGTGTGACAAGTTTAAAGATTTGAAATCAGGGTTAGTTGGGATTTGCATAGTGTAATTAGCATGACTAATCTCATTATTAGATAAACCAGACGCTTCAGAGCCAAATAAAAAGGCTATTTTTTTATTAAAATCAATTTTTTTTAAATCTTCTAGATTGATGTGTTTGATGTTTTTATTTCTAAATCTTGCAGACGTTGCAATAACATAATCTACTTTTTTTACAGCAGATTCTAATGTTTCATGCACTTTAGCATTAATAATTAGATCTTTTGCACCAACGGAAGTTGCTAAAATTTTATCATTTGGGAAAATTGGTTTTGGTTTTACAATGACTAGTTTTTTAAAGTTAAAGTTTTTTATAGCTCTAGCACAAGCTCCAATATTTTCTGATAATTGAGGTTGATGTAAAATAAATGAAATATTATTAAACGACATTAAAGACTTGCTGGAGCTTTATCTTTAAACAATTTATAATCTAGGCTATCAACCAACGCTTTAAATGAAGCATCAATTATATTTGCAGAAACACCAATAGTGAACCAGTTTTTACCTTTTGAATCAGTGCTCTCTATTGAAACTCTAGTGATCGCTTCAGTACCTGTATTTAAAATTCTAACTTTGTAATCGACTAATTTTAAATCTTTTAAATATTTAGAGTATTTATTTAAACGATCCACATTCTGTCTAATCGCATTATCTAATGCATTAACAGGACCATTTCCTTTACCAGTACACATAATTTTTTCACCATCAACTTCAAGCTGAGCTTTCGCTAAAGAAACAATTGTTCCTGATGAATCTTTTTTTACAGAAACATCGTATTCTTTAATCGATATATACCTTGGTATTTTGCTAATAATTCTTCTGGCTAATAATTCAAACGATGCATCAGCACCGTCATAACTATAACCAATAAATTCTCTATCTTTTACTTCATCTAAAAGTTTTTTAATTTTAGGGTCACTCTCTTCTATTTCAATACCAATAGTTTTTAATCTTGAGATTATATTGGATTTCCCTGATTGATCAGAAACTACAATATTTCTAGAATTTCCAACTTCTTCAGGATTAATATGCTCATATGTTTTTGGATCTTTTTGAACAGCTGATACATGAAGGCCACCTTTATGAGAAAAAGCTGCAGCACCAACATATGGAAGATGTTTGTTTGGTTTTCTATTTAAAATCTCATCTAATAATCTAGAGCATTCCGTTAGTTTCTTAATATTGTCTGGTTTAATTTTTAATTGAAATTTAGAAAAAAAATCACTTTTTAAAAAAAAAGTTGGAATTAATGACATTAAATTAGCGTTACCACATCTTTCACCTAAACCATTGATGGTACCTTGTACTTGTCTAACCCCAGCCCAAACTGCAGCTAAAGAGTTTGCAACTGCATTACCCGTATCATTGTGTGCATGTATGCCTAAATTTTTTCCAGGTATAGTTTTAGAAACTTCTGTTACTATTTTTGTAACTTCATGAGGCAAGGTTCCACCATTAGTATCGCATAAAACAATCCACCTTGCTCCTTCATCGAATGCTGATTTAAGACATGATAAAGCATAATTTGGATTAGCTTTGTAGCCATCAAAAAAATGTTCCGCATCAAACATGAATTCTTTATTCTCTTTAACAAAGTGTTTCGCTGTTTCTTTAATGTTTTCTAAATTTTCTTCATTAGAAATACCAAGGGCTATATCAACATGAAAATCCCAAGATTTTCCAACAATACAAACTGCTGGTGTTTTTGAATCTAAAAGCGCTGATAGCCCAGGATCATTATCTGCACTACGACCAGTTCTTTTAGTCATACCAAAAGATGTTAGTTTAGCATTATTAAATGAATGTTTTTTTTGAAAAAATTCAGTATCTGTAGGGTTTGCTCCTGGCCACCCACCTTCAATATAGTCAACACCTAAATTATCTAATGCTGAGGCAATTTTTATTTTGTCATCTACAGAAAAGTCTACACCTTGCGTTTGCGCACCATCTCTTAGCGTTGTATCGAATATAAAAAGTTGTTCTTTGCTCATTTTAGTTTCCAAATTGTTTTACCATCTTTGTCTTCTATTAAAACCCCTTTATCTAAAAGCTTATCTCTAATGATATCAGCTTCTTTATAATTCTTGTCTTCTCTTGCTTTATTTCGAAATTCAATCATTTCTAAAATTTCATCTTCATTAATGGATGATTTTTTCTTTTTAAATTCAATCCATTCTTCTTTTGTTTTGTTTAAAATACCAATGAAATTACAAGCTAACACAAATAAACTTTTCTCTTCATTGCCTCCTTTTAAAGCTTTGTCATAAAGTTGGTGTAAATTTGCTATATAGCCTGGTGTGTTCAAATCATCGTATAACGGGGATAAAACATCTTCACTTAAAACTGTTTTATCATTTGAGGATAAATAAACTTCATACCATTTATCAATAGTATTTTTGCAATCTTCTAAGAGCTTTTCGTTCCAGTCTAGTGGCTGCTTATAATGAGCACTCATAAGAGCAAGTTTTAAAACTTGTCCATCAACATTATCTTTAAAATCTTTAATTTTAAGTATGTTGCCAGTTGATTTGGCCATTTTTTCATTGGACATAGTAATAAATGCGTTATGGATCCAATAATTTGCAAAAACTTTAGTATCGTTAGCACATCTTGATTGTGCAATTTCATTTTCGTGATGAGGGAAAATTAAATCAATTCCTCCACCATGAATATCAAATACGTCACCTAAATATTTCTTAGACATTGAAGAGCATTCTAAATGCCAACCAGGTCTTCCTTTGCCCCAGGGTGAATCCCAGGAAGGTTCTTCATTTTTAGAGGGTTTCCATAAAACAAAATCTTCTGATTCTTTTTTATTCTCTGAAACTTCAACTCTAGATCCAGCAATTAAATCTTCTAATTTTTTATTTGATAGTTTCCCATAATCCTCAAATTTACTGACTTCAAAATAAACATGGCTGTCTGTCTCATAGGCAAAATCTTTTTCTATTAAAGATGATATCATTTCAATCATAAGATCAATATGATCTGTGGCTTTTGGTTGTTGTGTTGGGTTATCTAAATTTAAATAATCACAATCATCATTAAAATCTTTAATCACATTGTTTGTTAATTCAGATATTGAAATACTTTTTTCTTTTGCTGATTTAATTATTTTATCATCAACATCAGTAATATTTCTTATATAATTTATTTTATCATGGCCATATTTTGATTTTAAAACTTTGTACAAAATATCAAAAATAACAAGAGGCCTAGCGTTACCAATGTGTGGGTTGTCATAAACTGTTGGACCACAAACATACATTCCAATGTTTTCTTTATTTAGTGGAACAAATTTTTCTTTTTTGTTGCTTAGATTGTTTGTTAAAAAAATATCCTTATTCATTATCTTAGAATTATACTTTAATTATAGATTTGTGAATCTATTAGATTAGTTGGGAATCTTGCAAACTGGGATTGGTTCCATTTTATGCAAGTTCATCTTTCTTATTTTTTCATATTTTTCACGATTTATTGAATTAACATTGTTCATTGCCTCTTCTAATTCTTCATATTTAAGACCTAACTGACCTTCGTCAGTTCTACCATCATCCCATAATCCATCTGTTGGAGCAGCATCAATTATTTCTTGAAGAATATTGATAGATTTACCTATTTCCCATACTTCTGATTTATTGCAATCTGCAATGGGAGAAATATCTACCCCACCATCTCCATATTTTGTATAAAACCCTACTCCAAAATCTTCAACTTTATTTCCGGTACCAACTACAATACCTTTGTTTGCAGCAGCTACTTGATAAAGAGTGGTCATTCTAATTCTTGCTCTAGAATTTGCCATCCCAAGCTCACTATCAAAATTAGATAATGTGCCTTCGAATGTTTCAAATAATTTATCTAAATTTAGCGTGTATGTCTCAACATTATTAAAATTTTTAACAAGCCATTCTTGGTGTTTTAAACTTAAATCATGTTGTGATGATTTTTGCTTAATAGGCATTGATAATACAATTGTTTTTATACCTGTCATTGCACTCAATGTGCTTGATACAGAAGAATCTATTCCTCCAGAAATTCCAATAACTAAAGATTGAGCCTTACTTGGCATCTTTTCTACATAATTTTTAATCCAATCGCTTATAAATTGTGCTTTTTCTAATGGTTTCATTGTTTAAAATTTAAACGAAATTGTATTTAATACAATGCTTTAAGATGCCGCTTTAATATTTTTTTTAGAATAAGCAGCATTTTTTTTAATCTCATCAGAAATTAAAAAGGCTAACTCTAATGCTTGGTTAGCGTTAAGTCTTGGATCACAATGAGTGTGGTAACGGCTAGATAAGTCTTGGTCAGATATTTTCTGAGCACCACCAGTACATTCTGTAACATCTTGACCAGTCATTTCAATGTGTAATCCACCTGCATAACTTCCTTCGCTTTGATGGCATTCAAAAACATTTTTTACTTCTTTAACAACGCTATTAAATGGTCTTGTTTTAAATCCAGTCGTAGCTTTAATTGTATTTCCGTGACAAGGGTCACATGACCATATTACATTTAAACCTTCTTTTTTAATTGCTCTAATTAATTTTGGTAAAAATTTAGAAACATTCTCGTGACCAAATCTAGAAATTAAAGTTATTTTACCTTTTTCATTTTTTGGATTAATTTTATTACAAAGATTTATCAAGTCTTCAGCTTTTAATGTTGGTCCACATTTAATTCCAATTGGATTCTCAATTCCTCTACAAAACTCAACATGACCACCATCTAATTGTCTTGTTCTATCTCCTATCCAAACAAAGTGAGCTGAAGTATCATGATATTCGCCAGTTGTTGAATCTACTCTTGTCATAGCTTGTTCGAAAGGAAGTAGTAAAGCTTCATGTGAAGTCCAAAAGTTTACTGTTTTTAATCTTCTATTAAAATCAGAATTAATTCCACACGCATCCATAAATGCTAGGGCATCTGCTATTCTGTCCTCTAGATCTTTAAATTTTTTAGCAGCTGGAGAGTTTTTAATAAAACCTAAATTCCAAGTATGCACTTTCTTAAGGTCAGCAAAGCCTCCATGAGAGAAGGCTCTTATAAGATTAAGTGTAGATGCAGACTGAGAATATGCTTTAAAAAGTCTCTTGGGGTCTGGAACTCTTGACTTTTCATTAAATTCCATACCATTAATATTGTCCCCAAGGTAGCTAGGTAACTCAACACCATCAATATTTTCAACAGGAGAACTTCTTGGTTTTGAAAATTGGCCAGCAATTCTTCCCAGTTTAATAACCGGTAGTGATGCTGAATAAGTAAGTACAAGTGACATTTGAAGTATTAGCTTAAATGTGTCTCTAATATTATCAGGGTGAAATTCTGCAAAACTTTCCGCACAGTCTCCACCTTGTAATAAAAAAGCTTTTCCATCAACAACATCAGCAAGCTGTTCTTTTAAATGTCTTGTCTCACCAGCAAAAACTAATGGAGGAAAATTTTTAATTTTACTTAAAACATCATCTAAATCTTTTTGATCCGGATATTCAGGAATGTGTTTTACGGGATAATTTCTCCAACTATTTATTTTCCAATTTTTCATATTCAACTTAGAGGTGTTGTAGCAGAGTTTAATTATTATTCAACTGTGACTGATTTTGCTAAATTTCTAGGTTTATCGATGTCATAACCTTTTTTAAGAGCTGAATAATAAGCTAATTTTTGTAATGGAACGGTTAATAAAAAAGGTAACAAGTCATCATTAGCACTTTCAACTAATACAGTTTCCCAAATATTTTCTGAAAAAACTTCATCTTTACTTTTATTAGTGATTAATAAAACTTTAGCTCCTCTTGCTATTACTTCCTGCATATTAGAAATTGTTTTTTTATAATAGTTATCTCTTGGAGCTAAGACAACAACTGGCATTCCATCTTCAATTAAAGCTAAAGGACCATGCTTCATCTCCCCAGCGGGATATCCTTCCGCATGAACGTAAGCTAATTCTTTTAACTTTAAAGCTCCTTCTAATGCAATCGGATAAGAAAAACCTCTCCCTAAAAACATGGAACCTTTTGCATCAGTAAATGAACTAGAAACTATTTGGATTTTATTCTCTGTAAGTAAAGTTTTCTCAACTAACTTGGGTAATACTTTTAAATCTTTAATTTTGTTTAAATACAAATTTTCATCTAGGTCTTTTCTTAAAATACCTAATTTTAATACCAAAATATAAAGAACTAACATTTGACCCATAAAAGCTTTTGTGGAAGCTACACCAATTTCTGGTCCACAATGAATGGGTAAAACAAATTTAGAATCTCTTGCGATTGAACTTTCTATAACATTAACAACACTACAAGTTTTCATGTTATTTTTATTGCATAAATCTAACGCAGCATAAGTGTCTGCAGTTTCACCAGATTGCGAAACAAAGATATATAAATTGTCATTTTTAAATCTATTTTTTCGGTATCTAAACTCAGATGCAATATCAATTGTTACATCAAGTGTAGTATTTTCTTCAAACCAATACTTTGCCATTAAACAAGAATGATAAGCCGTTCCACAACCAATTAAAGTAACAGAAGAAATCTCCTCTATTTCCCAGGGAAAATTATAGATATTGATATCGTTGTTAATTTTATCAACATACTCATTTATGCAATTTTTTAGTGTTGTTGGCTGTTCTTCAATTTCTTTAGCCATAAAGTGTTTAAAGTCACCTTTGTCATAATCCTGTTCTTTAGAAGATAATTCTAAAACTTTTTTATTAACTTTTAAGCCTTCTTCATCAAAAAATTCAACTTGATCCTTCTTTATGATACAAAATTCTCCATCATTTAAATATGAAATTTTATTAGTCATAGATTTTAAAGCGTAAGAGTCTGAGCCTAAATAATTTTCATTAGGACCATAACCAACTGCTAGTGGTGATCCTCTTCTTGCACCCACTATGAGATCAGGTTGATTTTTAAAGATTATACCTAAAGCAAAACTTCCGTGTAGCTGCTTAAGAGTTTTAATAATTGCCTCTTTTAAATTAAGTTCTTTTAAATACTCTGTTATTAAATGAACAATTACTTCTGTGTCAGTCTGAGATTTAAATATGTGACCTTTGTTTATTAAATTCTTTTTTAAAAGTGTAGAATTTTCAATAATACCATTATGTACTACTGATACGCTTTCTGATGAATGAGGGTGTGCATTGATAGTGTTTGGAATACCGTGTGTAGCCCATCTAACATGTCCAATTCCAATTGGTCCTGTCATATTCTTAACTGCAAGATTTTTTTCTAAAATATCAACTCTACCTTCTGATTTTGCTTCATTTAATATGCCATCCGATAAAGTTGCAATACCAGCAGAGTCGTAACCTCTATACTCTAATTTTCTAAGAGAATTAATGATTGCAGATGATACTGGTTTATTACTGGCTATTCCTATAATCCCACACATCTTATTTTATTTTTCTTTTATAGTTTTTAACTTCAGTTTGAGAGCATCTAGTTAAAGCTAATGAATTCTTTTTAACTTTTTTTGTAATCACAGAGCCTGCTCCAACAATACTATTTTTTTCAAGAATAATTGGTGCAACTAATGAAGAATTAGATCCTATAAATACATTGTCTTTAATTTTTGTTTTACTTTTTTTAACACCATCGTAATTACAGGTAATTGTACCAGCACCAACATTTACACCTTTACCCAATTCACTATCACCAATGTACGATAAATGATTAATTTTTGATTTTTTTCCAACTCTGCTTTTTTTAACTTCTACAAAATTTCCAATTTTTGATCCTTCTTCAAGAATGGTACCTGGTCTTAATCTTGCATAAGGTCCAACTTCAACTTTGTTTTTTATTTTACAATCTTCTAAATGTGAAAATGAATTGATAGTTACATTATTGCCAATTTTAACTTTTTTTCCAATGACAACATATGGATTAATAGTAACATTTTTTCCAATCTTTGTATCTTTTGAAAAAAAAATAGTTTCAGGACCAATCATCTTTACACCAGACTTGATAAAAAATTTACGAAATTTTTCTTGTTCAATATAAGAATTTATTTGTTTCATCTGGAAATATTTTTATATTAAGTGTATAGATAGTTTAATTCACAATTTATTTCTTAAAAATACTTTATTAATGACTCAAAAATACTCAATTTTATTTGACCTAGATGGAACATTGGTTGATACCGCACCTGATTTAATGAATGCCCATAATCATGTCATGAAAAAATATGGTTATCCTACAAAATCTACAGCAGACATTAGAAATCTAGTAGGTCAAGGAGCTGGTGCTATGATTGGAAGATCTATATGGGGGCAAGCTAAAAAAGAATTTGGTAAAATTAATGACCAAAAAATTAAAGATCAAATGGTTAAGGATTTTGTTAACTTTTATGGAAAAAATATCATTAAAGAAAGCACCCTCATCAATGGTGTAATAGAATTTTTAAAGTGGTGTAATGAGAAAGAAATTTCAATGGCAGTTTGTACAAACAAACAAGAACACTTAGCAATTGACCTTTTAAAGAAAATTGGAATTTATGATTATTTTGAATACGTTGCTGGATCAGATACTTTTGATTATTGCAAACCTGATCCAAGACACATAACAAGTATAATTGAAATCATTGGTGGTGATATAAAGAAATCTTTAATGTTTGGTGATAGTGAAACTGATGCAAATGCTGCAAAGGCTGCCTCTGTTCCTGTTATTTTATTAGAAAATGGTTATACAGAAAAAAATTCTAATGAAATTTACCATAATCATTTGATAAAAGACTTTATTGGTGTTGAAAAGATAGTTTCTACTTACTTAAAAGATTGATTTAATTTTTTTTCTTACTATTAATAGGGCTGCATAATTAAGGAGGCCTAATGATTTCACACAAAGTTAAAGTTTACCCATCAAAAATTCATTTACCTAAAAAAAATCAATTAGCATGGAAAATTGCTGAAATAGCCTCTGATAATGCGAAGCTAGATAAAGCAGCTATTGAAATGGTTATTAACAGAATAATTGATAATGCTTCAGTTGCTATTGCTTCTTTAAACAGAAAAGCTGTTATCTCTTCAAGAGAAATGGCCCTAAAGCATCCTAGAAAAAATGGTGCAAATTTATTTGGGGTTGATTCAAAATTAAAATTTGATTGTGAGTGGGCTGCTTGGTCAAATGGAACAGCTGTCAGAGAACTTGATTTCCATGATACTTTTTTAGCAGAAGACTACAGCCATCCAGGAGATAATATTCCACCTATTTTAAGTGTAGCTCAACAAACTAAAAAAAGTGGGCTAGATTTATTAAGAGGAATTATCACAGGTTATGAGGTTCAAGTTAATTTAGTTAAAGGAATTTGCTTACATAAACATAAAATTGATCATATTGCACACTTAGGACCAAGTGTTGCAGCAGGTTTAGGAACAATGTTAAAGTTAAACACTGAAACAATTTACCAGGCAGTTCAACAGGCGTTACATACAACTGTTTCAACAAGGCAATCTAGAAAAGGTGAAATCTCTAGCTGGAAAGCTTATGCCCCTGCTCATGCTGGTAAACTTGCAATCGAAGCAGTTGACAGAGCAATGCGTGGTGAAGGCGCTCCAAGTCCAATTTATGAAGGAGAAGATAGTGTCATAGCTAGAATATTAGATGGTAAGAAAGCTTTATATAATGTGCCTCTTCCGAAGAAAAAGGAATCTAAGAAAGCGATACTAGAGACATATACGAAAGAATACTCAGCAGAATACCAGTCTCAAGCACTAATAGATATTGCTAAAAAACTTAATAAAAAAATTCCTAATTTAAATCAAATCAAAAAAATTGATATTTATACAAGCCATCATACTCACTACGTAATTGGAACTGGTGCAAACGATCCTCAAAAAATGGATCCTAATGCAAGTAGAGAAACTTTAGATCATTCTATAATGTATATTTTTGCAGTAGCACTTGAAGATGCTGATTGGCACCATGTTAAATCATATACTAAACAAAGGGCTAATAGAAAAAGTACTATAAAAATTTGGAAATCCATTACTACATTTGAAGATAAAAAATGGACTAAAAAATATCATGACCCTAATCCAAAAAATAAATCATTTGGAGCAAGAGTTGTTGTTACTTTAAAAAAAGGTAAAAAAATTACAGAACAATTAGATAGAGCAGATGCACATCCTTATGGAGCACGTCCATTTAAAAGACAGAATTATATAAACAAGTTTTTAACATTAACAGATGGTATTTTAGATAAAAAAGAAAGTGCTCGTTTCTTGAAGGTTGTGCAAAATCTTAAAAACCTGAAAGCTGGGGAATTAAATAAACTAAACATCCAGATTAAAAGAAGTCAGATTAAGAAGAATACAAAACAAGGAATTTTTTAGTGCATTTTGTAGATAAAGAGCCCAGTCAAAAAAGAGCTGACTTTGTCAGTAAATTAAAATCAAACAAAATTTTAAGAGTTCCAGGTGCTTATAATCCGCTAACTGCAAAACTAATTGAAGAAATTGGTTATGATGCTGTTTACGTATCAGGTGGAGTTATGGCTAATGACTTAGGATTTCCAGATATAGGTTTAACTACGCTGCAAGATGTTAGTACTAGATCTTATTTAATATCCAGAGTTACAAGTTTACCTACAATTGTTGATATAGACACTGGTTTTAAGTCTTGTGAAGAAACTATTAAAACTTTTGAAGAATTTGGGGTGGCAGCTGTACACTTAGAAGACCAAGTTGAACGTAAAAGGTGTGGGCACCTAGATAACAAAGAATTAATCTCAACTGAAGCAATGGTTAAGAAAATTAAAGAGTGCGTTGCAGCAAAACAAGATGAAAATTTTAAAATTATAGCAAGATCTGACGCTAAGGGTGTTGAAGGAATAGATAAAATGATTGATAGATGTAAGGCCTATATTGATGCAGGAGCTGAAATTATCTTTCCAGAAGCTTTACATGATGAAAAAGATTTTGAAAAAGTTAGAAAAGAACTATCATGTTATTTGTTAGCTAATATGACTGAATTTGGAAAATCTAAACTATTCAATTATAAAGAGTTAGAAAATTTTGGATATAATATTGTGATTTATCCAGTAACAACACAAAGATTAGCTATGAAAAATGTAGAAGATGGTCTTAGAGACATTTTTGTGAGTGGACATCAAAACAATATTATAGATAAAATGCAAACTAGAAAAAGACTCTATGAATTGGTTGAATATGAAAAATATAATTCGTTAGATGAAAAAATTTATAACTTTAGTACGGAAGGACATGAATAATGAGTGACGATATCAAAAAAGGTTTACTAGGAATAATTGTTGATGAAACTGAAATTTCAAAAGTTATGCCAGAAATTAATTCTCTAACGTATAGAGGTTACGCAGCTCAAGATTTATGTGCAAGATGCGATTTTGAAGAAGTTGCATACTTGATTTTAAATAAAGAATTACCTAATAACAAGCAACTAAAAGAATTTAAGAAAGAATTATCTAAAGAAATAACTCTATCAAAGAATTTAATAGATATTTTAAAAAAGATACCTAAAAAATCTCACCCCATGGATGTTGCAAGAACTGCTGTCAGCGTTATGGGTCTTGAGGATAAAGAAACTAAAGATAATTCACCAAATGCAAATTTAAGAAAAGCAATTAGAATTTTTGCGAAAACTCCAACTGCATTAGCTGCTTTTTACAGACTTAGAAAAGGAAAAAAAATTATAGCACCAAAGAAAAAGTTTGGTTTTTCTGAAAACTTTTTCCATATGTGCTTTGGAAAAGTTCCCAATAAAGAAATTGTTAAAGCTTTTGATGTCTCATTAATTTTATATGCAGAACATAGTTTTAATGTGTCAACTTTTACTGCCAGAACTATTACAAGTAGCTTATCTGATATTCATGGAGCAATAACAGGTGCTATAGCAAGTCTTAAAGGTCCTCTTCATGGTGGTGCCAATGAAGAAGTGATGCATATGATGGGAAAAATTAAAAAGCCCGAGAATGCTTTAAAGTGGATCACTAAAGCTTTGAAAAATAAAGATGTAGTAATGGGATTTGGCCATAGAGTTTATAAAAGTGGAGATTCTAGAGTTCCAACAATGAGAGAGTACTTTAAAAGAGTAGCAATTATTAAAAAAGATAAAACATTCGAAAAAATATATGACATTGTTGAAAAGGTAATGATTAAAGAGAAAAATATTTATCCTAATGTTGATTATCCAACAGGTCCTACTTACCATTTAATGGGTTTTGATACGGATTTCTTTACACCTATATTTGTAATTTCAAGAATTACGGGTTGGTCAGCACATATTATGGAACAGCATGCTGCTAATAAATTGATTAGACCTCTTGCTAGCTACAAGGGTAGTAAGCATAGAAAAGTTATGCAGTTAAATCAAAGATAATTAGTTTTTTTCTATTTTTGCAAATCTTTCAAAAATAATTTCTGATTTCAGATTGTTATCAGTGACAAATTCATCAATGGCTTGTTTTACTCCTGGTGCATAACTCAAGTTGTAATCATCACAAAGGATAGTTCCATTATTTTCTATAACTGCTTTTGAATAATGTAGATCATTTTTAACTGTCTCATAGGCATGTCCTCCATCTAAAAAAACATAGTCAATTTGTGACATATTCATTTTTTTTAATAGTAGATTAGAGTTACCTTTAATTAGGTGAATATTTTTTTTAAATTTTCTTAAAAGATAAGTTACAGCATCAATTGAGTATGGGTCTTGTCTTAAAATATATTCAAAATATATTCTTTTTAATGGATTATTAAACTTAGTGTTTGGAATAACTTCATTATCATTTTTAATATTTTCACCAAACAAATCTAAGCCAAAGTATTTAAAGTCACTTCCATGAATGTTCTGTAATAGTTCGCAAACATTTCTAGCAGTAACACCATGAAACACACCTATCTCAAGGAAATTTTTTGGCTTCTTTAATGCTATTTCATTTAAAAATTTTTTGCCAATACCTTCTTGTTTAAGGCTAGTTTTTCTGAAATATTTTTTGTACTCCATGATAATTTTGATTAAAATAAAATTTTTACCTAAATTTTGGTCCTGACATCCAAATTGCTAAAGTATTTCGTCTACCTGAAGTAATTTTACTCACTTTATGATTGATAAAAGATGGAAAAATTATTGCACTACCTGGTGAATTAAATTCCTTACATATAATCTCATTAGCTCTAAATAAGGCCAATTCTCCTCCCTCATAGGACTCTTCTGATAAATTTAATAGAGCGGTAAGTTTAATATCTCTAACTGTGTCTTTTGGTACAGCATCGATATGCCAACTATACTCTGTTCCTTTTTCATAAGAATTATAATTTAATTTATCGAAAGATGTTAATGGATGTAGGTCAAAACCAAAAAAGCTGTTATTTGCTGCTAAACAAAATTCAATAAAAGGATATATTTCTTTTTGAAATCTTTCCTAAACTAACAAATTTAACATCCGAGGTTTTGCGTGATAAAGCTGCAGGATCATCTTTTCCTTCAATAAAATTTTCTTTAATGACGTTATTGATCTCTTTAACTTTATCTTTGTTAAAAATGTTCATGGATGAATAGTTTGCTGCTCTCATGAGGGTGAAGTTATCAATTTTAAAACTTCTTACAATACTCTTTATTTCATAAAAAATTAATAAACAGCTGGATGAAGTTGTTACACTTAGCATCCAAATAAAATTATTTAAACTTGCTTTAAATTAAATAAAGATTAACTAAATGCCTCTGTCCAAGTTCCCTGAGTTGAGGCTTTAGAATATTCAGTAGAACGACCTTCAAAGAAGTTCATATGTTCAACTGCATTCAACATAGAATCTAACCAAGTAAGTGGATTTTTTTCCACATCATAAATCGGGTCTAATCCAAGTTGAGATAATCTTCTATTAGCAATGAATCTAATGTAAAGTTTTACATCTTGCGCTGTAAGACCTTCCATAGGACCCATTTCAAAAGCCAAATCAATAAAAGCGTCTTCATGCTCAATGATTGTTCTGCATGCTTTATAAAGTTCTTTTTTTAATTCAGGATTCCATATTTCAGGGTTCTCATGAATGAACTCTTTAAACAATCTAATCATAGAATTGCAGTGCAACGTTTCATCTCTTACAGACCAAGTAACAATTTGGCCCATCCCTTTCATCTTATTATGTCTTGGGAAGTTAAGTAAGATTGCAAAACTTGCAAATAATTGTAGGCCTTCAGTGAATGCACTAAATACAGCTACTGTTAATGCAATATCTTTTTTTGAACTCATATCAAAATTTTGCATGTAGTCGTATTTATCTTTCATCTCTTTATATTTCATGAATGCAGAATATTCAGACTCAGGCATTCCAATAGTATCAAGTAAATGAGAGTAAGCAGCTATGTGAACTGTTTCCATTGAAGCAAAAGCAGTCATCATCATTAAAACTTCTGTAGGTTTGAATACAGTTGTATAATGTCTTAAATAACAATTTTGTACTTCAACATCAGCTTGAGTAAAAAATCTAAAAATTTGTGTTAATAAGTTTTTTTCAGACTGAGTTAAATTTTTCTGCCAATCTCTAACATCATCACCAAGTGGCACTTCCTCTGGTAGCCAGTGAATTCTTTGTTGAGTTAACCAAGCATCATAACACCATGGATATCTGAAAGGTTTGTAAACAGGGTTTTCAACTAGTAATCCCATTTTTTGTGGTTGAACTATTTCTTCTTTTGGTGGTTGAATAATTTTAGTATCCATTTTTTCTACTGACATGATAGGCACTCCTCGTATTCTGGTTGTTCAGTTGTTTGTGGTTTTGACTTATAGACATTTGCGGTAACATCTGTTGCTTTAGTATCGTTAACATTCTCCGCACGTTGAATTGATTTTGATCTGCAGTAATAAAGGCTTTTCAAACCTTTTTTCCAAGCATCAAAATGAATTTTATGTAGTTCTCTTTTGTGAATATCTGCTGGTACAAATAAGTTAATTGATTGAGCTTGAGATATAAAAGGCGTTCTATCTCCACTTAATTCAATAATCCATTTTTGATCTAACTCAAATGCTGTTTTAAAAACGTCTTTTTCTAAATCAGTTAAAAAATCTAAATGAGAAACAGAACCTTCGTTTGTTGTAATACCAGACCAAACATCATCATTATTTTTCCCGTGTTTTTCTAATAACTCAACTAAATATCTATTTCTAACATTAAATGAACCCGAAAGAGTTTTGTGCGTATAACTGTTAGCTGCAACCGGTTCTACTCCTGGTGAAGCTCCACCACAGATAATAGAAATCGATGCAGTTGGTGCAATCGCAGTTTTGTTTGAAAACCTTTCATTAAAACCATAATCAGCAGCATCAGGACAAGCTCCTCTTTCATCAGCTAAATCTTTTGAGGCTTGATCAACATGTTCTTGAATATGTTTAAATATCTTTTTATTCCAAACTTTACTCATAACTGATTCAAGTGGAATACTATGTTGCTGTAAATAAGAATGGAAACCCATAACACCTAGGCCAACACTTCTTTCTTTTTCAGCAGAATATTTTGCATCATCAAATTGCTCTGGAGCTCTTTCAATAAAGTCTGTTAATACGTTATCTAAAAATCTCATAACATCATTAATCATAACGTTATCGTCTTTCCACTCATCATACTTTTCTAAGTTTAAAGATGACAAACAACAAACAGCAGTTCTATCTCTTCCGTTTTTATCTATTCCAGTAGGTAAAGTAATCTCGCTACAAAGATTAGAAGTTTTAACAGTTAATCCCGCTAACTTATGGTGTTGTGGAATTTGTCTATTAACTGTATCGATATAGATAATATAAGGTTCACCTGTTTCAATTCTTGCAGTTAACAATCTAATCCATAAATTTCTTGCAGAGATAGTTTGTTGTACAGTTCCATCAGCAGGACTTTTTAGTGCCCACTGTTCATCTGTCTCAACGGCTCTCATGAATGCATCTGATACTAAAATACCATGATGAAGATTTAATGCTTTTCTGTTTGGATCTCCACCTGTTGGTCTTCTCATTTCAATAAATTCTTCAATTTCAGGATGATCAATTGGAAGATAACAAGCAGCCGATCCTCTTCTTAATGAACCTTGACTAATTGCCATCGTCAACGAGTCCATAACTTTAATAAAAGGAATAATTCCTGAAGTCTTACCAACTTTACCAATTTTTTCTCCAATAGATCTTAGGTTACCCCAGTAACTTCCGATCCCACCACCTTTAGCAGCTAACCAAACGTTCTCACTCCACAGATCAAGTATTCCATTTAAACTGTCTGATGCTTCATTTAAAAAACATGAAATTGGTAAACCTCTTTTAGTTCCACCATTTGATAAAACTGGAGTTGCTGGCATGAACCATAAATTACTAATGTAGTTATAAATTCTTTGTGCATGTAAATTGTCATCAGCATATGAACTTGCAACACGGGCAAACAAATCTTGGTAAGATTCGTTATTTCCTAAGTATCTATCTTTTAAAGTTGCTCTGCCAAAATCTGTTAATTTAGAATCTCTTGTTCTATCAATTTTAATAATGATGCCTTTTTCATTTTGAAAAAGTTCAGTGTCATTACTAAGTGAAAATAAATCTGGTCCTTTATTTTTTGAAAGTTCGCTATTATCAGGGCTATATTCGGAGACAGCTTTCTTAAGTGCCTGTGATAGTATTTTGTTCATATTTTAATATTTTATAAGTTTTTTTTTACAAAACAACTACATGTTGTATGCTGAAAGCATTGATACACCATATAAATCATTATTCAACAGAACGTTTATAGAACATAGAAAAAAAATATCAATAAAAAAATAAAATGAATGTAAGAAAGGTTAACAATGACAACAAATTTAAAAATAGATCCTTATGGCTTCAGGGAGTATGACGCAAGATGGTTGTATGAGAAGGACATAAACCAACTCGGAATAGAGAATCTAGGTAAAGGTTTAGGCACTCAAATTATAAAACATACAAAAAAAACGAATCCAAGAGTAATTGTTGGTCATGATTATAGGTCTTACAGTGAAGAAATAAAATCTGCTCTTAAAAAAGGACTACTTTCAACAGGATGTAATATTGAAGACATAGGTTTATCTCTATCCCCTACTGTTTATTTTGCACAATTTAATTTAGATGCTGATGCTGTTGCAATGGTAACCGCTAGTCACAATGAAAATGGTTGGACTGGAGTTAAAATGGGTATCAAAAAAGGATTAACCCACGCACCAGAAGAGATGAAAGAATTAAAAGAAATTACTTTAAATGAAAACTTTATCAAAGGCGAAGGTAGTGAAAAACAAATAGAAGGTTTTCAACAAATTTATAAAAATGATTTAATAAATAAAAACAAAATCACAAAAAAAATTAAAGCAGTTGTTGCCTGTGGAAATGGCACTGCTGGAATATTTGCCCCTGAAATTTTAAGAGGGATTGGTTGTGAAGTTGTAGAACTTGATTGTGATCTTGATTGGACTTTTCCAAAATATAATCCAAACCCAGAAGATTTAGAGATGTTACACGCAATAGCAAAAGCTGTAAAAGATAATAACGCTGATATTGGTTTTGGTTTTGATGGTGATGGCGATAGAGTTGGTGTAATTGATAATACAGGAGATGAAATATTTTCAGATAAAATTGGCTTATTAATTGCAAGAAATTTATCTAAAACTCATAAAGGTTCTAAATTTATTGTTGATGTAAAATCAACTGGATTATACGCAACTGATGAAGTTTTAGCAAAGAATGGCTGTGAAACTATTTATTGGAAGACAGGTCACTCACACATTAAAAGAAAAGTTAATACTGAAAAAGCATTAGCTGGATTTGAGAAAAGTGGTCACTTTTTCTTTAATCAACCTTTAGGTTTTGGTTATGATGATGGAATAAATTCTGCAATTCAAGTGTGTCATTTATTAGATAATCAAAATAAATCTATGCATGAAATTATAAAAGAATTACCTAACACTTTTCAAACACCAACAATGGCTCCATTCTGTAAAGATGAAGAGAAATATCAAGTGGTTGAGGAATTAGTTAAACAAGTAAACACTATTAAAGATAATAAAACTAAAATTGACAACCAAGAAATTAGTGAAGTACTAACGGTTAATGGTATCAGATTTTCTTTTAAAGATGGGTCATGGGGATTAATTAGAGCCTCATCAAATAAACCATCTCTTGTAATTGTTACTGAAAGCCCGACATCAGATGAGAGAAAGAAAAAGATCTTTGATTTTATTGATGATCTTTTACAAAAAACTGGCAAAGTTGGCGAGTATGATCAAAAAATATAAATATTTACTAATCTTTATCCTACTTTTTAGCTCTAAAAGTCACGCTCTAAGCCCTGAATATGAGAAAGAATTATATATTGGTTGTTACACTAACTCTAAGCAATACCTTGGTACAGATGGTGCTAAAATATACTGCCAGTGCACAATTGATAAATTAAGTGCGAAATTTAGCGACGAAGAGATCGATAAAGTTTTCAGTAAAGAGCCTGATGAAATTCAGCAACTAACTGAATTTGCGACAATTGAGTGCGAAAATAATAAATAGCTTTTCAAATAATAAAATAATTAATAGATTTTAAGAATGGAAGATAAGAAAAACTTCGGTTTTGGAACTCAAATTAGAAAATCCCCTTACTTTAATTCAACGGTTAAATGGGGTGCAACTGGTTTTTCAGTTTATAATCACATGTACATTCCTCGTGACTTTGGTGATCCAGAACAGAATTTTTGGAATTTAGTTAATGAAGCAATTTTATGTGACGTTGCAGTTGAACGACAAGTTGAAATTACTGGACCAGATGCTACAAAATTTATTCAACTGTTAACACCAAGGGATTTATCAAAACTTGCAGTTGGTCAATGTAAATATGTTTTAATTGTAAATAATGATGGTGGAATTTTAAATGACCCAGTTTTATTAAGACTAAAAGAAAACCATTATTGGTTATCTCTTGCAGATAGTGATATTTTATTATGGGCACAAGGAGTTGCAGTAAATTCAGGTCTTGATGTTAAAATTATCGAACCCGATGTCTCCCCTCTTCAATTACAAGGGCCAAACTCTGGAAAAATTATGGAAGCTTTATTTGGTGAAAGTATTAATGATCTTAAATATTATTGGTTAAGAGAATTAGATTTAGACGGCATTCCTTTAATTGTCTCTCGAACAGGTTGGTCAAGTGAGCTTGGATATGAATTATACTTAAGAGATGGCTCTAAGGGGGACAAACTTTGGGAAAAGATAATGGCAGCTGGTAAACCTCATGGATTAAAACCAGGTCACACATCATCAATAAGACGTATTGAAGGTGGAATGTTATCGTACCACGCTGATGCTGATATTAACACAAACCCTTATGAAGTTGGATTAGAAAGGCTTGTGAACCTTGATACTGATATAAACTTTATTGGTAAAGATGCTTTAAAAAAAATAAACAATGAAGTCATTAAAAGAAAACAAGTTGGAGTGATTTTAGACTGTGATCCTTTAACTGGACCTAACACTACTTTTTGGGAAATCTTAAAAGACAATCAGCAAGTTGGTAAAATTACTTCTGCAGTTTATTCACCAAGACTAAAACAAAACATAGCACTTGCAATGGTTTCAATTAACAATTCAGAGATTGGGACAGTGCTTGATGTTAAAATGAATGACAAAGTCATTAAAGCAACGGTTGTTGAAAAACCTTTCTATGATCCTAAAAAGAAACTAGCAAGTTCATAGCAATAAGAGTATTTATAAACCATGTTAACTCCAAAAGACTACATATCCCTATACTTACTGGTTATTATCTTAACTGTAGTCTCAGTTAACTTCATGTACCGTCTCTATTTTTAGTAATAAAAATTTGCCTTTTCTTACTTTTTTCTAAAATTCATCTAAATCTATATTTTTATATTTTGATTAAGCAAAAATAATCAGCATGAAGGACACGCTTCTGTAGCAGTTGACTCTGCGTCGGCATCTGATTTTGATTTCTGGTCAGCTCTATCACTTTCAGAATAGCTTGCTGCAGCTTCTGCTTTTGCTGTATCTGAACCTATATCACCAGATGATATTTCAGCCGCCATTTCTGCCATAGCCTCATTGTGAGCTGCTGCATCAAAAAAATCACTTTGCATTGTTTCAAGTGTTGGCATCACATCGACATCAAGATTTTGAGACTTAGCTGCCTCTGCAACTGCTGCTGTTGATTCACTAATTCCAAGTCTTTCAGCTTCAGCAATGGTCTCTAGTTGTTTAGTATAGTCTTCTTCTGAAATTCCTTTTTTAGACGCATTTAAAACATCTTCTTTTAATGAGGAGTTCTCACTTACAACTTTTGCAATATCTTCAAAATTTAAAGTGTTAACTCCTAATTCATTTAAATTTTTACTGACTTGAAAAAGATTAAGACCCTGTTTCTCAACAATAGTCATATTCTCAACTAAAGATGTAATTTTTTCATTTTTAATAATCTTCATTTGTTTACTTGTTTCCATTATTTCTTGAAAATTTTCTTTAGGTAAACTTTTCATATCTATAACAGATAAGTCGTTACTAAACTCTTTGGGTGCCAGCTTACTAATATCAGCAAGTGATTTATCAATATAATCTAGAGTCATTTTAGTGATTTCAATTTTGTTTTCTTTGAAATTTTCATTAGCGAAGTCAAAAGCTTGATCTAATTCTTTAATCGCTTCATCAATAACTGTTAATTCGTCAGAGGTTTCTGTGGGTAATTTGTCTAACTGTTTTCTAATTTTATTTGTCTCTTTAATAAATTTTTTATATTCTTTTTCAGCATTATTAGCATAAGTTAAATTTGACATTAAAAATAAAATCATCAAACTTACAAATATTATATATTTTACGTTATTAAATTTATCTTTAATCATTTTTGTATTTCATCATATAAATCAAGGTTCTCTTTATTCTTTAAAGTAGAATTAAAAGTTTTAATTGCATTTTTATACTTAGTTAATAATGCTGCGCGCTTTTTTGTATTTTTATCAATCTTATTTTTTTTAATTTCTCCATTGTTTAGAAAGTCACCCATTACCCAATATCGCTCCATAGCATCTTCAACACTAGTGTTTAGATCCATCCCTAAAGCTGCTCTCATTTTTTCTCTACTCTTGTTTAATTTAATTAATGAAACTACATTTTTTCCATATTTTTTTTTATCTGGCCAGGTAGATACAAATTTTTGGAGTTTTTTTTGATTTTGTTTTAATTGTTGAAGGTAATATAATTCGAATTGTGCTAGCGCATATAGCTGCTCACCTGGGTATCTTTGGTGATATTTAGGACCCCT
This sequence comes from Candidatus Pelagibacter sp. Uisw_106, assembly GCF_047724975.1. Lineage (GTDB taxonomy): Bacteria > Pseudomonadota > Alphaproteobacteria > Pelagibacterales > Pelagibacteraceae > Pelagibacter. The sequence continues at coordinate 758,720 of NZ_CP159819.1, forward strand.
TTGGAATGTTTTAGACATTATTTTGGTTGCTTTGTTTGCTCGGCAATAAAATTTAACACAACTTTTACTAAAAGATTCTAACATACCAGCAGGGTAGACTTTTGGTTCAGCAAAAACGCCCAGGGCTTTAATTTCCTGTATTACTGTTAGAGGCTCTTTTGTTGCGCTAAATGAATTTGAATGAAAAATAAAAAAAAAACTTATAATTAAAGTAGTTAAAATTTTCATTAATCTTTAATTAATTCATTTATGTAAAGTTGTCCATTTATTTGAAAGATTTTTATTTTATAAAATAGAACTTTTTTAATAGTATTCCCTATCCCTTTTTTTAATAAAAGACCTAGAAGAGCCAAGTTTCCCGACGTTTATAGGATCAGAACATTTTTTTAGAAAGCGCATTCCTCGATTGGGATCTTTTCTAGGAGCGCTTGTAAAGACAACCTTGTTCTCATCTCTTCTCGACTTTTCTAGCTCTTCTTTTCTCTGACGGTCTCTCATTTTTTGATATTCTTTAAGCTCATCAAGCTTGTCATCTTTCTCTTCTTTTACAGGCTCATCTTTTAAATAAAAAGTAGACGTATCAATATCTTCAACTTTTGCCTTTGTTTCTTGTTCTTTTGCATAAGCTGCTTCCAGTTCTTTTATCTTTTCGTTAATTGGCTTTGTTTTGACATAAGAGTTATCAACTTTATCAAAAGCTGATCTTTGCCAATCAGGCATATTATATTTTACCATTAGGTCTCCTTTCCTTTAGATTTTTTATATTTTAAATACTGATTAATTAAGTTTGATTGCCTACTTAACAACCTTCCCTCCATTGTATTTAATTTCATCATCCGATCACCACCGCTGCAATCTTTAACATAAGCTGCACCCATCAATTCACTTCTGCGATCTAGATCTTTTTTAATGGTTTGATGAAACTCTTTATGCTTAATCTTAACAAAGCTAGGGCTGTTATAACTCCTATGGTATTCAGACATTTCAATGCCAAATACCCCACATTCTATTTGAGGTATTCGTTGTAACCTCCACCCTATACTAATGATTTGTTGTATGATTAAGCCACTGATTGCATCAAAGACCTCAAAGGTTTTAAACATAAGATCTACATAACCTTTGTATTGCTCAGTATCTTCTCCAACCATCACATGATGCTCTGCATAAATGCCAAGTTTTATTGCATTCATTGATACTTTTTCTTTACCTAACTTCGTTTTAGGTCCTGTTGACTTTTTAGCATTTAGTTTATTTGCTAAAAGTTGTTCCTTGCTGATATTAGACAAATTGTTCTCCTTAAATTATTTTTAATTAAGGAGATTTCTATAAAAATTTTTACTGTTAAGAAATGTTCAGTTATTATCTACTTTTGAGTGTACTTAAGGATTTTAGGGTACTTTTTTAAGAGATCCTTATTCAATAACGATCCAATGCCTAAAGTTCTATTTTTTATCCATTTTTTAATATGTTTATAATAAAAATTTTTAGAACTATCGTAATCAGACATTAGTTGATTAACTCTAAAATCAGCAACTTCCCTTTTAAAGTGCTCTTTCATTAAATCTCTAAATGCTCTGTGTTTGATTAATCGTTTCCAAGCTATAAAAGGACTTTCATTATAACGATTGCAATACTGGATGACTTTATAACTAATAGAAATCTCAACAAATTCACTAACTTTAGGCTGTCCTCTTCTTTCAACCATTACCACTCAACAACAAACCCAAAACGAAGATCCCTAAAATCTTTTTCATCAAATCATAATTATTGTTAAAAAAATTATTGCAACAACAAAACCAATAACCATTCCATAATCATCTTTAAAATTCCCGTGTCCCTGACCTTTAGATAATAAAGTGATTTTATATATTGCTGGTGCAGACAAAGCTGAAACCATCACAAACCATCCATAAAATTTTCCTGGTGCTTCTGAAGCGTATGCAATTAATATGACTAATAACCAAGATACGGCTATTGAAATTAATTTAATGAAATAACTTTTATCTTTATCTTCCATTAATCAAAAATTATTGTGTAAGCTAAATAAGCAAGTTCAATGGCTAATAATATTTCAAGTCCAGACATAATTTAAGACTAGCAAATTCCAAATCAGGTGTCTAGGTGATGGAATTAGCTAATACTAAATAGGATTAAAGAAGCCTGAGGCGTGGCTATTTATTAGATTTTAATAAATTCATCATTGATGATCTATTTTCTTTAAATTGAATATTCTTTCTTGCATTTGCTCCTGAAGGATGAGGAAAGCCTTTAAGAAAACAAGTTAATTTAAGATTATATTTGTTATTCAAGTATTCAATTGTAGATGAAACTGTATTACCTAAAGGAATGATGATGACTTTTTTTAAGGTCTTTAACTCTTTTAAAAAGTTTTTCTCAATAAACTCTATAAGTATTTTCTTCTTTAAGATATTTGAGCCTGAATAATTTTTTCCTTTATCAAATACAGGGTATTTAACTAAAGACGTAGTATGGAGATGTTTGCTGTTTTTATTAAATAAACTCTCACAAGATTTAATTTTTAATTTTTTATTTACTTTTAATTCATCCAAGTATTTAATTAGGGTGGTTCTCATACTACCTTTAAAGCTAGATAAATCTTTGACTTCTTTTAGTGATTTGCCATCATTAATTACCTCAAAACTCTGCAGCATTTGTTGAAGTCCAGGGGTAATGCCTACAATCATTATTTTTGCTCTAGAATTAATATATTCAAACGGTGCATAATAGATTTCTATATTATTCTCGGTGTTTATTAAAAACTTGCTATTGATAATAGTAGATTTATTAATTTTTTTAAGTGATCTAATCTGTTTTAAAAATTTGGACATTTAGCTAAGTTTTTTATTTTTTTATGAATTTAAAACCTCTATTTGCATAATACCAAATCACAGGAAAAGAAATTATCATTAAAATAATCTTAGAAACAAACATGGTGTCTATTATCGAATAAATCACTCCAATTATCAATATAGATAAAAATATTCTATTTTTAGTTTTTGTTTTTATGTCTTTTTGTTTAATTTTTTGAAATGCGATCTTTAACGCAAAAAACATATTCAATAACATCCACCCTATAGAAAAAGGAGCTCCCATACGTATCCATGGAGGAAATACTATTTGAGCAAAACCAATCCAAGCTTTTGGAAATAGATCTGCACAAAGGTGAATTGCTATTCCTGTTAAAAAACCAATATAAACATAGTCTAATACTTCTTTTGAAATATTTTTATTTGAAAAAAATCTCCCAAAGATTTTATTCGAAAATTTAGAGTAACTTTCCATTGTTAAAAATTTATATAAGAAAAATGGAACTATTATTCCATGAGTCAATATTGATCTATGTCCTAAAAAAAACAAAAGGTGTAAATCAAAATCAGGAAACTCTAATCCAGCTAATAAAGAAACGTATAAAATAACTAAATATATTTTTTTCATTTATTAACTGCACTCCATAATCCAAGACTAACAAATCTTAAACTCTTACTCAAGATGAGTTAATTAACTAATACTATAAGAATTAAAAAGACTGAGGCGTGGCTATAAAATAAACATATTTGTCTAATAAATTTATCTTATGTTGGTTGAATTGATTCTTTTGGGTTATGTACCATTATTAATATTCAGAAAATTTAATAAATATTATTATAATCGAATATCTTTATCCTCTAAATGATAATGTCCATTAAAATTTAAACCATTACTTTTTGTTTTTTCTTCAAATTCATTAAGAGATATTCGTTGTATAAACCAAAAAAAAATACCAGTAGCAACTGCCAATAAGTGAGGTATCGGTCCCAGACCTAAGATACCAACCCAAAAAAAAGCTGAGACAAATCCAGACACTATTCCAAAATATTTTGGTTCATATGAAAAAACCCAATTATATAAAGGATGTTTTAATCTGTATTCTCTTTGATATTTTAAGAATTCTTTTCTTTCTTTAAAATATTTTTCTTTTTTTTTATAAAATTTATCATCATCAATTTCTTCTTGAGATTTATTCATACCTGCACAAGACGCCCAAATAATTCTGCTAAATGAACCTGTAAATCCTTCAAATCTTCACTTGAATACCCTGGCTTATCCTTAGGAAGATTTTTTCCATATTCTTGTAATTTTTTAAATTTTTCATCCTTATCTTTTATTTTTCCAATTTCTTCAAGCAATGGTAAGCCTTGAGCTACTCTAGTTTCAATTTTATCCTTAACTTCTTTTTTTTCAAAAGCAGCTAAATACATGTAACAAGTTTGGCAGATTTCTTTAAAATTTTTATCTTCTGACGTAATTGCTATAGATACGAGTATACCTTTTATTACATCAGGATCGTATTTTAGATGTTTTTTGTTATAAAAAGTTTCTTGTTTAAATTTTTCTCCGTTTTCTAAGTTTATATCTCCAGCAATTATTTGAGACCAATAATTTCGTACAGCTTGAACCAAGTTTCCATCATCTTTTAATTTTTTTTTTACATTATCGATTGCAACTTTTTCATCTTTTTTATTCTTAAAAATATCAAATATTCCCATTTTAAATACTAACTAACAACTACGATCCCTAAAAGTTTTTTCATTATGGTAGTCTACAAATTGTCTTTTTGATATCTACAAAGCATATCACGCGAACTGAACCGCTTTCAGTACTCTTTGATAAATAATACTGCACACTATCTTCTGTCGAAGTTATTAATTCAATCCTGTATACAAAACCTAAGAGCTTTAAATCTGTAACTGTCTTATTCTTAAGCCATTCATTTGTAATTTCTTTTCTTGTAAGTTCTTTTTTTGGAAATAATTCTGCTGCATAGGCATTCCCACTCAACAACAAACCCAGAACTATAATCGATAGAAGTTTTTTCATTTATCTGAAACTATCTCTGTGAGTTTATCATTAATTACTTTTATAATTCTAACCTTGCCATTAGAAAGTGGCATAACTAATTCATAAGTGGGTTTCTGACCGACAATATTAACAGGTCTTATAAACCAATTATCTTTAGATATATAACTTAACGTATTTTCTCCAGTGTGATCAAATACATCTAGAGAACAACCCATTGCTCCACAATAATCACTCTGCTTTGTGCAGCTATCATATGTTGAATAGATTATTTTTTCTGGTTCTGGTGTTCCACCTAAATCTAAAATAATTTCAGGATTTTTATCTACACAGTTGTCATCTGCAGTTACAGGTACAAACCATAATAATACTAGGACAGTTGTTAATAAAAGTTTTTTCATAATTTATATTTTCTTGTAAAAAACTCTAACACTCTTGATTGCCCAATAGCCAATACAAGCTCTATAAAACCAAACAAATAAAATGTAACTCCAATGGATAGACCAAAATATCCAATATGAGTAATCTAGTAGTATTCTACGCCATCCATCAATTAAGTAATAAGCTATGTTCACAATTGCTCGAGCAACAGTAGAATCGGTAGTATCAAATCTTACATAACCAAAACTAAAGTGAAATAAAAATACCAGTCCAATTAAACCGATTACTAAACCAATAATTCTTTCTTTCTTTTCCATTAAAATGATCTTTTATTTTTATTAATTCTTTTTCTTGCTATCATTACATCAAAGCTGAATACCCCATCGTACTTAAAATTATCAAAAAATGTAGAAACATTTTGCCATACAGAACCAACAGGCCAAAAACAAATAAAAGCTCCAATCATAACCAAAGGCATGCCTATCCAGGTTGAGATATCAAAATTTTTAGATACCCACATCCATGTTCCAAACCAAATTCCAAAAGCTAAACCATTAGCCAACAAAATTAGAGCTGGATACAAAGCAGACAACAGAAATGAATAAAATGTATTTCTATTATTTTTTTTACAGCCATAGAGATTTATAAAAAATGGTAGAAAGAAAAATAATAAAAAAAATGGATTAATAATAAATTCTATAAAAGAATTAATTAATTGTATCATCAATATACACTAATACTTTTTTTTAGCTGCCGCAATTGCTTCATCTATTCTTATTTACCATTAAAGCTAACAACAAACTAACAACCACAATCCCTAAAAGTTTTTTCATTTAAAATATCCCCGTTCTTCTCCAAATAATATGATTTCCTTTTGAAACAAATCAGTAAAATATTCGTATGCTTTTTCTTTATTTTTTAATTCAAATTTTTTAGAATTTGAATCAAAGGTTCCTGAAACAATTAAACAAAAATTGGTATCAAGAAATTTATAAGCTTTAATAGACTTTAAGTCATTATTATAAACACTCACTGATTTTGTGTCCTTGTGAATGAATTGAATTCTTGCTTGTTGTGTGTGCCAATTAAGTTGTTCTGCCATAAATTCAATTGATATGTATGATTGAAGCCCATAATGAAAAGAATTAATTGTTATAGCTTTTAGGTCTTCTGTGTCTTTTTTTACTTTTAGGTTTTGTGTGTGTTTTTTAAATAGTTTTTCTAGTTTTATAAAATCTTCAGCCAAAAATTTTTTATAAACGTCTGTACCAAAATTGCTAATCGGCTTAAATAATTTTTGTATCTTTTCATCTTCTAGTCTTTCTTCCTCTTCTTTTAATCTTTTTTTATTTTTTATATCAGAAATCTTTTTATCTAATTTATCTATTATGCTCATTAGTGCAAAACCCTATCCCAAACTTCGATTCTTATATGCTGCCATCCTTCATCATATTGAATTTCAATATTAAAATAATCATCTGGATCTAAAGTTCTACGAACTAAATCAACATATTTGTCTATTTTTGTATATGACATTTTTCCTCTAAACGTTTTAACAAAAGTTTTCATTATTTTTTTGCACATACCGCGGCAGCATTAGCCATTTTTTCTTTATCATTATCAAAACTGTCTTTAAGTACTCTGTCCATACATTTTAGTGATGAGCTTGTTGAGCCCCCACATAGTACTGCTGCACTTGCTGATTTTTCTTTATTATTAGCAAAACTAAATTTTAGTACTCTGTCCATGCATTTAAGTGATGAGCTTGAAGCACTTTTGCAATAAGCAGCAGCATTGGCCGTTTTCTCTTTATCGTTATCAAAACTAAACTTAAGAACTCTATTCATGCATTTCTCCAATGGATCTGAAAACCATCCTGCATTTGAATCGCTAATCGTGAATGGGTTAACATAGAATACTAACGATAGAATTATGATCCCTAAAAGTTTTTTCATTATTAAATTTGATCACCTTTCTCATTTAGATGAGGAAAATCATTTGTAATTTTTCTAATTTTATCTTTGTATTTTTCTATATCAACACCTCTATAATATTTGATAAAGGTAGGCATCTCACAAGCTTGATAGACATCTAAACGTTTAAAGAAATAATCTAAAAAGCTAATTGATCTTTCACAATAAAGTCTTTTTGCATCAAGCATCTCATTAAATGCTTTATGGTGCATTTCAAGTTGTTCTGGAAACCAGTAGGCATCCATATAGCTATCTAAATCAAATAAATCTGAAGGTTGCCATATTACTTTTCGATTACCAAAACCAAACTCTTTAACTAAATCTCCAAACTTTCCACCTCTATCCTCATGTGCATATGGTACTTTTGGGTGACTTAACGTTCTATCTGTAAGATCTAAAAAAATACCTTCAAGATGAAATAAGTCTTTACCAACAGTTTTTCCATCTTTTGTGCTTCCATCTTGGTTGTAGCCAAACGAAAAGTCTATGTTCACAAATTGCTCTGCTAACTCAAAATCTTGATGAGCGATCATATTATTTGTTCTTTTTTGAAAATAATTTTGAAGGAAATTCATTTACCTAAATTTTGCTTTAACCAAAATTGGTTTCTTCCACTTTGCATCAAAAGTTTTAATAGCTTTTTTTCTTATTTGTTCACACTTAACAAACATTTTTTCATAGTTTGGATCTTGCAATTTATCTTCTAAAGGTAATTTTAAATGATCATCTTGAGATTTATTAGTCTCATTTTTTAATTTTATGAAATAATTAATAATTTCTTTATTAGTATCATCAATTTTTGCTGTTTTTAGACCTTTAGACCATTCCCATATTTCTTCAAATTGAAAACCAGCTTGTTTTAATATCAACACTTTTTCATCAAGAATATTTTCTGGTTTTTGACCCCATAAATAAACTGCACCTATCATAAATTCTTCTTCAAATGTCACAACTATATTTTTAGACCATTCAGTATCAGCACAATTTTTAATTGCTTTTTCAGATTTATCTTGAAGACACCCACTCAACAACAAACCTAGAACGATTATCCCTAAAAGTTTTTTCATACCTGGTTATCTATGAGCATCTTCTTCCCATTCTGATTTAAATAAGAGACATGGCTCTTTCACTTTGAGTTTGAAATCATTATCTTTCGATGTTTTTTTTATTAATTCATTTTTATTAATTGATATTTCAAACTTAATATTCTGTAAAAAATTAACACCATTATTCACCAAGTTAGCTTCAAGTCTATTATATGATGTTTCTTTAAGTGCAAATGTACAGGCTAATTGATCAACACTATCTCTTTCCCATTTTTCGTCACCCTTCATTTTGTGACAGATGTACAAATAGTCATCTTTATTCGTATTACTCGAAATAATATCTATCATCCATTTTTTAGATTTAGCGATTTGCATATATTCATCAGGATGATCACCAGCACAAAAAGATTGATTAAAATCATTACCAGAAAAATGTATAATAGATTGTTCAAAACGGTAATGAGAGACAAAAGTGGTCTTACTATCACAATGAAATGCAATATTTATATAATCTGGACTAATCATATTCAAACTCTACCAAACCCAGAATCACGATCTCTAAAAGTTTTTTCATTAAAAAAATTCTTGTATTATAATAACAGTACCTAGCGCAAAAACCACTACTGCAATAATAGCTCCGATCAATATTTTTGCATCAACGTCACCTCCGTACTCTCTTTGAAAATCTAGTTTTTTCTTTTCATCTTCAATTATAGTTTCCCATATATCGTTAACATCTTCTTTAACACCTTGTTTTTTACCAATAAGTATAAGTTGCATCAAAGTCTTTGCATGAATATCGCTCAAAAGACTATTAATATTAAACAGTCTTGATATTTCATTAGCTATTAATCCTAACATTATAAACAATCCACCAAAGATAATTTTAAATTCTATTTTCCAGTCGATCTCATATAGCGCCCCAAGTACTGCGCCTATAACCATTAACACAAAACCTATCTTAAGAATTTCAAAAAAGATTTTACGGCTATCACTTTTCATATTTAAAACACTACCAAACCTCTAATCAGGTGTCTAGGTGACGGAATGAGTGTCAATTGTCTGTAATTCCCGTTGCCCGTTGCTTTGTGGGGATAGCTTGGTTCATGGCACCGGGTAACAGAACTACTCCGGCGTTATAGTATCACTTAAAATATTTTTACTATCAGTACATGGCGTTCTTATGCATGTTTGGATGTAAAGAATTTTTCTTTGATAAAGAGTATTGTGATTTACATAACCAACATCAGCATCCGACCATCCACCAAAAAACCAAGGTGCAGAACTTCTTGAGGAATTTGTAGCGTTGGGGTAATATGGATTTTTTGATCCAGTTTTCTCAAACCAATATTGGGCATAAGCATCAAGTTCTGACCCTGTTATACCAACACAACTTAATCTACCATCAAAAATTGTATTATTACCCAATACACATTTCATAGATTCAGCTGTTAATATTTTAATCATAATCTTATGATTAGCTTTAGCGACACTTGCTTTAGCACTAGCCGTATACCCATTATAAGCAACTACACCAACGGCTGCTAGAATACCGATGATGGCTACTACGACTAAGAGTTCTATTAGGGTGAAGGCTTTACGGTTCATTATCTAAGGTTTTAAATCCTTAATTGTGTCACTCAAAATATTTTTTTGATCTGAGCATGGTAATTTAACGCATGTATAAATATACAAGTCAGTATTTTGAGCTAGTGTATTTACATTAATATACCCAACATCTGAGTCATTAAAACCTGAAACCCAAGGAGCTGAACTTCTTACAGCAGTTTTCGAATTATAGGCATTCTTAAAATTTCCCTCATAAAAATAACTTGTTGAATTACCCTCAACATTACTTGCATTTCTTTGATGACAATTCAAATTCCCACCAGGATTAGATTGAGATGGAAAAATTATAGCTACTCCAATTTCACATCTCATTACTTCAGCTTTTACAAATTTTATATATTGTGAGTGAATAGATTTAGTTTGGGCTACTTTAGCAGCACCCGTATACCCATTATAAGCAACCACACCTACAGCAGCTAGAATACCGATGATGGCGACAACGACTAGAAGTTCTATTAGGGTGAAACCTTTTTGTTTCATAATCCAACCCTACCAAACCCCTAATCAGGTGTCTAGGTGATGAAAAAAGAGCACTTATTAAAGACTAAAGGATCTTGGGATTAGTTATATTTTGTTTATTCATCATCAAGCCTATCATCTTTATGCTCTAATAAGTCTTGCGGAAATATATCTCCAACAGTTCTAGTAAAAGAAGTCACTATTTCTACTAGATTTGTTTTTACTCCATTAATAGTTTTAGCTTTGTTGGCCGACATTCTTTCAAAAGATGTTCGTTCTTGTGAAAAAATTTTTTCCATAGTTTTTATTTCATTAACCATACTTTTTATAGGTAGTTGAAAATTAGGACTATTAAGATTTGCCCAACATTTTTTCATGACATCAGGAATTTCATTATCTTTATTTTCTCTAGTTTTAAAAATTAAAATTGACCTGATTTTACTAACTATTGCATGTATTATTTGTTCATCCATCGGAATAATGGTAATTGAGTTTCCATGTCTCTCTACATAGCTTGTATATTTATCCATGTCAGTTGGTAGACATGCAGTTGAAGCAACAATTATTCCATTTCCAATCCCTTTATCTTTCATATCGTTTAATAGTTTATCACACCACTTTTCATTAAAACTTGTAGTGTCTTTGCTTTCAAAATAAATTTTTGCAATATTTTTTTTTCCTTTATAATTTATCGTTAATATACAGTCGCCCCCTTTAGCTCCTTTTTTGATCTCATCTACGTTATCATCTGGGAATTTTCTTTTTAAGAATTCTTGTAAATTTTCTTCTTGGATTTCGCCTTTTAACTCAGACTTTTGGTTTGACATTACTGAATTCATTTTATCTGTATTGTCCTTTAATCTTTTATTAGTTATTTCGCTTTCTCTTTTTATCTTTAGAATTTCAGCATCATTTTTTTTTTTTACTTCTCTTGCTAATTTTTGGGCTTTAAGTTCCTCATTTTTCGCAGCATCAATTTTGGCTTTTTCTATTTCTTTTTGACTGTTGGCTAATTGAGCTTTGTATTTTTTAGCTGCTTCTTCTTCAGCATTTTTTGCAGCATCAATTTTGGCTTTTTCTATTTCTTTTTGACTGTTGGCTAATTGAGTTTTATATTTTTTAGCTGCTTCTTCTTCAGCATTTTTTGCAGCATCAATTTTGGCTTTTTCTATTTCTTTTTGACTGTTGGCTAATTGAGTTTTATATTTTTTAGCAGCTTCTTCTTCAGCATTTTTCGCAGCATCAATTTTAGCTTTTTCTATTTCTTTTTGACTGTTGGCTAATTGAGATTTGTATTTTTTAGCTGCTTCTTCTTCAGCATTTTTTGCAGCATCAATTTTGGCTTTTTCTATTTCTTTTTTATTATTATCTAATTGGGATTTGTATTTTTTGGCTTCAATCTGAGATTCCTTTAAAATTTTTTCATTTTCTAATTTTTTTTTTTCAAAATGAGAATTAAATGCACTACCGGCATCGAATTCTTTTTGGCAGTTTGGACAGGTTATTTTTAAAGCATTTTGCACTAATTTTTATCTTAACAAAAAATTTAGGTTCTAGATAGGTTGTAATTCAGTTGAAACTTTTACCTTTTAATATTGCAACTTTGTTGCAAAATATTGTTTATAAAAGCCCATTCTGAAGCAACTAGTATCAGAAAACACCTTCACAAATTTTATTCAATATTTGTCTTTTCAACATCACATTTATAATGCTCTAAAAACCTATCATTTTTGTAATCATACTTTGATAATGTCATGCTAGGCTTTGTATCTCCATCAAGCAAAATCATTTGAAAGCCTAATTCATAATCTGCAAACCTTGCAGTTATCTGGTTTTCACCAATATCTAATTTATTAGCTTCAATCATGATAAATTCACCCTTCTCTTTATCAAAATATTCAAGTCCTACAGCTTGCATTGTAAATTTTAAAGGGTCATGCTTTCTTCCAATGACTACATATTTCATATTAAGACATGAGATTTTTAAACCTTGATCAGCGTTAGAGGTTGTTGGTAATAACAATAAGATAAGTAAAATAATTCTTAACATTATCTAACTATCCAAATCATTAAGAGTTTTACATAGCTTATTGGCCTCTAAGACGGATGGAACAAGCTTATCTAATTTCCAATTATTAGTAGTTATGTCAAAATACTTAGCTGCTTTAAAATCGACCCCATCTACTATCTCAATTTCATACTTCTGAAATTCATCATAGAATTCTTTTAAAAAATGCATGTATTCTTTAATAGGAAATGTACCCAAGCTAAACGATACCCTGTATCCCATTAAAAAAGGTGAAACACTAATAACATTTGCTGTTACATCTACACCGTTAATCTTTATAGGAATATTTTTGTCTATTAGTTGCTTAATATCTCCAGGTTTTTCATAAGTATAAAAAGTAAAGTTATTATAAATTTTTGCACAATCATCTTCTGATGAAATAAAAAAATTCAATGAATCCCCATGAGTAATTTCACCTGATACTCTGGCATAGGCTAAGCTGTTAAATTGATCGATGGTCCATTCCTCATGATCTGCTTGAGCTTGATAGGCTATAACTAATAGAAACAAAACCAAATGAGCTGAAACAAAAATTAAGAAGCGCTTCATGATTTAAGCTCCACATTTATTCCATTTTTCTTGAGTATTTTGATTATTTTCTCCCAAATGATGCTGTTATGGGTGCTTGGACTGAGTTCAAACTTGAAGGTTTGTTTGTAAACTGGGCTGCAGTTATCATAAGCAATGTAAGCGCTTACATGACAGTATTTATTAATACCGTTTATTTCCATATATCAAAACTCCTATTGTTGGTTGTATTTTTAAGGGAAAGTAATTTGTAGTTAGTAATGGTTTCACCCCTTCTCTTATCAAGGAGTTTACGTAAAGAGGAGAACAATGAAAAGAAACGTAAACGGGTGAAAAGGAATGAAATCCAATGCATGATTCTACTTAGATCATCAATCTTTGTCCCTACTAAGCCTGAATTTTGTTTAAAAAAAGAATTTTAAAAATGTATAATATAGTGATTCTCTTATGAATAAAAAAAACATACAAGCTATTAGCCTATTTAGTGGTGCGGGTGGATTAGACCTTGGCTGTAAATTAAATAATATAGAGGTTAAAGTCTCTGTAGATAATGACTTTGACTCAACAGAAACATTAAAACTAAACAAAGAATTTTCTAAAACTAAAATACTTCATCAAGATGTAAAAAATGAGGAACCAGAAAAATTAGAGGAATATTTAAGTAATAAAAAGACCATATTAATTGGTGGACCACCTTGCCAACCTTTTTCTAAAAATGGCTATTGGGTCAAACATGAAAACCGAAAGATTACAAAAGATCCTAGAAACTGTATAAATGATTTTTTTCATTATGTTAAAAAACTTAATCCTGATGGATTTTTAATTGAAAATGTTGAAAGTATTTTACATCCTGTAAACAAAAGTGCAGTTGATAATATTATTCAATCAACAAAAAAATTGGATTATAAATTTAAAATGGTTAGAACCAATGCTCTAGATTATGGTGTGCCACAAAAACGGAAAAGAGTTTTTTTCTTTGGCTCTAAAAATGACTTTTCTTTAGAAGATCCAAAAAAAACGCACTTCGATCCCAAAAAAGAAGACTTGTTTGATAGTAACTTAAAACCTCACGAAACGGTTGGCAGTCACATAAAAGAATTTTCTAGTAATAAATATAGTGAAGAACAAGAAAATGCCGAGCTGGGAACCTTTTATAAAGAATTAATGAAAGTGATGCCTGGTAAAAATTATTTATCATTATGTGATGGAAAACAATCTAATTTTAAAAAAAATACAAGGTTTTGGAATTTTCTGCTTAAACTAAAATCCGATCTACCTTCGTGGACAATCGCAGCACAACCTGGTCCATGGGTTGGACCTTTTCATTGGGATAATAGGAGATTAAGAGTGCCCGAAATAGCTGCAATACAAACTTTTCCCAAAAATTATAAATTTTTTGGAAATAGAAGATCTATTCAAAAACAAATAGGTAATGCTGTGCCTCCCTTATTAGGTAAGGCAATGGTTAATTACTTAGCAGCAAATTTATAAATTTCGATTGAAGCTGATGAAGCTTCTATATTGATGAACATTCAATGTTTTTATTTGGTCAAAATATTTAGAGAGATTTTTTCCAGTCATAGTTACTGCAACTGTTTCTTCCTTTATTAAATGGTCAGTATACCTATAATGTTCAATTCCAGTGTCATTAGCTCTATTGCAGATGCTATCTCTTGTATATAAAGATCTATTTTTTGCCCTCGAACTAAATAAAAGCTTATTATCCCAAGCAGTGAACGTTCCAGATTTTTTATGATAGCCAAATATCAAGGCCCAATACCCATCCAGGTGATATTCTTTTAATTTGATTCTATTTCGCTCAGCTATTTGCACCCTGTATTCGTCTAAATTTGTTCTATAGGCAAAGCCAATATTGTTGAGACAAACTGAAAATTTATTACCCTTATAGATAAACTTGTAAGGATTGGTTTTGTTTTCAACCACTAATTTAAAATTTTTATTTTTTAAATTATCAAAGAACGAGCTGGTAACCATAACTTAAGTATAATATTAAATAACCATAAAGTAATGAAAAAAATATTAAGTTTATTTTCTGGTGCAGGTGGTATTGATATTGGTTTTAAAAGTAATTCTTTTGAAACTTATGCTGCTATAGACAATTGGCAAGTTGCTTGTGATACACTCAAGGAAAATAAGATTTCAAAAAATGTAATATGTTCCAATATTAAAGATGTAGATTTTACAAAATTTAAAGGCAAGGTTGATTGCATTGTAGGTGGTCCACCATGTCCACCTTATTCAAAATCAAGGTTTTATATTAAGGAAAAAAAAAGAGCACTTGAAGATGAAGATTCTTATACTTTAGTTTATTTTTGTAAGGCTCTAAAAATTATTAGACCTAAAGTATTTTTCTTTGAAAATGTACATGGTTTTTTTTTTAAACCTCATAAACCTGCATTAGATTTTTTTGAATCTGAATGTAAAAAAATTGGTTATAATTTATCCTACAAAGTTATTAATTGTGCTGATTATGGTATACCACAAATTAGACAAAGATTTATATGTGTTGGGTCATTAAAGGAGTATGGGACATTCAAGTTTCCAGATAACACTCATATAAGTAAAAAAAAATTAGATTTATTTAGTGGTAATAAAAAAGAGTGGATTAATTGTAAGGAAGCTATAGGTGATCTAGATATACCATTACCAGAAGATAAAAATAATTTAGCAGGCTCTAAGCACAAACATCTCTTAAAATTAATTCCACCAGGGGAAAATTATCTTTATTTTACTAAAGAAAGGGGTCATCCTAAACCAGAGTTTAAATGGAGATCGCGTTATTGGTCTTTTTTATTAAAACTTTCACCTAAAGAACCTTCATGGACAATTCAAGCAAGTTTTTCAAATAACATGGGACCCTTTCATTGGAAGAATAGATTTTTAAGAATCAATGAAATTAAGAGAATACAAACTTTTCCAGATAATTATAAATTGACAGGTAATTTTAAAGATCAATGGAGATTAGTTGGAAATGCTGTACCACCATTATTAACTAAAGTTATATCTAAGGAAATAAAAAAACAATTATTTTAAAAATTCATAATCAGATAGTTTACTAATTGATTCAGCACTATTAAGGTCTGACACGAATTTTATATTTTTAACTCCATACATGGGTGTTTCTTTAATCCTGGGAACTTTTGTAGAGTCAAAAAATTTAAGATTATCTTTTGAATATTTAAAGTTATACTTTATATCATTTAATTCTTTTTGTGTCTTTGATCCAGTATAAATATCATAAATTTCCTGCAGTTTTTCTTTTAAATATTTTTTACCAATATCTTTAAGGATATCATTTTTTAAATCTAATAATGAAATACCAGTTCTAGATTTTCTTAGCATTACAGAACCAATAATAATTATATTATTCTTAGAATTTAATTGATCAAATGAAAAAATATGTTTTCGGTCGTTTGAGGTTGTAGACTTAATTTCTAGTGCTTTATTTTCTAGAAAGAAATCAAATGTATCATTTATTTTTGGGTGAAAAGCCTCAATTAATAATTCTTTTGAATTTAAAATTTTGATAATAAATAACTCTCCCCAAAATCCAATTAAATCATAATTTTTACTTTTTGAAATTTGTTTATATAACTCGATTAAACTCTTCGTTTTTTCGTAAATTTCTTTTTCAGAAATTGTTTCAGCTATATTTTCAATAATATTATTTAAAGAACTTAAAAAAATTTCTCTTAATCTTTCTTCCTTAGAGGTACATCTTAATATACTAAATTTTTTTTTGGATTCTTTTCCATTAAATTTTATTGTTGCCTGCATTCCATGGTGAAGTTGTAGATTTTGAATATTTTCTTCTTTCCCTTTGGGACTTGTTGTGCAAAACAGTATTGCAATATGTCCCAAACCATTAATACCTATATAATGGTTATTTGATTTTTTTAAATTCTCCGTATTGAATGAGTTTTTATTTGTATTTTCGGGTTTTTTTAATTTTTTGTATATCTTTAGTAAACTCATCTAGTTACACCGTATATACTTTCAACAAAAATTGATCTTGGCATAAAAAAACTTAGATAGGGAATTTTAATAGCAATGGGGTCACCTTTACCATTTTTTTCTGATGTGACTGTAATCTGATGTATTTGAAGAGTAGGAATTTCTAAAGATTCTTCATTATTTGTAATACCATTCAAAAAATCCCAATGGATTCTAACATCTCCAGGAAATAAACTTTTGTCTTTATGGGAATCTTTCTCATAACCAGTACTTTGACCAGCTCCAGATGTTACAGGCCCATTTTTTATCTTTTCTATTGTTGGTAATGGCTCTTTATCTCTGTCTCTAATGTACGGTGATCTTTTACTATCCTCATCTTTTCTAAATATCATTATAGGACATTTGACATTTTCTCTTTTTAATTTTCTTTCAAGAAATTGATCATCCGTCTCCTTATCACCCTGTATAGGATCTAAAAAATTTTCAATCATTCCCATTAAAATACTAAATCTATTTAAGTCTCTGGTTTCAAATTCAAATTTACTTAAAATTTCCCTCAAGATTTCACCTAATGGAACATTTTCCATTATTAATATATCTTGAGATTCTGCCCATGGATGCCTGTCTTTTATTGCTTGTATTTTAGATAATTGTTTAAAATTACTATTAAAATTAGTAGTGAGTATTTCATAAATATTTCTATTTATATTTAACTGAGTATCATCTAGTAAATGAGAATATCTGCATCTTACAGAGGCAGTGTAAGGTTCTGCTCTATTGACTAGATACAAACTGTTATTTATTCCTGGTCTAGTTAATTTAAAACTAGTTCTTTCTCTACCAAACCAAAAACGTCTCATATTTTTTAGATTTTGATTAGATTGTAAAAATCTATCTAAAAATTTCATAAGACTTTTATTTCTATCATACTCACCTTCAAAAAAATTAAGGACATCAACAGTAAACCATAGTCTTAAAAAATCAGAGTTTTTTTTCTGGTACCCCATAAACCTTGCTCTTTGTAATAAAGTGTCTTCCTGTTTAACACCCAGTGATCTACAAAGATAAGTTACCGTCAAACCCTCAACTGTATAGCCTCTATCAAGTCCAAAACCTCCTACTAAGATATTTGCATAATTTCTTCTATAATCTACAGAAGGTATACTTTTTCTTCCTTCAGCACGATTAAATGGATACGGCGTACGACCTAAACAATCTGCACTTTTAAATATTCGCCAAAATTTTTCATCGATTTCTGGAATTTTTGATTTTGAATTTTTCTTGATTTTATCTAAGTGTAATTTAATTTCTTTTTCTAGATCTTTAAACTGATCATCATTTTTATTTTGTAAAGCAAAACGAAATTTATCCTGTAGACCCTTTATCCAATTTAAATATATCCTGTGGTGACGAGTTGTACCAGCAGGATGAATTATCATTGACATATTTTGTCTTGAATGTCCTGTTTTTACTTTGTCACGATCTTGATAAATGCCACAAGATACACAAGTTAAAAAATATAAATAAGCATCATTAAGGCTTTGAGGACATTCGGTTGCTGATATTTCGTAATCCCTAATTGTCTCTTCTATTTCTTCAACACATTGATTTATTTTAGTTCTTGTAGAAAAAAAATATTCCAATCCTGTATAATCTTTACCAGGCTTTATTATTTCACCAAAAGACGGGGATAAATTGTTAAAAGTATTTATTATCAATGTTGCATTTGGAGTTGCCGTATATCCTAGAAATGAGTGAAACTGAAACAATTTTCTCATTGCAGTAATTTTAAAATGAGTAGGCGTTCCTAAATATTCAAGATTAATTCTTTCACCAACCTGTTCATCAAATTTATTTTTTAGGTCAATACCAGGATTAATTTGGTATAAATCATCAGGATTATCAAAGTTGGCTCTTTCTAAAATATCTTCAAGTGTATCATTTGATTTAATTTCATATAACTCATTGTCATCTTTTAATTCTGGGTCATTTTTTTTTGCTTGTGGATTTAGGGAATGATGGTCACATTCATCATCAACTATTAATGTTGGGATCTTAGAGTATTTTAATGGATCGTTATTAGATGCATCCATAAATAGTTCTGTGATTGTTTCGATTCTGGATGGATTTTTCATAGATAGTATAACTAAAGTTTTTTTTTCTTCTTCAGGAATTTCAGGGTTGAGCCAATCCATGAGATTTGACTTTAAAATTTCTAAATTTCTCATACTATCCCACTCTGATTCAACATTTCTTAAAACTTCAAATTTTCTAGACTCTAAAATATTATCTATTCTTCCAGTATTTTGAACAACCAAAGGCCCAACACTTCCAGTAAGAAGAATTAAAATTTTAAAATTATTATCAGCAGCTAAAGTAAAAACTGCTTCCATCGAGGTTGTTTTTCCACTTTGGATTTGTCCAAAGCAAAGCCCAGTTGAATTTAAATTTTCTTCTGTAATATTGTTTGGATCTATACATTTACTTAGCAATTTAACACTACCCGTCATTAGGTTCTGTTTATCTTCCTCATTAATACCTTCTTTGCTATCTAGATAACTTGTGAAAATTTCACCGTTACTGAGTGGTGTCCACGTGGCGTTCTTATTAGAAGTTGGACTTTCTAAAGGTTGGTTTATTTCTATAATTTTATTTTCTAACATTTTCTAATTTATTGTTGGTGGCACAGAATCTATTATTGCATTTATATACTCCCTAACCATATGAGTATCTTTAAAACCTCTTTCTTTTCCAATTACTTCAGCAAGTACAATGTAACACAATAATGAAAGCATACCTTCTATTTCTTTTTCATCATTTCCAAAATATTGAGAACTAAATCCCTTTTGCATTAATATTTGAATTTGTACTTGTTTATTTTTTATACCTTTTTTATCAAAGCTATAGTCAAGCCATTTTTTATTTTCTGTTTCTTTGTCGTTATTTAATATGATATCGATTGTCCATTTCTCTCCATGAAAATTAATACTTCTAGATCTTATTTTTGTAGGTTTTGATTTTGTTTTAGGAAGTTCTGTTGGTATTTTTACAACTTTAATATCTTTCATTTTATCAATAATAGACATCGCTTTAGATAATTGCACTATAGATGAGTTGCCAGCTTTTTCAAATGTTGTTCTTATTTCGGGAGTGTGTTCTTTTCTAAATCTATCTGCCTGTCTAATTAATGGCATATCATCAGAATCAATAACCGATTTTAATTTTGTTAAAAAGGCCTCTTTTTCATCATTTGTCCAATTTAAATTATCTTTGGTATGGGTTACTTCTATTTCGTCATCAAAATATAATTCTCCAAACAGTCTTCTTGCAATTGATGAACCATCTTGTCTAACAAGTTTTGTAGGTCTCCAAGCTTCTTCATCACTACCAAATAACATTCTCTCTCTTCTAAAGACAGAAAACCCAGCTTTTTTTGTGTCTCCTTTTTTAGTTACCTCCATAATTGCAGCAAAACCTTTAACACTGTGTTTTTTATGTTCACAACCCAAAGGAAAGCTGAATTCAAATTTTTTTTTCCATAAAATTTTTTTAGGATTAATTATTTCATCATCTAAGTCTTTGTAACTAGGAGCTTTTAAAATTTTAAAACCTCTGTGTTTTAATATTGTTCCATTATATCTAATTTCTATTTCATTTTTTTCAATATAAGACCTATACATTGAAGCTAGATGATCTTTAACTTTTTCAACATCTCTACCTTTAACTGTGTGAATTATGTCTTTTAATGTCACAATAGTGTAGTGAGTGTTTTTAGGCATTTTAGCTTTCTTAAAAGCTAATCTTTCATTTAATTCTTCTGTTATTTTTTTTATATCAAATTTTGCTTCTGTAGCAAAATCCTCTCCGATGGCTTTAGATTTAACCCCCCATAAATTAGAAAACCAACATGCGGCTGTTTTCATTCCCATACCAAATTCGGACAGTCCTGAAGTTTTTTTCGGTCTTCTTGCTGCTTGAAATGCTCTTTCATAATTTTCCTCATTAATACCGGCTGCATTATCTCTAATCTCAATTACTGAACTACTTACATAAATCTCAATTTTTAATTTATAATTATTATGTAATTTCCTTAATTTTAATTTGTTATCTACATAACTCTGTATAGAATTATCAACAAACTCAGCCATAGCATGATAAGGGGTATAATTTATTCTAGAAATAGTACTTAAATATCCTACTGTCGGTCTTATATTAATTGTATTGGACATTAGTTTTTTATAATTTTTCTATTAATTTTGTTATTTTGGCTACTTCTTTGTTTGATTCATTTTTGCCACTAAACCCATCTTCACCTGGAAATCCTGCGTTAGTACAAGTGCCAGCTAATTTCCTAATTAGATCATTTAAGTTATCATCTTGATATTTATCTTTAATTTTAACAGATAATACCATAAGCGCGTGTTCTATTGGTGATGTCATACAATCCTTTCTGTTTTGTTTGAATACATAATTTTGATTGATTTTTTATTTAACAAAATACTCATTTTAATTTAAATTTATTTTTTTTGTACTCCCAAACTTCAATATCAAATTTTTCCTCAGGTATTTCATTTACACCATCTTTGTACTTTTCAGATTTTTTAAAATTAATTAACATTCCTTGTGTAATTTTTTTTATTATTTCATGATTGTTTAATGGTGCAGATCTTAATTGTGTTTTTAATTGTTGCCTGCTTGTATCGTCAATTTTAGAAGCCAATTTCATTTCAATTATTAAATGTTCTTTTAAGTCATCGTGGGGTGAGACTACAAAATCAAGTTCCAAAAAACCTAGAGGATGTCCGTCGTAATAAATTTGTATGCTTGTTTCTCTTAAGTGTGGAATTTTTAGTTTATCCAATTCAATTGATAGGGCAGTTTGTAGAAGTGTTTCGTTAATACAGCCTATCTCGTCGTAAATTTTTTCTGAAACTATTTTAATTTTATCTATAAATTTCTGCATTTAATAAACTAAATATTTCAAGAATAGCTCATTAATGCATTCTCTTTATTCAGAAACAGTACTTTTTTTCCGTATAGTTTGGAAGATCAAAAAACACTATATATTTCAAGTTTTTTTACTTTTAACTGGTTTTTTCTTATCTTTTTTAACTTCTTTTCCATCTTTAGTAGCTAAAGTTAAGTAAGGTTTTCTTATTCTATTTAGGTGAAGTGTAGATTGAGAAGTCTCGAAAGTTAACGATACCTTAACTTCATGCTTATCATCTGTTTCTTTTTTAAACTCATCAATTACTCCATTTAGATCTTTAAGTTGAGTGCTTTTATCAAGCCCTATGCTTATTCCTTTTATTTTATCATTTAGTTTTTTTGTCATTTTATATTTTTGATAATTGACGATACAGTAATTCAATATTCATTTCTATGGTCACCAAGTAAGCCTTAAAGGACAAGTTGACCTTATAAGGCAAGTGTAGAAATGCCTATAAAATGAAGTTTTTTATTTAGAAGCTGCTTTCTTAATTTCTTTAACTACCATTAAGTAGTTATCCTTAAGGACTTTATGACCTTTTAGATGTTTTGAAAACTCTTTGTATAAACTCTCATAATACCAGGCAACTTGCTTAGGAGATGCTGTAAACCTGTTCCATATTTTCTTACCTACTCTTTTATAATCATTAACAATACAGGTACCGTTATGTAGTTTATCACAAAGGGATACAAACATAGAAGATTGCTCTTTTTTCTTAATATCAGAGATGTATTTCTTTTTTCTTTCCTGCCAAGGTGGTTTTGGAGCTACTACAGTATCACTACATTCATCAACTATTTTAGCAACTTTACTACCAAACTGTTTTTTAATTTCTTTTAAAACTCTTAATCCACCTTGATCTTCAACAGCGTCGTGTAATAAACCTCCTATAGCTTCATCAGTAGTCCCACCATCTTCAATGATATTGTTGCTAACCGATACTAAGTGAGTGAAGTAAGGAATTCCTGTGCCTTTACGATTTTGTTTAAAGTGTATTTTATAAGTAAAATCTAAAGCTTTTTTGTATTTTTTTTTGTCTATTTTTTTACTTAACAAATTGCTCATTATTATAATTATCAATCATACTTTTTTAATAAAAAAATAATAGTAAATATTATTAAAATCAATTATTAAATTATACAAATAGTTCTACAGTCTTTTGGAATTTATAAATTCTTTCGTCAAATCTAATATCACTAAATCTAATAGGTCTAACTAAGTACAGACCATCTATCGATTTAACTCTACTTAAAGCTACATAGGTCATACCATGAGCAAATGATCCTGAGTCAAAATCTATAATAGCTTTATCGAAGGTTTGACCTTGGCATTTATGTATGGTTGCAGCCCAAGCTAATCTAATTGGGTATTGTTCAAATGTGCCAATTACTTTAGGTTCAAATTTTTTATTCTTAATGAAATAATCAAATTTTTCCCACACTACTTTTTCAACTTGAAGAATTTTTTTTTCAAGTTTTACATAAATTTTATCCTTTTCTAATTTATCAATAAAACCTATTGTGCCATTAACCCATCTTCCATTAGGGTCATTCTTTGTTAGCATTATTTGAGCACCAACTTTAAGTTTTAAATCTTTTTCTGACATCATTTCATTTGATTTAAAAGATCCCGTCACTTTTCCCAAATAAGAAAATTCTGGAGATTCTAAATTTTTTAATTGTGCATGATTTACTTGATAAGTTCTTTTATTAGTGGGTGCTAATAAAATTAATCCATTAGAAAAAAAATTAAAAACTTCATCTTCAAGTTTGATTATTCTAGAAGAAATTGCAGATGGTTTTCTTTGAAACGTCACAGATATTTCATTGACACATATTTGATTTTTTAAAAAATCTTTTAGTTTGTCATCTTCATCTTTTGACCATTTTTTACCTGTATTTGGGTATATAATTTTAATTTCATTCTTTGCCTCATGATTGCTGCTGTTATCGGTTTCTTTCCAATTTCTAAAAGTTATTGGATATTTTTGTTTAATTTTACTTAATCTTTCCTGATAACCACTAGAATCTTTATCCATTTTATCAATTACCCTTTGATTAAAAAAATCTAAAACTTCATTCGTTATTTCGTTTCTTCTTATATTTTCTAATTTTTGGATAAAATTTTCGTCTTTTTGCCTAAAAATTTTTTCAAACTCCATTCTTTTTGGATCTAATATTTTAAACCATTTAGAATTATAAAAAAAATTTCCTTCTGGATACATCTTATCTAACACTTCTTTTTCAGTTTCTATTGCTACTGGAGCTAATTGAAAGACATCTCCAACAAATAGCATTTGGACACCACCGAATGGCAAATCATTTTCTCTATTTACTTTTAAAGACCTGTCAATTGCGTCCATTAAATTAGGATTTACCATAGATACCTCATCTATAATGAGCGTATTTAAAGATTTTAAAAAATCTTGATTACGTGATATTTTGCAATCTTTTCTTTTTAGTATGTGATGTGGATAACCGAAAAAAGAATGAATTGTTCTACCTCTACATTTTATTGAAACTATTCCTGTATAAGCAAGTATCATCACATTTTTTTTTGTATTTAATCTAAAATATTCAACAAAAGTTGACTTGCCTGTTCCTGCCTTACCAGTAAGAAAATAAGATTTTTTTGATGTTTCTAAGTTAACCCTTAATTCTTTAAACTGTTTTGACTCATAGAAATTTTTTGGAAGAACAGTTCCTAAATCAAATTGTGTTACATCATTCATTATTCGATAAAAAAATTGTATATTAAGAATGTTAGTTCAATGATTATAAGTGCTTCTAACATTTAACGTCATCAATTGGGTTTAGATAATAATATACTTTTTTACAAAAGTGAGGGCTATTTAAAACAGGAACATCCATATCAATACTATCTAAACAATGACCCATAGCTTCATTAAATTTATCATTATGATAGTGGCAAGTATAAGCAATCCAATAAACAGTCGTTAAATAAAAGAGCCCTAAACGTTCAACAGTATCAGGTAGTTTTTTTATTAAATCTTTGTAAGTTTCTTTATTGTGGAAACATTTAGTAAATACCTTAGTCACTTTTTTGTTTTCTACATGTAAATTACAATAATGGGTTAAATCCCCAATATTTTCCACATCAATGATGATTTTATTATCTTCTCTAAATTTTTCTATGTGGCTATTTAAGTAATGAACCTTACTCATTTATCCAATTCATCGTATTCTTTAATTTTTTGATTCACATCTTTTGTATTTTTATTTTTTTTAAAAGCCTTAACACCAAGATAGCCTATAACCGCACCAATACCGGCTAAAACTATTCCTCCATTAAGAGCAACACCTATCCCCACTATTTTTCCAGCAACACCCAAAGATCCACCAAGCGCAGCACCTATTGTACCACCACCAAGTGCACCTATACTTTCTTTAGTAGCTACAGTACTGGTAATTTTTCCTACTGATGAGTTTTTTAAATCATCAAGTCTTTTCAAGGCAGCTTCTTTTTTTACATTAAATTCTGCTTCTCTTTGTCTTAGTTCTTCTACTTCGTTAGCTATACGTTTTTTTCTTTCTCTTTCAGCTCCAAAAGCAGAAAGAATAAAAAATAAAAATATTAATATGATAACAAAAGGTCTTAATAAATTTAATATTAGCCCAACATTATTTCCAGGATAGTTTTTATTAAACTCTAGATAATTTTCATATTCGTACGGACCATAAAAAGCGATAAATATTAAAAAGAGGAATAATAAAATTGTTGGAAATTTAGGCCCTAATTTTTCAAAGATTTTTCCTAAAATTGTAATTTTAGCAAGTTTCTTTATAACCCAACTAATCATTATCTATATTTCCAATCATCAACCCATTCACTATAACTCTCAACTTCATATTCTGCATCTAATTTTTCACTCATTTCTTGTGAATATGGAATTGAGCCTGTTGGATTTATCTGAACACCATTAAATAAAATGTTAGGATCTTTAGGTTTGATGTTCTTTTTATTTATTTCATCTTGAAAATATTCAGTAAATTTCAAATAAATCTTTTCCTCATCGGTAGTTGGTTCTTTCTCTTTTCTAATAACGGCTACAAAATCTTTATACCTTTTAAAATTGGAAGAAGGTGTATTTAACTTTTCAATCTTAATACGATCCATTAGCAATCCATTTATAAATTTAAAATGTTTTTCAAGCCATACAATTTCTTGTTTATTCAAGAATTTTAATAGATTCTTATTTTTAATGTGGATATGTTTTTTAATATCTGAGTATTTCATTTCAAAATTTGCAGAATTATGATTATTAAAATCTTTTTCACAATCCAAATCCTAACAAACCCTTAATCAGGTGTCTAGATATTGGAATGATTACTACTTAATGAAATAGATGATTGTTAGAATTATAAGGATAATGACAATCCAAATAGTAAGATTAGTTAATAACTGTTTTAATTTAGAATTAGATTGTAGAAAAGCTGGGAGTACTAATAAGAGTATCCCTAGCATATAAACAAAGGGTAATATCTGATCCATCATTATATCTAGTTTGTATTATGCAACGATTGTTCGAGACCGTCGTTCATTTTGCTTTATTTTATCAAAGGTTTTCTCAATTATTTTAGCTTTTGGTCTTAGCTCTTCATTGTTATCTTTTTCTAAAAGATTTGACCCAGCTGTTTTGTTAAATCCGTCTATTTTTTTAAAATATTCTTTGTTTTTAGATTTCGATTTACTGTACCAAAGGTCCTTTAATTGTTTGGTGTAATCTTCAAGTTTACTTTTATCCCAAGTAATATTTTCTTGTTTTCTCATCAAATTATAAAATTGGATGAAGTCTTTTGATTTAACCCACTGTCTAATTATATGAGTAAGTGTTTTATCTTTATTTTCTGGATCAAGTTGCTTTTGTGTAACTATCGCAATAATATTTAAGGAGTAAGATACTCTATTAACATCATAATTAGATGCATTCCCTTGGTCACACCCCTTTAATAGACTTAATACTTTCTCAAGATCACTGTCTGAATGCGTTAAGTGTTCAATTACCTTATCCCACTTATCTTTTGCAACTTTAGCCATTCATAGACAATACACAGATTAAGGACCTTACTCAATTAACGATTGGTGAATATTAAATCAACATGGCCACGGCTACAAAACCGAGACCATATTTACTCAGTTATTGATTTTACAAGCTGACAGGGTTTCCTGGTCTGCCGTTAGGTAAATCTTTATTTTTGATTTCAGTGACAGCGTCTTTTGCAGTACTGATTTTTACCTCTACTATTTCTTTAAGGCGGTCGTTATCAACTAATTGCTCATTGCAATAACTAATAACCTTTTTCTTAGCGTCATCAGCAGATTCTGCGTTGATGATTTCTTCTCTAGACGATATTGATTTTTCAACTACGTCAACTTTAACTTTATACAAATTGGTCATATGACCTCCTTATCAAAAAACAATAACATGGCAGCCTATACTCCACAACCGCCAATCAGGTATTTAAGTGATGAAATGAAGGTTAATCAATTATAATAATTATATTTCCACTAAATATTAAATATCATTCTACATCGTGTGTTTAATTGAATTGTGTTTAATGGTTTAAATATGAATGAAGTTAAAAAAAGTTTAAAAAGGTCTCTACTTAATTAAATAAGTTTAAAATAGCTGAACACTTGTAGAACTTTATCTAATTCTGCGGTATAGTTATTTTTCAAATCACCGCAATCATTTCAGCTATCTGCTGACCATCAAAAATAAATTTAACAATTTAAAGTGTCAAAATTATGTTTTTGAAAATGATAAAAATACTCTGTTTTATGGGTATACATGACTACAAAACGTTAAATATTGAGTTTGGTTTTGGACCAACAGATAGAGTTACAACACTTGAATGTAAAAGATGTGGCTACACTATAATTAAAGGAGGTTAATAAAAAATACTTGTCATGAAAAGTATTGAAAGAAATATAGATATAAGAAGATATCTTAATTGGTCAAGAATAGTTAAGGGTAAACCCATACATATAAGATTGTATGAATTAATTTATTACGAATTACTTATAATGTGGTTTGAGATGAATAAGCCTCCTTTAAGAAGATTAATTTATGAAACTATTAACTCTCAAGATTTTGAAGATAATTTTATTAGAGGAAAAGTTTTTCAAAAATATATAGATGAAGTTTTAGAAACACCCTGTGAAGATGGTTCTGGATACTATAACCCTGACTCAAGAGAAATTTTAACAGAAGTTAATATTAAGGAATTATATGATATTAAATTTTTGATAAAAGATGAATTAGATAATGTAAGAATGATTGATAAATACAATGGGATATTCACATTTTGTAAAATTTATGAAAAATGGTGTTTAGAAAAAAAAGCTAAACAGGTTGAGGATATAACAAAAAAAGAAAGATTTGATGTAACATTAGATCTGCCATTAAAAATTTCAAAATAAATTTAGAATAACTGCGATCAGAATAAGCAAATAAGGTTGAATGTTTTATCAATTTTCAATTGTCACAGTCAGAGTTATAAGCAATACAATATTAAACTATAACAGGCCTAAAACTATAGTTGATAATATTTTTTTGGAATGGCCTAAGAAGTATTTTTTTTATTATTAAAATTTTATTATTTATTTATAAAATCTCTTAAATGTTGATTTTCATCTTTATATTGTTCAATAATATGATTTACCACATCTCCAATAGACACAATGCCTAGTAGTTTTTTTTCTTCTATTATAGGGATATGTCTAATTTTATGATTAGAGATTATTTCCATTAATTCTGTAACAGAAGTGTTTAGATTACAAGATATTATATTTGTAGTCATTATTTTGGTAACCAGTAATTCACTGCTGAATTCATCTTTATAAATATATCGAGCAAGATCTCGCTCAGAAATAATTCCAATTACACTTTTATCATGTTCACTTAATACTGGCATAACGCCGACGTTATGTGTTTGAAGTTTGTTGCTTGCTGTCTTTAATGTATCTTTTTCAGTTAATGTAAAACATTCTCTATTAGAAAGTTTTGTAACAAGTTTTCTCGCCATTTTATATTATATGTTTATTTTATTGTCATCAATATCCTACCAATATTCAAATCAGCTGTCTAGGTGATCGAATGACAATTAATTAGTTTATCTTCTAGTTGGAATTTTAGATGCAACGTACTGTTTTCGAACGCCTTCTCTAAAGTAAATATAAACACCAGCTGAGATAATACAAATGACCCCTAACAAAGTTCTAAGAGATGGAATTTCATTAAATAGAAAATAACCTGGGATCATTGACATAATAATTAAAGAGTATTCAAACAATGAGACAACAGATGGGGATGCAATAATATAAGCTGAAAAGATACACAAGAACCCAATAGATGCTGCAACTCCAAAGAATAATATAAACTTCCAAGTATAATCAAAGTTTGTAAACCATTCTCTAAATATAAACTGGGTAGTTGGATCAAAATCAGTTTTGTTGAATTGACCATTGCCCATAAAGACATAAATAATTCCACATAATATAAGAGCAATTAAATAGAAGTAATATAACTGGGTGTTTACATCATCTTTATCAGATGTGTATTTAGTAATAGTCATTGATGCTGCATAAAATAAAGCACTTAAAACGGGAAGCAAATTTCTATAATCAAAACTTTCAAAATCAGGATTTAAGACAATTAATACACCAAAAAAACCAAAGGCAATAGCAGACCATCTTCTAATACCAATAAATTCTTTTAAGAAAAATTTAGCAAAAATGGATACGAAAAAAGGACAAGAAAAAAATAAAGCATTAGCGGTTGCTAGTTGCATATAGGTAATAGAGATAAAAAAGGTTGAAAAAGCAATAAAATGTAACAACACTCTTACAAAAGTTAATACTGGATAATGTGTTTTAAGGGATACTTTCTGTCTTTTAAAACTTAAATAAATAAAAAGCACTGTTGCTGCAATCAAATACCTTCCAAAGAAGATCTCATAAAGAGCAGATTTTTCAAATATAAATTTAATTAACGAGTCTTGGATTGCAAACAAGCTCATTGCAATCAGTATTAATACTATCCCTTTTGAATTATTGTCCCTACTCATTATCTAAGCTTAAACCTAGAGCACAAAAACTTAAAAATAAGATAGTTAAATTTACCAAGACCATAGAAATTTGGTTCTGGTTTTTTAGTTTTTAATTTTTTAGCTTTTTTCTTCTTCATAACTAATATGGTTTTGTGTTTCATTTGAATGCTTAAGATTATAACAATCTGTACAAAGTAAGATCACTTCTGGTCCGGAGCTTACTTGTGTTAATATGGCTGTATCATCTCCACACTCGCTACACCCTGATAAACGTTTTTTCATTTATGTTTTTTACGGGTAATTTCATTAATTCTATCAATATAATTTTTTATCTCAGGGTTATCTGTAGGTTTGTTATCTTGCTTAGGATTTTTCTTTCTTTGGTAATAATAATAAATAGGCATAACAACAGATAAGGAAACGATAATAATTGCTAGTATAATTTCAGAAGTTGTAACCATTTAATATTTAATGACAGGCTTGATTAAATTTTTTAAGTCTCCAGTAATTATAAGGCCATGGTGTTAAAAAACCAACTATTAACATAATGGGTACTACCCACCAAGTTAGCATCGCTCCACCAGTTAAAAAATAATCTGTAGCATTCATAGAAATTTCCATACTAATCATTGAGATAAAACTCATGCCACAGGCGGTCTTTAACGCACTGATAAAATCAAATTTTTGTTTCATTAAAATATAAGTCTCAAGCATAATACTAGTGAGCAAACCATTTATGATTGCTAAAATCATAATCCCTAATACTGGAAAAGGAATTTTACTTAGCTGAAAAAATAATATGGTTCCGAAATCTCCAATAGAACAACCAACAACACACCACATCGTATTTTTTGCACTAGTTCTCCAGCTATCTTTGCATCCCCAATGAAAAGTATCTGTTGCCATATGATTTATTTACTTAAATTTATTTGATGTTGATAATAATCATCTGGCCAAAAACTTTTAATGTAAGCTAAAACTGAATCTATATCTTTGTCATTAAGGTTATCTTTAAACCCACCCATTTTTCCTTCATAATCACTGATAATTCCAACTAACCCATATTTAATAATTTTATGTAGTGTTTCATCATCATGGTGCCAAGTGTGACCCGTGCCATTTAAAGGGGGTGCTTTACGGTGACCATCTTCATCTAAACCCTTCCAATTTTCAGCTCCAGATAAATTAACCTGATGGCAACTTGCACAATTATTTTGGTATGCAATTTTACCTCTAGCGATCATTAATACAGAATCTCTTGTAATTGGATAATGATTGTCTGAGTAAGAAAGGTTACTTAATGATATAAACAGAGTTAAAATTAGAAGTATTTTTTTCATAACTATTAAATTTATATATTAAAATTGTTAGATTAATCTTATATTTTTTTAAGATTGATTGATTATAAGTGTTTGCTAATGAACAATTTTATCTTATTTATTGTCACACTCTTTTGCTGGTCACCTACTTGGTATGTCATCAAATTTCAGTTAGGCTACGTTGATCCATTAGTATCAGTGTTTTATAGGTTTTTGATAGCTGCAATAATTATTTTTGTTTATCTAATTTATAAGAAAAAAAATCTTAAGTTTTCTTTAAATCAACATCTTTGGTTTTTGCTATTTGGTGTTTGTCTTTATTCTCTAAATTACGTTTTCTTTTATCTATCAAACACTTATTTAATAAGCGCATTTCCAGCGGTTGTCTTTTCAACAGTTGTGATTATGAATATTTTAGGTGAATATTTTTATTTTAAAAAAAAACCTTCTTTAAAAACTTTAATTGGTGCAACCATTGGGATGGTTGGAATTATAATCATCTTTAGTGATGAGATTTTCAATTTCAGCTTAGCAAATGGCACTCATGTTGGATTATTTTTAGCATTGCTTGGTACATTTAGCGCATCAACAGGTAACATGGTTTACCAAAGAAACTTAAATAACAACTTTCCATTAATACCAACACTTGCGTATGCAATGCTTTATGGATCATTAGCTACTTTGTTAATCACTCAGATAAAAGGCACTGAATTGTTATTTGAATATAGCTTCAGCTATATTGCATCCCTTGCTTATTTATCAATAGTTGGCTCAATATTTGCTTTTATCTTTTATTTAAGATTGTTAGAGAAAGTTGGAGCTGGTCGAGCGGGTTATGTAGGAGTTGTAATGCCTGTACTTGCTTTATTAATCTCAACAGTGTTTGAAAACTTAGAATGGCAGCAAGATTTAATAATAGGTTTACCTATTCTAATAATTGGTGCTGTACTTGTTATTAATCAGAAAATTAAACCTGTAAAATAAATTAATAATTCCTAAGAATTTTTTATTTATTACATTTACCAATTGAACCTAATAAACATTTAGTTCCATCAATCCAGGTAGCATTGTTTAGATTGGCACCTTCAAAGGTGGCATTTAAGATATTAGCACCAGTTAAATCTGCTTCAAAAAGGTTACTGTTACTGAAGTTTGTCTCAATTAATGATGAACCTTTGAAATTTACTCTTGTTAAATTGGCACTTGTAAAGTTAGCTTTTTCAAAAATACCACCCTCAAGATTTGCTTCATACAAATTAGTTCTAATAAAAGAAGATTCTACAAAATTACCATTAGATAATGTTGCATTCATCATTACCCCTTTATCAAAAGTAACTTTAATAAAGCTAATAAAAGAAAGATTAGAGTTTGGTATGTAGGCTCTACTTAAATCTTGGCCTTCTGAGAATTGACAATTAGAATAATCCACTCCATCAGTTGGAGCATCATCACAACCAGCTTTAGCACCACTAGCTAATAATAAACTTAAGATTAAAATGGTAAAAAGCTTGCTTATAAAGCCTGCTCTTATTAATTTTATCATATCAAATGCTAACAAATCATAGATTGAGAGTCTTCTATTAATTTAGTTATAGGTAAAATTAAGCTGCTATTATCGTTTGGGAAAGCCTTCTACAGTATAGAAGTTTCTTATCTTCTTTAGAGATACATAATAAGCGCTATCTCTAAATGATTTTTTAATTTGTTTTTTAGCATTATAAATTTCAATAAATGCATTTCTCATACTGTCTTCTAGACCTGAAAAAGCTAAATCCTCTTCATCCGCTCCATGGATAATTTTTTTAATAGTGTCAAAATCTGTTTTGGTATTAGTTTTTTTATCTATCAAATCAATAATGTCTAATATTTTTTGTTCTTGAAATCTTTTTTCAACTCTACCAAAACGTATATGGGAAATATCTTTAACCCACTCGAAATAAGAAACTACTACTCCGCCTGCATTGACATAAATATCGGGGATAATCATAACTCCTTTTTCAAATAATTTTTGATCCGCTTCAAATGAAATGGGTCCGTTAGCAGCTTCAATTATTAATTTTGTTTTAATTTTATCTACATTATCAATAGTGATTGCATTCTCTAATGCAGCTGGAATTAAAATATCACAATCTAATTCTAAGAGTTCACTTGGGTTATTTTTAAATTCTCCAAGTTTAGGGTTATTAATACTTTTATTTTTTTGAAAAAATTCAATTAGTGCATTTATATCAATACCTTTTTTATTGTATAAATAACCATCAAACTCTCCAATAGCTATAATCTTTGCACTATCTCTATTATATAAATGTTTAGCTAGATTACTTCCAACATTACCAAAGCCTTGAACTATAATTTCATTATCCTTTAATTCTTTTTTTAAACCAGCTTCTTTAACGACGTCTTCGTGTCTAAATATTTCTCTAACTACTTCTTCAATACCTCTACCGGTTGCTTCTGTTCTTCCAGCAATACCTCCACGATGTAGTGGTTTTCCCGTTACACAACCTCTATAATTTATATCATCAGGTTTAAGTGTTTTGTATGTCTCTAAAATCCATTCCATTTCTCTTTCAGATGTTCCGACATCTGGAGCTGGAACATTTAAAGCGGGAGAAATAAAACCTTTATTAATTAATTTACTAGCAAACGCTTTGGTAATTTCTCTAAGTTGAGGCATGGTGTAATTCTTAGGATTAATTTTTAAACCACCTTTTGCACCACCAAAAGGAATATTAACTATTGCACATTTGTAAGTCATTAAAGATGCTAGAGCTTCCGTATCATCTTGATCAACAGTTTCTGAATATCTTAGTCCACCTTTGGTTGGAAGTATGTGTTCTGAGTGAACGGCTCTCCATCCAGTAAAGTTATTAATTTTACCATCTAAGACAACACCCACATTTACTTTAATTAATGAATGAGTAGATTTTAAATGCTCAAGTAAATCATCACTAAAGTTTAGTAATTTAGCTGATTTGTCCACATGTAAGTTGACGTTATCTTTAAAGCTCATTTTTAAAAATTATATATTAATGAAATTTATTAACCACGTTTATCTTTATCTAATGAGGCTTAGTCCAATACCCATAAACACAACGAGTACCTCGTCTAGAACAATCATAAGTATCATGTAAGACACCATCTTTAACAACGGTTATGTGTTTTGAGCAAGATACAATTAAAGTCCCACTTGGAAGTTCATTTTTTTTTAAATGAACCTTACAACCTTGACCAATAAACATAGTCGGCGTCCATTGCCACCCAAGTTTTTCAAGGTATTTTTTAACTACTACTCTATGAGTTCCTGATCTTGGACTATCATTTTTTTGTTTTAAACTTCTTGCAAGTTTTGTTCTTGATGTGGTTCTAAATTCTTCATTCGCTTTATAAAGATCATCATAAATTTTTTGATAAGGAAGCTTTGTTACAATTGCAATAGATCTAACTACACAGTCTCCAGCTTTACCCTTGTATCCGGCTGCAGTTCTACCGCCATCATTAATTTCTAATTCTAAATTGCTACTTGAAAATAATCTCTTAAAGAAATTCACGATTTAGTTTTATGATCTAAAATCTCGACCATACACTGAGTTGCGTATTCACGCCATTCCTCAGCTGTTTTATCCTTAAGGTTATTAAGGTGGTTCATATTACTATCTATATTTTCTTGATGTTTAGCTTTATCAGCTTCTTCTAGATTTTTTTCCATGTTAGTAAGATTGGTCTTCATTGCATTAATCCAACTATTGCCAAGTTCTACACATTTAACATCATCCTTCTCATCACAAATTTGTTTAAAGAAATTGAAAATAACGTCATCGGCTTTTATCTCTTTGCTCATGTTAATTTCCAAAAATACCTAATTTAACATCATAATCAACTGCAATTCCATAATCAGGATCGTCATCACTATCAACAACAAGCTGACCTGCTCTACTTAATAATCTATGACAATCTTTAGTTAAATGTCTTAATTTAACTTTTTTTCCAAAGCTATTATATTTATCAGCAATGTCTTCAATGGCTTTTAATGCAGATTGATCAATTACTTTTGATCCTGCAAAATCTATAATAATTACTTCAGGATCTTCTTCCGGTTTAAATAATTCTAAAAAACTATCCGTTGAACTAAAGAAAAGTGGTCCTTCAATTTCATAAACCTTAGCACCTTTTTCTCTAACTGATGGTCTCTCAACTGCTCTAATTCTTGATGCAGATTTCCAAGCAAAAACTAATGCTGAAACAATTACTCCAACAATTACAGCAACAGCTAAATCTTCTAAAACAGTTACAACAGTTACAAGAACAATAACTAAAGCATCACTCTTTGGTACAAAAAATAATATTTTTAATGAGTTCCAAGCAAAGGTTCCAATCACTACCATAAACATAACACCAACTAGTGCTGCAATTGGGATCATCTCAATATAACTTGATGTATATAAAATAAAAATTAATAAGAATAATGCAGCAGCTATTCCTGCAATTCTTGTTCTACCCCCTGACTTTACATTAATCATGGATTGACCAATCATCGCACATCCACCCATACCACCAAAAAATCCAGTAACTGTGTTTGCAAAACCTTGAGCTAAACATTCCTGACTAGCACCACCTCGTTTGTTGGTAATTTCACCAACTAAGTTAAGGGTTAACAAACTTTCAATTAAGCCAATCGCAGATAAGATAAATGCATAAGGGAAAATAATCTTTAGAGTTTCAAAGTTTAAAGGAACACTTGGAATTGAAAATATAGGCAATCCTCCTTTAACACTTGCAAGATCTCCAACACTTGGAATATCTATCTTTAATACTAAAACTAATACAGATGTTACTAAAATAGCAGCAAGTGTAGCTGGAACTGCTTTAGTAATCTTTGGCAGTAACCAAATGATTAACATAGTTAAAGCAACGAACCCTATTGAATGATATAAAGTGTTTCCTGAAATCCACACTGATTGCCCCATTGCATTAAAGGTTTTAAACTGACTAAGCTGTGAAATACCTATAACGATTGCAAGGCCATTAACAAAACCGAGCATTACAGGTTGAGGTACCATTCTAATAAATTTTCCAAGCTTAAAGACACCAGCTAGTAACTGTAAAATTCCCATTAACACTACAGTTGCAAATAGATATTGAGCACCGTGATCCATAACAAGAGAAACCATAACAACAGCTAAGGCACCTGTTGCTCCTGAAATCATTCCAGGTCTTCCACCAAATACAGCTGTAATCAACCCAACGATAAAAGCTGCATAAAGCCCTGATAAAGGTGCAACTCCTGCAACAAAAGCAAAGGCAATAGCTTCAGGAACTAAGGCTAAAGCAACCGTTAAGCCTGATAAAACTTCAATTCTAAATAAAGAAAAGGATGCCCCTTCCTTTGGAATATAATCTTGTGAGTTAAAACCAATAGATTTTGCAAATGATGAGAGTGTGGTTTTAATCAATGTATTTTAATTTTAATTATTTATGAGTCTGTGTGTTATCTATTTAGTAAAGCAAGCGGTTGATAAAGTCTACTTTCAATTAAAAAGTGTTAACAAATTTAAGACGAATCAGATACACAATAATTAAGAGGTAGTGGCGGGAGACTAAAACTACCTCTGTCCTTACCCTTTAATCCTTAAAATACTTTTTTATCTTATTAATAGTTTTAGTTAATAGAACTTTTGAATAAGGTTTCCCTTTAATAACCCAAACAGATAGTGGCCACGTACTGTCTTTAGTAGATCTTGCAATAATGTGAATATGTAATTGAGGAACAATGTTACCAATCTTTTCAACATTAAGTTTTTTTGTCTTAAATATTTTTTTCATTAACTTGCTGCAATGAACAATTTCTTTCATTAATAACATTTGATCTTTTGAGCTAAGTTCTGAAATATCGGTAATATTTTTTCGCTTAGGAATTAAAATGATCCAGGGAAATTTTGCATTATCGATTAAACGAATGCTACACAGTTTTAATTCAGCTATTAAATGAGAATCTTTTAGAAAACTTTTGTTTACTTTATTTGCCATATCAATCTATTATTATAGATATTTCTTTATTTTATCAGATACGATTACTTTATTATTGTTCATATAATCTTCATGATTTTTTTCTATATTTTTTAGCTCATAAAGATAATTAACCATAACACCATAAGATCTTTTAAACCCAGTTTCAGATACATTTGCATTAACAACTACATCCTCAACAATTGCTCCATTACCTAAATGAAATCTACTAACATCATTAATTGGAAGGCCTTTTTTATTTTTTTCATTAATTATATAGTGAGCAACTAATTTTATTATTGCTTCTTTATTTTCAACAATTCTATTATCACCAATTTTCATACTTTTTGATTTTAGGAAAGATACATTTTGATTTGTTAAATCTCCTAAAATATTTTTAATTTTACTTTCCTCCAAATATGAAAACCAGTCAGCAAATCCAGGTATTGGGGATAATGTTCCAAAATTTTTGATATGAGGTAGCTCCTCTTGTATTTCGTATACAACCCTTTTGATTAGAAAGTTACCTAAGGTAACTCTTGATAACCCTTCTTGGCAGTTACTAATTGAGTAAAAAGTTGCTGTATCATATTTTTTTTGATCATTGCTTGAAGGTTTCATTAACTCTTGTATTGATTTACCCAAACCCTTTGTAAGAGCTACTTGGACAAAAATAATTGGCTCATCTTCAAGAGCTGGATGAAAATAAGAAAAAAACCTTCTATCTTCACCTAATCTTCTTTTCAGTTCATTCATATCCTTTATTTGATGAACTCTCTCATATTTAATTATTTTTTCTAAAACTGCAGCTTTCGTGTCCCATGTAATTTTTGTAAGTTTAAGAAACCCAGGATTAAACCAGGCTCTAAATAAATGTCTAAGGTCATTATCTAATTCTGAAAGCTCCTTATTGGATTTTAATATTTTTAACAAATCTTCTCTTAAGGCAACTATAATCGCAGTTCCATTAGGTGCCATATTCATTCTTCTAAATAGTTCTCTTCGATTACCCTCAGAAACCTTAAATAGATCAGATAAGGTTCTTTCATTTTGTGATTTTGAATAATTTTCTATTGCTTCATTAACTTTTTTAAAGCTAGGTTTATATTTTTCATTAATTTGTTTGAAAAATAATAATTTGTTTTCTGGTGATAGCGATTGGTATAATTCAGTAATATCTCTAGCAACAGTAATTCCAAATGCTGCGCCTTTATGAGAAATTAAATCATCACATAAAGATATAATAGATTCTAGGTCATCTTTTTTAATGTTTTTAATACTAAAGAGTTTTTGACCTGCATCTGCAATAGATGAAATTATTTGTTTTAAATTAAACATTTATAATTATTTGTTCATTAAAGTTTAAAGTATTCGTATAAAAATTTTGCAGCAATGATAAGTAAAAAAAACCCAAAATATTTACTAATTTTATTTTTATCAATAGTATGAACAGTTCTTGCACCAATTCTAGCCATAAATGTTGTAATCGGTATAAAGATTAAGAAAGCTGGAATATTTAAAAAACCAATACTTAATGGAATATTTGTTTTTAAATAACTACCCGTTATCAAAAATCCTATTGCTCCAAATAAAGCAATTAAAAAACCAATAGCAGCAGCACTTCCTATAGCTCTATTAATTGAATAACCAAAGAACTTTAAAATTGGAACATTCATAACAGCTCCTCCAATGCCCATGGGTGCTGAGATAAAACCAACTAAAAATCCTAAAATAATTTTTAAATGAAGTTTAATTTTAAGTGTTATATTTTTCTCCTTCTCTTTTAATAACAAAAGATAAATACTTAATAAGAATATGATGATTGCAAAGAAAAGAACTAAAGTTTTAGTTTTAAGAGTTGCTGCAAAAATTGTTCCAAAAATCACACCAAGTACTACAAAAATTCCATAGCTTTTCACAATATCAAAGTCTACTGCTTTAAATTTATGATGAGTTAAAACTGATACAGTTGATGTTGGAATAATGATTGCAAATGACGTTCCAACTGCAAGGTGCATGACATATTGTTGATCAATCCCTAAAGAATTAAAAATATAAAACAAAAATGGAACTGTAATTAATCCACCTCCAATACCAAATAAACCTGCAACAAACCCAACTGGAATAGCCGTTAAGGCCATTAATAAACTAAAATAGATATATTCGTTAGATAGTAAAGAACTAAGCAGATTGGCTTACCGAAGTATCGAAATTATTATATTTAATCTTATCCATTATATGATCAATCTTTTTAACATCGGCGTCTCTGACACACATATTTTCACTTAAATATCTTTTCCAAAAGCTAGATCCTGTTTGACCATGAAATAAGCCTAACGTATGTCTCATAATTTGATTTAAACGTGTTCCTTTTTTAATTTCTTCCTTAACATACGGTAGTAATTGTTCGATTACATCCTGTCGACTTGGTACATTTTCGTTATTAAATATATCTCTTTCAATATCAGCTAATAAATAAGGAGTGTGATAAGCAGCTCTTCCAATCATAACTCCATCAACTTTTTCTAAATGATCTTTCATTTGATCAGTTGTTGTAATTCCACCATTGATAATAATTTCCTCATTAGGAAAATCTTTTTTTAATCTGTAGACAAAATCATATTTTAAAGGAGGGATGTTTAAATTTTGCTTAGGGGTAAACTTTCCAAGAATAGCTTTTCTTGCATGAATAATAAAAGTTTTAACACCAGTACTTTTTAAAGTTGAAATAAAATGATGTAAGTTTTCATAGTCTTCAGTGTCATCGTAACCAATTCTTGTTTTAATTGTAACAGGTAATTTTGTAACTGATTGCATTTTACTTAAACAATCTGCAACTAAATTTGGTTCTTTCATCAAGCATGCACCAAATTTATTTTTCTCAACTTTTTTTGAAGGACAACCAAGGTTTAAATTTATCTCATCATAACCGAAGTCTTCACCAGCTTTCGTTGCTTCTGCAAGTAAGGCTGGAGAAGATCCACCAATTTGAAGAGCTATTGGTTTTTCATTTATATTAAATTCTAATAATTTTTTTTTATCACCTCTATGAATAGCCTCAGAGACAACCATTTCACTATAGAGCAATGTATTTTTACTGATCAGTCTTAGAAAAAAACGTTCATGACGATCAGTGCAATCCATCATGGGTGCAACGGATACTTTCCTGTTCATACTAAACTTTTATATTATTTTTTTAGCTATTTGTAGTCTCTGAATCGTCAGAGTTTACTTCGGTTGTTTCAGCTTCAGTTGTTTCAGCTTCTGTTTCAGCTATTTGATCTAAAGAAACTTCAGTTTCTTCACTAGCAACTTCAAGTTCTGGATTAACTTCTACTTCTGGTTCTGCTTTTGCAGTTAGCTCTTCTAAATCTTCTGGTGCAACTTGAATTTTTTCTGGAATTTTTCTTGCTCTTTTAGATGGTAGAATAGGTGTTCCACTTTTAGAAATTTCACCTTTGTACATACTGTCAAAATCATCACCGATAATTTCATCATCATCTGTTCCATCATCAACTTGTTCAACATGTTTTCTAAGTTTATGAATGGCACTATCAGTTAAGTCTGAAACTTTAATAGTTTCTTCTGCAATTTCTCTTAAAGATATAACTGTATTTTTGTCATTATCTCTATCAAGAGTAGGCTCAAGACCTGAATTTAATTGAACAGCTCTTTCTTTAGCAACCAATACTAATTCGTAAGGGCTTTCTACTTTATCTATGCAATCTTCTACTGTTACTCTAGCCATGCGCAGTATCTATATGGTGGTTAAAAAAAATCAAGGTTAATTTTACAAATATTGAGGATTAAGCTTGTTCTTTACAAGGAATAACAACGATATTGCAATTAAAACATAAGATCCTGAAACTAAAGCGATTTGTTCAATAGAAAAGCTATTATCGATCAATATTCCAAATAAAGCTGTTCCAAATGCTGTTGAAAACACCATGAAGGCTGTTGTGAGAGCTTTAATAGAACCAATATATTTAACACCATAAATTTCCGCCCATGTAGCGGAACCCAATACATTTGAAAGTCCATTTGAAACCCCGATTAAACCGAGGAAGACAAAAGATGAAAATGGTGAATTAAAATAATAAAGCACAAACGTTGCAACTAATAAAGGAATGTTCATGTAGATTAATAATTTTCTACTTGTAAATTTATCAATCAAAAACCCAGATAAAAATAAAGTAATAACTGATAGAACTGAATATACCATAAAGGATTGGGCTATTACATAAGGTCCCCAATTTTTAGATGATACTATAAAGGATTGATAAACAAATGTTCCTGTTGCAATTGAAGGCATTGCCAACATAGTTAAGCAAATAATATAAAATCTGTAATCTTTTAATACTTCACTTCTTTTCCATTGTTTGATTTCTTTTGTCTTAACATCATTAAGATTTATAGTTTCTCTTGAATCTAATTTAATATTTTTTACTAATGAAAAAGTAATTATTGGTAACACCACAATGACAAAAATTGAAATAACTATCCAAATATTTCTCCACTCAACAAAAGTTAATAAAAAAATAATTAATAATGGCAAAATAAATTCAGCTAACGATAAACCAAGCCAAGTTGTACTTAATGCACGTCCCCTACTCTTTTCAAAAAATCTTGAAATTGTCGTAGTTGCTGTGTGAGACATTAGTCCCTGACCTGACAATCTCATTAAAAAAATTGAGAAAAATAAAAAAACTACTGAAGAGATTTTGGAAAATAAAAAACAAGAGATTGCTAGTAAAGCAATCACATAAGCTGCAAATTTTAAAATATTAAAATCATCTATCTTTTTACCAACCCAAACTAATATAAAACTGCTTAATAAAGTTGCGGATGCATATATTGATCCAAATTGACCATGACTGATAGAAAGTGCATCTCTTATGCTTGAATTGAAAAGTCCTAAAAAAAAACTCTGTCCAAAACTTGAAAAAAATGTAAATATAAAACCAAATAAAATTACTTTAAAATTCAAACTTTTAAACATAGGAAATAGAAATTATGAGCAATGTTGCATTTATAGGTTTAGGTGTCATGGGTTATCCAATGGCAGGATATATATCAAAAGCAGGCCACAATGTAACTGTTTATAATAGAACAGCTGCAAAAGCTGACAAATGGGTTGCTGAATTTAAAGGTTCTAAAGCAGATACACCTGCAAAAGCTGCTGATGGAGCTGACTTTATATTTACCTGTGTTGGTAATGATAACGATCTAAAAGAAGTTACTTTTGGTGACAACGGTATCTTTAAAACAATTAAAAAAGGTTCAGTTTATATTGATAACACAACGGCATCCGCAACAATTGCTAGAGAGATTTACACTCATTCATTAAAAAGTGAATTTGGTTTCTTAGATGCGCCTGTA
This sequence comes from Candidatus Pelagibacter sp. Uisw_106, assembly GCF_047724975.1. GTDB lineage: Bacteria > Pseudomonadota > Alphaproteobacteria > Pelagibacterales > Pelagibacteraceae > Pelagibacter. Next base: position 801,402 of record NZ_CP159819.1, read on the forward strand.
TCAGGTGGTCAAGCTGGTGCTGAAAATGGTGCACTAACCGTAATGATTGGTGGAGATCAAGCAAACTTTGATAAAGCTAAAGACATTATTGATTGTTACAGCAAAAAAATGAAATTATTAGGTGGTGCAGGTAATGGCCAATTAGCAAAAATGGTTAACCAGATTTGTATCGCTGGTTTAGTTCAGGGTTTATCAGAAGCAATTAACTTTGGAAAAAAAGCTGGTTTAAATATGGAAGATGTAATTGAAGTTATATCCAAAGGTGCTGCTCAATCTTGGCAAATGGAAAACAGATACAAAACGATGATTGATGATCAGTTTGAATTTGGTTTTGCAGTTGATTGGATGAGAAAAGATTTAAAAATTGCAATGGATGAAGCTAAAAATAATGGCTCTCAACTACCAGTAACAGAAGTAGTTGATAAATATTACGGTGAAGTTCAAGACATGGGTGGAAACCGTTGGGACACTTCTAGTTTAATTAGAAGACTAAGTAAATAATCCATAATGCAACCAGCATACTACGAAGACTTTAATGAGATCAAAAACAAAATTTGGTCAATGCTGGATAATGCTATCAAAGATAGAGGTTCTCAATTTAGAATTCCAGTATTTATTTGTGGAGGCCAAGATGACTTTGATGGAAGAATTGTAGTTCTTAGAAAATCAGATCGAGAAAATAATATTATCCAATACCATAGTGATATTAGATCTAATAAAATTGCTAAATTAAAATCAAATAAAAATGCAGCAATGTTATTTTATGACAAGGATGAGAAGATCCAAGTTAGACTTAAAGTTGAATGCATTGTTAATCATGAAAATGATATTACAAAAAAGTCTTGGTTAAAAACAGGGCATATGAGTAGAAAGTGTTATTTAGTAGATAATGGACCTGGAACAAAATCTGAAATCCCAACTTCAGGACTAAAACCTGAGTTAGATAATTTTGAATTTACGATGGAGCAAAGTGAAGTTGGATATAAAAACTTTACAGTTATTCAATGTAAAATTAAAAGTATTGAGTGGCTTTATTTAGCAGCTAAGGGTCACCGTAGAGCTAGATTTGATTTAGAGAATAACAAAGATACTTGGTTAATTCCTTAAAATATTTTTTTAAAAAATTTTAATAAAATTTTAAAATATCCTTTAGCTTTATATTCTTCTTTAACAGCAATAAAATTAGACTTAAATTTTCTAAATAGATAAAGAGATGGAAAAAATAAAACAATCCATGCAATAACTGCTAAAGAGGGGTGAATTTGGTAATGCATTGAAAGCATAACTGGGAACAAAAAAGAATAAAAAATAAAAGAAAACGTTAATAAAGATATAAATATTAAGATTAATAAACTTTTGATGACTAGTAGTTTTCTAAAATCAAAATCTAATATATTATTTTTTAATTTGTTAACCTTTTTTTTACTAAATAATTTTCTTAAAGTTGTCATAATTACTTCCTTAAAAAATTGACTTAGAATATTTTTTCCAGTTATCTTGATAATGAATAGCGTTTTCAGTAATTGATTTTGCCTCTTCTATTGAGACTTGACGTATAATTTTACCAGGGGATCCAACAACTAAAGAATTATCAGGGATGATTTTATTTTCTGTTATAAGTGCATTGGCCCCTATGATGCAATTTTTTCCAATCTTTGCTCCATTTAAAATGACGGCACCAATTCCAATTAAAGAATTGTCTTCAATGGTGCATCCATGAAGCATAACTAAATGACCAATAGTTACATCTTTACCAATTTTTAATGGGTAACCTGGATCGGTGTGCAATACACTACCGTCTTGAATATTGGAGCCTTCACCAATATAAATATTTTCAACATCACCTCTTAAGGTAACATTAAACCAAATACTGGTATTTTTTTTTAATGTAACATCACCAATGATAGATGCATTAGATGCAGACCAATTTTCACCTAAATTTTTAACTTTTTTATCTTCCAAATCATAAAACATAACTTATATATTATTATAACATGCCGTTAAAAACTCCAATATGTGATTTCGGACAAACAGCTAATAGCTTTGAATTAAAGTCCACTAATAACGAAATTATTAAATTAAATGACGTTAAAGGGATAAATGGAACTTTGGTTATGTTTATTTGTAATCACTGCCCTTACGTAAAAGCTATTATTAAAGATATTGTTGAAGATTGTAAAAATTTAAAAGAATTAGGTGTTACAGCAGTGTCCATATGCTCTAATGATGCAATTAATTACCCTGAAGATAGTTTTGAAAATATGATTGAATTTGCTAAAAAACATCAGTTTAATTTCCCTTATCTACTTGATGAAACTCAAAATATTGCAAAAAGTTATAATGCAGTGTGCACTCCTGATTTTTTTGGATACAACAATAATCTAGAATTACAATACAGGGGTCGAATAAGAGAATTAGATAATTTAAAACCAGTAAGAGCTGGTGATAGTGATTTATTTATAGCAATGAAGCAAATAGCTGAGACGGGCAAAGGTCCTGAAACACAAATTCCAAGCGTTGGCTGCGGTATTAAATGGTTAAATAATTAATGTATTTAATAGTTACAAAAACATTTCCTCCAGAAGTTGGAGGCATGCAAAATTTAATGTGGGGGTTAGCAAATGAACTTTCAAAACACTACATGATAAAAGTATTTGCTGATCATTATGAAAATCATCAATTATTTGATGAGCAAGTTTCTTTTTCAATAGAACGTGTTGGTGGAATAAAACTTCTTAGAAAATATAGAAAAGCCCAACTCATTAATGAATTTATTAAAGAAAATAAAATTGATGGTATTATTGCTGATCATTGGAAAAGTTTAGAGCATCTTAAAACTAATAAAAAAAAGATATGTTTGATCCATGGTAAAGAAATTAATCATGAAAAAGGTACCTCTCTTAATAAAAGGGTATTAGAAGTTTTAGATAATGTCGAAACCATCGTTGCAAATTCTGAATACACTAAAAATTTAGCTATTTTATTGGGTATTCAGAAAGATAAAATTATAGTTATTAATCCTGGTGTTGATGCTGTTGGAGAATTAAATAAAAAAACTTTAGATAAAGTAGAGAATTTATTAAAACATAAGTCTCCAAGACTTATTACTGTCTCTAGATTTGATAAAAGAAAAAATCATGAAAAAGTAATCATGGCTCTTCGAAATTTAAAACAAATCTACCCAAGTATTGTCTATATTTGTGTGGGTTATGGAGATGAAGAGGAAAATATTAAAAAATTAGTAGCTGAGTTAGGTCTTCAACCTCAAGTGATGTTCTTTAAAGATATCTCTAATGAATTAAAAAATGCACTAGTTGCTAAATCTAATATTTTTGTAATGCCATCGATTGTTCATAAAAAATCAGTTGAAGGATTTGGAATAGCTTATGTTGAAGCTGCTCAATATGGATTACCTTCTCTTGGAGGAAAAGATGGTGGTGCAGCAGATGCAATCGAACATGAGAAAACGGGTTTAATCTGTGATGGTAATGAATTGGATAAAGTTTATTCATCAATTAATTTAATGTTAGAAAATAATAAATTCCATGAGTATGGAAAAGCTGCCAAAGAAAATTCTGCTAAATTTAAGTGGAGTACGATTATTGAAGAATATAAAAAAATATTAAATTAATATTTTTTCTAGCACTTTACTCGCACTTAATTTTTCTAAATCATCAACTTGTATTGCTTTAAAGTTTTCCCTCTCAATGCTAACCTTGTAGGCAGTTGTATGTTTACCAAATAAAGCTAGTCCTTTTGCACCAAGGTGTGAGGAGATATGAGCTGGACCCGTGTCATTTGCAATAACAAATGAGCTTTCTTTAATCAAACTTGCTAGTTGAGAAATATCTAGAGCTTTTCCTTTATCTAAAATTGAAACAACATTAATGTTTTTTGCATCATCAATTTCAGATGGTCCAGGTGCTACTACAACTTTAATCTGCTCTTCATATTTATTTTTAATTAACTCTATTAACTCATTGTAATAAGGCCATTTTTTATGAGTTAGATGAACTGAACAAAAAGGAAATAAGACAATGTATTTATCTAATTTAAATTCTTGTTTAATATTATCTATGTTGCTGACAGCCCAACTAAAGTCTGGTTTCATAGTGTGCTCAGTTTTAATTCCAGAAGTTTTAAGCTGATGATCAAATCTATCTAGAACAGGATTTTTATCAAAATCTTCTTTTGAGATATTACTTGGTAAAGTAGTTTCTGAACTAGACCAAGTATTAAAATTTGCTTTTGAAAATAAGATATTTTTATAAAATTTTGTTCTAGATGAGTTTTGTAAATCATAAACTTTTTTTATATTTAATTTCTTTAAAGTTCTCATCAACAAATATAGATAAATTAAATTAAACCTTGATAGACGCTTATCTAAAATAACATTGTGAATAAATGGATTTTTTTTAAATAGTTCAAAATAAGGTTTTGTTGTTAATATATGTATTTGATCTTCTGGGTGGTTTTCAGAAATATCTTGAATTGCCCCACAAGCTTGCGCTATATCTCCTAAAGAACCATGTTTGATAACTAAAATATTAGACATATTTCTAACAACTTAACATAGTATAAATTTTTATGAATAAAATTCTAGTTGAAGTATCAGTAGGTGAACTTTTAGATAAAATTTCTATTTTAGAGATTAAACAAGAAAAAATTAAAGATCCTGAAAAACTAAAATTTATTAATACTGAGCACAGTATTTTAAAAGATCAATTAGATAACAATGTTAAATCTGATGATAAACTTAATACACTTTTTCAATCTTTAAAAGATATCAATGCAAAGTTATGGGTGATTGAAGATGATAAAAGATTGTGTGAAAAAAATTCTGACTTTACTGAAAACTTTATAAAACTTTCAAGAGACGTTCATTTTTTAAATGATGATCGTGCTAAGATTAAACTAGAGATGAACAATCACACAGGTTCTAAGATTAAAGAAATTAAAGAATATACTTCTTATTAACTTTTCCTTCATTAAGGGTTATTATAATTGTGCATGATTCTAAAAAAACTGACTTTCTTCTTCATATTATTAATAACTCTACAATCTTGTAACACTGTTACTGGAACGGTTGAGGGTACTGTGATTGGTGTCGCAAAAGACGTCAAGACAACTTATCATTACACAACTTGTATATTTACTGAAATTCAGTGTGGTGACCTTAATTTAGACTAAAAAAATTATTGAAAACTATATTTCTTTTCTAAATATTTTATCAAGTTGTGAATAGTAAAAGTCATAAACAAATAAATCCCACCCGCTAAAAGAAACACCTCTAAAGGTTTGTAGGTGGTTGATACAATGTGTTTTGCAACACCCGTAATATCCATTAATGTTACAGTGCTTGCAAGTGATGTGCCCTTCATCATTAATATAATTTCATTACCATAAGCTGGTAAAGATTGTCTAATCGCTACTGGAATTTGAATTTTATATAAAATAATTTTATTTGATATCCCCAGACTTTTACCAGCTTCTATAATTCCAGGTTTAATAGTCTGAAAAGCAGATCTTAAAATTTCTGAAGTATAAGCTCCCGTATTTAAAGCAAATGCAATAATTGCACACCAATAAGGTTCTTTTAATATAACCCAAAGAAAAGTTAATCTTAACCATTCGATTTGTCCAAGACCATAATAAATTATAAATATTTGAACCAATAAAGGAGTTCCTCTAAATAAATAAGAATACCCGTAGGCAAACTTATTTATAAATGGGTTTTTGTTTAATCTTAAAACTGCAAATAAAAATCCAATAAATAAACCAATAATTAAAGATGCTGATAATAATTTTAAAGTTATAACTGCAGCACTAAGTAGTTTTGGCAAGCTTGTTAACATTAAATCAATATCCATTAAAAGCCTCTACTGTATTTAACTTCAAGTCTGTTAATTAGTTTCATACTTAAAAATGTTAGCATTAAATATAAAACAGCTGCAAAACAGTAAAAGAATAAAGGATCTCTAGTAGAACCTGCTGCAATATAAGATTGCCTCATGATCTCAACTAAACCTGTAACTGATATTAAAGATGTATCTTTTAAAGTAATCTGCCAAACATTACTCAAGTTTGGAATAGCTAATCTTAACATTTGAGGTAGAATTATTTTATAAAATTGTACAAATTTACTAACACCTAAAACTTTGGCAGCTTCAAATTGGCCTTTATCAATTGATTGAATAGCACCTCTAAATACTTCTGTTGAATAAGCTCCAGATATAATGCCGATTGCAACTGAACCCGTAATAAATGCATTAATTTCTATATATTCAAAGTATCCAAAAATTGAAGCAACATACATTATTGCTCCACTACCCCCAAAAAAGAAAAGGTAAATTACTAATAATTCTGGAACCCCTCTGATAACTGTTGTGTACGTATTGCCAATAAAATTTAGAAATTTATTATTTGATAATTTAAGTGGCGTAAAGATTAATGAAAATAAAAAACCAATTAACATTGCAGTAACTGCTACTGCAATTGTCATTAGAGTTGCATAAAACAACTCGTCTCCCCAGCCTGTTTTTCCGAATGATAAAAGGTCCATATCGAAAGGGCGACTAAATAAATAGCCGCCTTTTCAAAATATTATTTACATAGAAGCGTCAAAGCCAAAATGCTTGATCGCTAATTTGCTGATGATTCCTTGTTTTCTAGCAGTGTTAATTGCTTTGTTGAAATCTTTAAGAAGTTTTGCATCTCTTGTACCGATTGCATCATCTCCACCTTGTCTAATTCCAACACCAACACCATTACCAAAAGCACCACCTGAAAAAGTAGGTCCAACTAGTACTACTGGTTTTCCTGATTTATCCGCATAATCAGTGAATGCAACTGCTGCAGCTAATGCAACATCACATCTACCAGAAGTTAAGTCTAGATTTACTTCATCTTGAGTTTTGTAAGTTCTAACATTTACTTTACCTACGTCACCAGACTCTAAAAAGTTTTGGTGAATAGTTCCAGTTTGTGTACAAACAGTTTTTCCAGCAAGCGCAGCTGTTAAAGTTTTAAGAGTTTTTTTAATAGCACTTCCACCTAAAGTTAAATTAATACCTTCTGGTGTATCCATGCTCTCTAAACTTGAACCTTTCATTACTGCAAGGGCTGCAACTTCGTCAGCATAACCTTGTGAAAAAGTAATTGTTTTTTGTCTTTCAGCGGTAATTGACATTCCTGCCATGATCACATCAAACTTTCTCATTAACAAAGCTGGAATCATTCCATCCCAATCTTGTTCAACGATAGTACATTCATATTTCATGATTGCACAAAGCTCTTTTGCCAACTCTACCTCAAAACCAATAAGAGCACCTGAAGCATCCTTAGAGTTCCATGGTGGGTAGGCACCTTCTGTTCCAATCTTTATTTTATCAGCGTAAACGTTTCCGATTAATAATAAAGATGCAAGAACACTTAATATTGTTTTTTTAAATATATTCATTTTTTCCTCCATATGATTATGAGGATTTATTTCACAATTTTAATAATTTAAAAAGAAATTTTTAGTGATTAATTGATGATGAAAAGTTCCAAGAACAGTCAAAACTTGGGATGTAAACCCTATCCAAAGTTGTATTTCCAAAATTCTTGTTGAAAACATCTAACCATTTCTCTACTTGCTCTGGTTTCTTATCTTGGCTACCCACTTGAGCGGTAATTACTCCATTTGGCTTTAATATTCTAATCAAGGAATCCATATTTTTAGCTGCAAGATCTATGCAAAACTGATCGTCGTTAAGATCTACAAAAATTTTATCATACTTATCATCTTCAACAGATTTTATGCTTTCAAAAGCATCTCCCCAAATACATTTAACTGAATTTTTTTCTGTTGATTTATTACCAATGCTTCCAAGGTGTTTGTTGCAAACTTCAACTACTTCTGGATCAAGTTCATACCAATCTATAAAATCAAAACCTTTAGACATACACTCTCTTGCAACTCCTCCATCACCTCCACCAATGATAGCAGCAGTGCCCATGTCTTTATTTAATTTTAAAGCAGCATTTACAAATGTTGAGCTATATAAAACTTCATCATTTGTTGCGACTTGAATTTCGTTATCAATGAACAATGATTTACCAAATTGTTCTAGGTCTAATATCTCAATATGTTGACCCACTTTAGATTTAAAATCTTCTAAAACCTCATTTACTACATAAGATTTTTGTAATCCAGGCGAACTGTAAATGTCATGATACAAAGACTTAGTATCTCTATCGAAAGCTTTTGTAACAATTCTTTTATGTTTGAATTCTTTTTTTACAATATCAAATGCAATAGAGGGACTTACTTTTCCACATGTGAAAAAATCAAAACTAATAATTCCTTTTTCTGGAAACGTATGAAAACTGATGTGACTCTCAGCTAATAAAGCAAGTATAGTGAAACCTTGAGGCTCAAATTTATACTTTGAAATTTCAAGAATTGTAACTTCTGCAGCTTTTGCAATTTTACGTATTACATTCTCGTAGACTGAAGGGTCATACTCTTGAGTAGTGCCTATGATGTCTAAAGTTATATGTTCACCTACTTTAGTCATAAAAATTATTCCCTCTTATAATTTTTTATTAATATTAAATTTGAAGATTTTATATAGGTGTATTGATAATTTTCAACAATTAATGAATTTTTTGATATTTTACTTATTAAATTAAAACTGAGTGTTTATTAAGCTTGTAAATGCAGTGGCCCCTAGAGCTAGATTTTTATTCCAATCATTGTCAGCATTTTCATCCGCATTATCAGATATGTATTTAAAACATTTAAATTCAATATTTTCTAACTTACAAACTTTTGCAATAGCATAGGCTTCCATATCAACCACATCAACTTCCATATCTATCTTTTTATTGACAAAACTATCTCCCGTTCCACAGGAATAACCATCTTTTGATGTAATAATTTCTTTAATTTTATCAAAGGGTGTCTCTCCTAATTCAAAATCTAACCCTCTAACATCCATATCTCTTTGATAGAATTTAGTACATTCAACGATTCCTTTTAGCTTAGTATTAATTGCTCCTGCTGTACCATAATTGATAATTAGTTTTGGTTTGTGAATATTAATTAACTTTAATGTGTTGTAAGTTGCATTTATTTTTCCAACTCCAACATGGCTAAAATAGTCTAATCCAATCGTTTCTTCTTTAATTGCTGCTAGGAATAATTTGTCCATAGATTTTTTTTACTAAAGATATAAATATATTAATATAATGAATTTAAAAGATTATATTAGGTCTATTCCAGATTATCCAAAAAAAGGAATTTTATTTAGAGATATAACAACTTTAATTAAAGACGCAGATGCATTTGAAGAATGCATCAATCAGATAATTGAGAGATCCAAAAATTTTAAAATAGATAAAATTGCTGCAATTGAATCAAGAGGGTTTGTATTTGCTTCTGCTGTTTCTTATCTTCTTAAAAAACCTTTTATTATGTTTAGAAAAAAAAATAAACTTCCTGCTGAAACTCATTCTGTTGATTTTGAACTAGAGTATGGAACGGCAACTATAGAAGTTCACAAAGATTCAATTGATAAAGACGACTCAATTTTAATTATAGATGATTTAATAGCAACAGGTGGAACAGCTGAAGCTGCGGCTAAACTAGTGGAAATGTCGAATGCTAAAATTGCTGCATTTGTTTTTGCAATTAATCTTTTTGACCTAGGTGGATCTGATAATTTAGTTAAAAAAGGTTATAAGGTCGAAAACTTAATGGATTTTCCAGGACATTAACTGGTAGCGGGAAGTGGAATCGAACCACTGACCTCAGGCTTATGAGTCCTGCGCTCTAACCGACTGAGCTACCCCGCCACTTAATTATTGATGATTTATAATAGATTTTTATTTTAGTGCAATCAAGTATTTGAATGAGTTGTTTACTTTAAGACTGTGATTAAAGTTGCCAATAAAGATAGTCCTAATAGAGTGGAGCCATAAAAAATGATTTTTCGTTTTGTTTCAATTTTTTTATCTATTTTTACTCTGTTTAGTAATTTGTTGATATCAACAACTTGTTTTTCACTTACGTGCTGTGCTTCAGATAATCTTTTTGTATTTATATTTTGATCAATTGACTTACCATTATGAAAATACACTTTTCGCATATCAATATTTAATCACCAATTATTTAGCTTCACAACTAAAATTATAAAAATCTAGCTTGTCTATCTTTTAAGGGGGTAATTTCTACCATTGCTTGGTATTTTTTTTTAGCAACCTCAATATATAGATCCATTTTTGAAAGTTCTTCATTTGAATGTGATGAACTTACATATCCAAAAGACAGGTTTTTTTTATAATTAAAGGAATAATTCCCAGATGTCGTTCTTCCTATAATTTTGTCTTCAAGATAAATTGGCTCTTCATGTAATAATAGAGGTGTGCCTGGCTTACTATTCTTTAGTGAAAGCATAATAAATCTTCTATTTGATTTTTGATCTTTTATTTTTAATAAGCTTTCTTTGCCAATAAAGTTGATTTCTTTTTTGTAACTAATTGCAAAATTTAATCCCGCTTCATATTGATTTTCTTCTGGAGAAATATCATGACCCCAGTGTAAAAAACCACTTTCCATTCTCATGGTATCCATTGCGTGTGACCCACAATGAGATAAATTATGATTTTTTCCCTCATCAATAATTAATTGATAAATTTCTTTAGCATCATTATTTTCCATATAAAGTTCAAATCCTAATTCACCAACATAAGACAATCTTTGAGCCCAAACTTTTTTTGAACCAAGGGTTACAAATTTTCCACAACCAAATTTCAGTGTTTCATTGCTAAAATCATCATTTGAAATTTTTGAAATTAAATTTCTACTTTTTGGTCCAAAAATTCCTAAACAAACTAGATCATCAGTAATATCTTTAAACTCTAAATTTGGTGATAAATGTTTTATAATATGGGCTTTATCATGAGTTCTTGTTGCAGCTGAACTTATTATTCTAAAATGATTTTTATCAATACAAATAACTGTTAAGTCTGTTTCAATTCCTCCTGCCTCATTCAGCATTTGTGTATATGTTGATCTACCTATTTCATCTTTAATGTTAGCTGTACATATTCTTTGTAGTTCACTGAGCGCTTGCTCTCCTTTTATTTCGTATTTTGAAAAAGGAGAGAGCTCATACAAACCAACATTTGTAATTGTATTTTTTGTTTCAAATTCAACTGAAGGATACCAATTCTGATAATCAAAGCTGTATTTGTATTCTGCTTTTTCATTATTCTTTGCGTACCACATAGGTCTTTCGTATTCACCAGATACACCAAAGCACGCTCCTTCTTTTTTTAATTCTTCATGATAGGGTAATAGTCTTTGATTTCTTGAAGTGTTATGCTGTTTATAAGGCCAGTGCATTCCATATAAATCACCAAGTGTTTCCGTTACCCTTTCCATAATAAATTTTTTAGATGAATGAAATTTTTGAAATCTTTTAATATCAAGTGAAAATAAATCTTCGTTCATGTATCCATTGATCATCCATTCAGCAGTAACTCTACCCGCACCCCCAGAGCTTGCTATGCCGATACTGTTAAATCCACAACATGTAAAAAGATTATTAACTTCAGAGGTTTCTCCTAAAAGATATTGAGTATCAGGTGTAAAAGATTCAGGTCCTGAAAAAAATTTTCTAATTCCGGCAGTTTCTAACATGGGTAATCTTTGAAATGATTTTTCCAAATAAGGTTCAAAGTGATCAAAATCATCTGGAAATTCTCCAAACGAAAAATCTTCTGGTACAACCCCTTTGTCTTTAAAGGCAGGTTTTGCATTAGGTTCAAATATTCCAACTAACATTTTCCCAGCATCTTCTTTTAAATAAAGACAGGAATTATAGTCTCTTAAAACTGGTAAGTTTTTAGGCAATTTATCTAATGGTTCTGTGATTATATAAAAATGCTCATTTGGATATAATGGAATACTCACACCAATATCTTCTCCAATTTGCCTCGACCACATCCCGGTTGCAATTACAACGTATTCACAATCAATTTTGCCAAATTTAGTTTGAATGCCAACAATTTTTTTATCTTTAACCAATATTTTTTCAACTGGAGTTTTCTCAAATATCTGAGCCCCTTCCATCTTTGCAGCTTTAGCCAATACATTTGTAACCCCTATAGGATCTGCCTGACCATCTTCTGGCATATAAACTCCACCTAAAATGTCATCATCATTTATAACTGGATAGAGTTCTTTTATTCTTTGTCTACTAACGCTTTCAACATTGACATCAAATAATTGTGCAGCTGTTGCTTGTCTTAATAATTCTTGTAATCTTTCAGGTGTGCTTGCAACTGTGATTGCTCCATTTTGTTTTAATCCAGTTGATAATCCAGTCTTTTTTTCTAATTCTTTATAAAGATTTAAAGAATATTTTCTAAGACGTGTAATGGTGGATGAGGCTCCTAGTTGACCAACAAAACCTGCTGCATGCCAAGTAGTTCCTGAAGTTAACTGATCTCTTTCCAATAATATCGTATCTTTCCAACCATACTTTGCAAGGTGATAGGCAACAGAACAACCAGCAACACCACCTCCTATAACTACTACTTTTGCTGATTTTGGTAATACGGATGGCATTTATAATTTAACAATATTAAAATTTTCAAATACTAACAACTAAATCTTAATGTTCAGCTCTAAATTTAGAGTGACAAGATTTACAACTACTCCACATATATTTTCCAAGAGTTGCTTTCATACCTTCTGTTTCATCAATAACAGAAGTTAGCTCAATCATATTGTTTGAAGCTTTTGTCATTAATAAATTAAATTCATCTTTATTTTCCCAAATAGAAGGCAAAGCTTCTGTTCCAAACCCTACTTTTGAATTTTCAGGAAAAAGATCTAATAATCTTTTATAATTAACACTCATTTCAATCATTAATTTTTTTGCTTCATTTATATCTCCATTAGAAGCAAGACTGTTAACTCTTTTGGCGGTTTTATAATTTTTACTAAAAATAGATTTTCTTTCTTTAATAATCTCTTCTACAGTTTGTTCAGAAAAAGCACTGAAACTATAAAATAATATAAATATAAAAAATAAAGTATTTTTAATTATTGTCATAATGTGTTTAATTTAAATATGTCTATATTAAATAATAAAATAAAATATGGATTACTTAGTAAATTATTCCACTGGCTAACTGCCGCAGGATTAATAGTTCAAATACCTTTAGGGTTTTATTTAGTGGATTTAGACTTTGATCAAACTAGGGTTGATATAGAAAATTATCATATATTATTTGGATTAATCATATTTTACGTAACTTTAATAAGACTGATCTTTAAAGTATTAACGCCAATTCCTGATTTTAAAGGAAGTGCTTTTCTAGGACAAAAATTTATAGCAAGATTAAATCACTTATTATTATATTTGGCTTTGTTAACAGTCACAACCTCAGGTATCTTAAAAAAACTATTTAATGGTGAAAGCTTAGTTATTTTTTTTAAAAAAATTAATTTAACTTATAATTATGAACTTTCTGAGCAGTTTTATTCAATGCATGTATTGGCTAATTATGCATTGATTGGATTAATTACATTGCATATTTTAGCTGCACTGTTTCATAAATTTTTTTTAAGAGAAAATATTTTAAAGAGAATTCTTTAAACTTTCAAAAATATTATACATTTGAGTTTATCTTTAAATGAAATATTTTTTTTATATTTAAGATCAACCTCCTTAATACCATCGGAAATTTGAAGTGGGCTAAATTTTAATAAAGTTGATATATAACGTTGTTTTATCATCTTTGAGTAAATATTTTTTTTAATATTAACTTTAAAATTAAATTTGGTGATCTTTTTTTTAATATCAAGCTGAAGTAGTTTTTTCCAAATAAAATTATCTCTTATAAATGATTGCTTAAGCTTTTGTTTCATTAAACAAAATGTAGGTATTTCATTACTTTTGGTATCTAAAGTTAAAATTAAAATAATCCCTCCCACTTCTAAACTGGCGTATGAATAGCTTAATATCTTCTTAATGTCTTTTAAGTTAAATAAGTGAATAGTTTGTTTAATTAATATTAAATCAAATTTCTTTTTATTATTTCTAAGATATTTAATTGCATTTGTTTTTTTAAATATAATTCTTTTGTCAAAATCTTTATGATTTTCGACATCAATTCCAATAGGCTTATTTATTAATTTGAGTTTAGAGGATAATGAGCCCATTATCTTGCCACGACCACATCCAATATCTAAAAATTTTGAGTGTTTAGTTAATTTTTTTTGTTTTAGTAAAAAATTATTGAAGGACTGGATATATTTTGTAGATGAAATCCAAGTTTTGTTGTCCCAATTTTTAAAACTTAACATTACTTAATTTAAAACATTTTAACTTATATTTAAATAAAGTATTAGTTATTGATGTTAAATAAATTACATATATTTCTTGGCGCAACTGTTGCAGATGCAGCAGCAAGACCTTTGCATTGGGTCTATGATGAAAAAAAACTTAAATCTTATATTAAAGGAAAAAAGAATATTGCTTTCTTTAGGAAAAATAGATCTCCATTCTACTCTATTAAAACAGGTGAAATTTCTGGATACAACGATGTAGGTCAGGTTATGTTTAAAACATTAACAAAAACTACCAACCATAAAGAAGTTGTTAAACTTTTTAAAAAAAATATTGTCAAAAATTTTGGCCCAGGTTCAAAGTACTGGAAAAATTTATCTTTAAGAAAAAAATACAAAAAGATTAAATGGAAAACAGCCATGAAAGGCCCATGGATTCATCAAAATATTTTAGAAACCATTAAAAATATTAAATTAAAAAAAACCATCACAGGTGGGACTAAAGTTAACGAGTCTGATGGATATTGCGCAAGTCTACCCTTTTATTTTTCAAACAATTCTGACCAAAAAACTAAACAAATTATAAGAACGGTTGCTAATGGTAAAATTAGTGAACAATTTGCTTTGGCAAAACTTAAGATTATTGATTTAGCTGATAAAGGAGACAAGGATCCAATTAATAGTTTTTTAAGAAAAAATATAAAAAATAAATATTTTAAAAATGTTATTGAAAACATCAAAAAAGTTAAAAAAATAAAGTCAAAACCACACAATTTCGTTGTAAAAAAATTTGGTAAGGCATGTAGTTATCCAGGTACTTTTAATGGTGCAATACATGCAATTATCACCTCTAAAAGTTTTAAAACTGCCATTATTAAAACAATTAAAGCTGGTGGATGTAATTGTTCGCGTGCTAATTTTGTTGGTGCTTATTTTGCAGCTTACAAAGGTATAAAAGGTATTCCTCAAGATTGGATTAAAAAAACAAATCCTGCTAAATCTATACTTAAGTTTATTGCTTAAATGCAAAACCCCTCAATTAAATATATTTTAAAATTATCTATTCCTATTTTTTTTGCAAATTTAGCCATTCCAATGGTTGGTATTATTGATACTGGTTTAATGGGTAATCTCGGTAATTTATCATATTTATCAGCAACTTCTGTTGCTGCTAATTTATTTTCTATGATTTTTTGGAGCTTTGGTTTTTTAAGAATGGGGACTGTTGGTTTAGTTTCACAAGCTTATGGTAAAGAAGATTACACAGAAATATTTAATATTGTTGTTCGAAATTTAGTTTTTGTTTTACTAATTTCATTGATCTTAATTTTATTACAAAGTTATATATTCAATCAAAGTGTGGGTATCTTTAATTTATCAGACACTACTAAGCAATTTTATCAGGATTACTTTCAAATAAGAATTTATTCAGCACCTGGTGAGTTAACACTTTACATTATAACTGGTTTATTTGTTGGATTACAAAAGACCAAAATCTCAAGTTTAGCCGTTGGTCTTTTTTCAATTCTAAATATAATTTTAAGTATTATTTTAGTTTCAAAATTTAATTTAAATATTAAAGGGGTTGCTTATGGGACTTTATTCTCAGCACTTTTAATATCCACAACTTTTCTAGGTTATACATTTTGGTATCTAAATAAAATGTCTAAAATTTATATCAACATTAATAAATTAATAGATCTTAATAAACTTAAGAATATTTTTAATATTAATCTAAACATATTTATTAGAACTATATTATTAACCTTTTCATTTTTTTGGTTTACTTACCTCGGGAGCCGAATTGGTGAAGACTACATTGCAGCCAATGCCATCTTAATTAACTTAGTTTTTTTGTCTGCTTTCATTCTTGATGCTTACGCATTTTCAACTGAGGGTATGGTTGGATATTCTTTGGGTAAAAAAGATATAAATTTATTTAAAAAGATTGTTAAAAACTCTTTTATTTTAAGTGCACTTACCGGATTAATTATTTCAATAATTTATTTTTTTATTAACAAGTACGTCATTGCATTAATGTCTGATATTGAAAGTATTAGAAATTTAAGCTCATCTTATGTGATATGGCTAATACTGATGCCTTTAATTTCATCTTTTTGTTATCAATTTGATGGAATATTTATTGGTGCATCACAAACAAAAGAACTTAGAAATGCGATGATTTTCTCAGTATTTTCT
Organism: Candidatus Pelagibacter sp. Uisw_106; assembly: GCF_047724975.1. GTDB lineage: Bacteria > Pseudomonadota > Alphaproteobacteria > Pelagibacterales > Pelagibacteraceae > Pelagibacter. The sequence continues at coordinate 817,948 of NZ_CP159819.1, forward strand.
TATTTATTAATATCTTTATATTTAACAAAAATAATGGGCAATACTGGAATATGGATTTCCTTGTGTTTGTTCATGGTGTTAAGAGCGTTATCTCTATTTTATTATTTAGATAAAATTTATTTAAGATTTGGTACTATTAAATAGATTCTACTATTCTCAATATAATGATAATGTATTCAAATGTTATTTCGTCAATTATTTGACAAGAGTTCAAGTACCTACACTTATTTAATTGCTTCCGCTAAAGGTAGGGAGGCTTTAATCATTGATCCTGTATTAGAAAATGTTGAAAGATATATACAGATATTAAAAGAGTTAGATTTAAAATTAGTAAAAGTAATAGATACACACATACATGCAGATCATATCTCGGGGATTGCAGAACTAAGAGATCAAACAAATTGTGTAACAATTATGGGTGATAAAACACCAGTAGATGTTGTATCTATGCAAGTATCAGATGAAGAATTAATCGAAATTGATGGTCTAGAATTTAGAGCTTTATTCACACCAGGTCATACATCAGAAAGTTTTAGTTTCTTGATGAATGATAGGGTTTTTACTGGTGATACACTATTGATTAGAGGAACTGGAAGAACTGATTTTCAAAATGGTGATCCACGAGATTCTTATAATTCTATTTTTAATAAATTATTAAAATTACCTGATGAAACTTTGGTGTATCCAGCTCATGATTATAAAGGGGATACTGTAAGTACCATTTTAGAAGAAAAAAAATTTAACCCACGACTGCAAGTAAAGTCAGTTAATGAATATATAGAAATTATGAATAATCTTAATTTACCTGACCCTAAATTAATGGATGTAGCAGTTCCTAATAATTTAAAACTTGGAATAGATCTTGATAAACAAAAAGTTAATAACGGGATTGAACCTAATGAGTTTAAAAATTGTTTATTAGAAAAAGATATAATTTTAATAGATCTTAGAGAGCAAAATGAACTAGATAAAATTGGAAAGATTAAAAATAGTATAAGAGTTTCTTTCCCAGAAATTAATGATTACTTAAATAAAAATAAAACTAAATTACAGAATAATAAAATTTTGTTTTATTGTGCTATTGGTCAAAGATCTACTCTGGCAGTACAAATATCAAAGTCTTATCAATATAATAAATGCTTACATTTAATTGGTGGTCTAAAAAACTGGAAACAAGCTGGTTTAGAATTGATTAAATAAATTTAATTATGAATGTATTTATAATTTTATCATTACTTGTAATTGTAATTGGGATTATCCTATTGGTAGCTTCTCCATCAGTATTATTTAAATTGAACTGGGAAGAAAAAACAGGAAAAGACAAAATCCTCATGTTCTTGTTTTATGGTATTTTGGTTTATATAATAAATATAATTTTTTGGATCGTCAAATAATCATTAATAGGCTTTATTATTCGAGATTAAGATTTTATTAATTCGTAAATTTTAGCTTTATCCATTTGGCCAATGCTTCTCTGTACTTCTTTATTATTTTTATAAACAACAATAGTAGTCCAATAATCAATACCTAATTGTTTTGCTATATCTTTATCTTTGGTTTGCTCAAAACTTAAAAAAAGAACATTTTTAAATTTTTTTTCAGCTTGATCTAGAATTTTTATCTGCACTTTACAAGTTGTACAAGTTTCATTCCAAGAATTAATAACAACTGTTTTTCCTTCAAGTTGAGCCTTTTGAAAAATTTCATTATTAAAAGTTGTGCTTTTATCGACCGCAAAAGCTTTAAATGTAAATAATGCAAAAATTATAATTAATATTTTTTTCATATTTTAATCATATGTCTTAAAAGTTCGATTAACAAGATTTTGATTTTATTTTATAACCCCAATCTTTTTTTGTCTTGAAATAATAATTAATCCACTAATAACAATTATTAAAGCTCCTATATAAGTATTAGTTAAAGGCACCTCATCAAATAAAAAATATCCATATAATATTCCCCATAAAATAACTGAATATCTAAATGTTGATGTGACAGAAACTAGTGCGATTTTGATTGTTGCTATTGAAAAAATGTAGCCTAATGCTAGAAAAAAAGCAGCAATAAATAAAATAAATATATCCTTTAAACTAAAATCATAAAATTTATAAATACTTAACAAGCCAAAAAGAGCCGTAACAACAAAACAGGTCATAAATGCAATTTGTAGGCTGGGGTAATCTTTTTTAAAATTTTTTGTATACATGTCTCTAATCGAAAGCATAATTGCTGCAATTATAGGAAAGATAAAATAATAACTAGTCTCTAATTTTCCAGGATTAATTACCACCACCACACCAACAAAACCCAATAACACTGCACTCCATCTTCTCCATCTAACTTTTTCTCTTAAAAATATTGCACTAAATGCAGTTAATAAAATTGGTGCCATGCTTAATAAAATATAAACATTTGCAAAGGGTAATAGAGCAATACCAATAAAAAAAAATAAAGCTGCTAAGGATTCTAAAATGCCTCTCACTCTTAATTCATTTGAAGTAAAGATTAATTTAAAATTAAGTTCTTTCTTAATGTAAAGAAATAATAAAATGAAAAGTAATGTAAAAATACCCCTAATAAAAATGATTTGGTTTAAAACAAATATCTCATCATAGTTTTCGTAAATAACTTTTACAAAAGCATCATTTGTTGCAAATGAGAATTGACATAAAAGCATATAAAATATGCCAAGTAAATCGTTGCTGACTTTAAATTTATGAAACATTAGAGGTTTAATTATAAGTTTTTCTATTGGTAATATACAAAAATCAAAAACCAATAAGAAATAAGTCCCACAAATATTGTGGCAATAATACTTCGACTAAAATAACCAATAATTATTGCAAATATAGAAGCTAATATTTTTGGATTATTTTCAATATCTATTGCGCCTGCACTATCTAGAAATATTGGTGGAAAGATTATTGCAGGAAAAATTGCAGAAGGTACATAAGAAAGTATTTTTTTTGTCTTATCGTTTAATATGTCCTCTTTTAATAAAAAAATCATAGAAAACCTTGTTAGATAAGTAATAATTCCACAATAAATAATTGTCGACCAATGCATTAATTTTTCTTTAAAGTTATCAAAGTTAATAATGTAGCAATTAGTAAAGCAGCTATGGCTGCAACGATAATATATGCTTGAAATGGTATTGTATTGTAGCCAATAGTTGCAACAATGCCTGATACCAACATCACAATAATATTTTTAAATTTTCTAAAATCATTAATTAACAAGGCCAAAAAGGTTAAAGAAATAGTAAAACTTAAACCTAACTCTTCAGGTATAACTGATCCTAGAACAATACCTAACACTGTTGATATTTGCCAAACTATCCAACAGGTAAAGCCAGCACCTAATAAGTGGTAATGTTTAAATTCATTTTCTTTATTCTTCTTAAAATAAGTATTTGAGACAGCAAATGCTTGATCAATTAACACGTAAGACAAAATTATTTTCCACGTTAATTTTAAATGAGATAAATATTCTGAAAAAACTGCCCCATATAATAAGTGTCTAGAATTTACCGCACCAACAGAAGTTATTGCAACTAAAGATGAAGCTCCGCCTGAAAATAACTGAAGTAAAACTATTTGAGAGGCTCCACCAAAAATTATAATAGACATTCCAAATGTCATGTACGCACCCAAACCTAATTCCATACCAATAACACCATAAATAATTCCAAATGGAACCACAGGTATCATTAAAGGACTTACGTCAATTATTCCTCTAGATAAGGTTTTTAATCTATCATTCATTTTAAGTTAAGTTTTGTATTAGAAACAAACTATATGATCAATATTAATTGGTCTCTTGATGCCAAATTTTTCATCTACTTGGTGTTGATGAATATGGTGAGAGTGTACAAAGACAGGTATTAATTTATTACTCATAGTTTTAAGGGTATAGATAAAATTTGTTCCCCTAAATTTTCTATCAACGACTTCTAATTTTAAATTACTCTGATCATCATGTTCCAGATCTTCTGGTTGTAATAAAAGCTGAACTTCAGATCCTTTTGGGTAATGTTTTATAAAATCACCAGTTATTGTACCTAAGTCAGCACTCTCTAAACTGTTTTCACCGGTAACTTTTGCTGGAATTAAAATTCCTCTATTCAAAAAGTTAACCACCTCTACAGAATTTGGAAAATGATAAACATTATACGGATCATCAAATTGTTTTAATTGCTCATCAAGAATTATTCCACATTTTGTACCCAAGTAAAAAGCTTCATACGAGTCATGTGTAACGATGATTGTTGTTATTTTTTGTTCAGTTAAAATTTGTTTCAACTTAACTTGAATTTCTTCTTTAAAACTTTGATCTACATTTGATAAAGGTTCATCTAATAATAATAAGTCTGGGTTAGATAATAAAGATCTGGCTAAAGAGGCTCTTTGCGCTTCACCAGAACTTATTTGATGTGGAAATTTATCAACTACATGATCAATATGAAGAAATTTAATTATCTCATTTATATTTAATCCTTTTTTCTTCTTTTTATTTCTCTCTGCACCAAATTTTATATTTTCTAAAACATTATAATGAGGGAAAAGTGAGTTATCTTGAAAGGCCATTGATATGTTTCTATCTTCAGGTTCCACATGGATATCTTTAGAGGAAAGTAATTTATTCTTTAATTTAATTTTTCCAGAATTAATTTTCTCTAAACCAGCAATTGTTCTAAGAATTGTAGTTTTACCAATTCCAGATGGACCTAATAAACAGATAATGTCTCCCTGATTTTCAATAGTTAATGAGACATTGCTTACTTTGTTTTGTGCACTAGCGGTAAATGTTACATTATCAATTTCTAGAAAATTTTTTGTCATAATTTTAGTCTTTAAGGATATATTTAGATGTAATTAATATAAAGAAACTTGCAATAATTATAAGAAATAATGATGGGGCTGCTGCGGCCTCTAATAAATCCTGAGAAGCATAGATATAAGCCTTTGTTGCAAAAGTTTCAAAATTAAATGGTCTCATAATTAGCGTAATTGGTAACTCTTTAATGATTTCAATGGCTAATAAAATTCCTATCAATAAAATTGAGTTTTTTAGATATGGGACATGTATGTTTTTGAATGTCTTGAATTTAGAATATCCAAGCAGATATGCACCTTCATCAATGGAATAATTAATTTTTAAATATCCTGATTTAATTCCATTGCTTGCTAATGAATAAAATCTAATAAAATATACCAAAACTAGGCCAAGAATAGAGCCTATAAAAATTGGCTTTATACTGTTCATTTCAAATTGACCTAGAATACTACTGTCAAACCATGAGATAAAGGTAATGAATGCTACCGCTAAAATAATCCCTGGTATTGCATATCCTGATATTGAAAATGTAGTTAGTGCTTCTAAAAATTTACTTTTAGAAACTCTATTCCCATAATTTGAAATAAAAGCTAAGGCAATTAACAAACAGCTAGATAAAATTACTAAAATTATAGTATTTGAAAATAAGTTAATTAAATCCAAATCAGCTAAATTTTTTGGAAAAATAATTGTCCAATAAAGCATTTGTAGAACGGGAAATAAAAAACTTATAGAAAAAACTAACATGCAAAAAGAAAATGCTAAAAATGATTTATATCCACTTAAATTGATAACTGATTTAGATTTAAATCCACCCTTAGAAGATGTGTGATACTGGGCTTTTTTTCTTGAAAAATTTTCCAAGATAAACAATCCAAGAATAAAAATTAATAGGTAAAATGATAATCTGTTAGCAAGAGTAAGATCATCAAAAGAAATCCAAGCATTATAGATTCCTGTAGTAAAAGTGGATATGCCAAAAAAAGATACAGATCCAAAATCCGACAAAGTTTCCATTGCAACTAACGACAGACCAGCAACGATAGCAGGTCTTGCGGAAGGAAGTATTATTTTAAAAAAAGATTTTTTTTTAGAAAAGCCAAGATTTTTTCCAAGTTCTATTAAATTTTGTGACTGATAGTGAAATGATGTTCTGGTTAAAACATAAACATAACCAAATAATGAAAATGATATTGAAATTATAGCACCAGTCATTCCATCAAATTTAGGAATATGAGAATTATAATTCCCTTCTCCAAATAAATTTTTTAAAATTGAAAAAGCTGTTCCATAATTTTCAAAAAAAGCAGTTAAGGAATATGCGTAAATATATGCTGGGACAGCAAAAGATAAGATCAAAGACCATTTAAAGAAATTTACACCTGGAAAATTATAAAATGAAACTAAGTAAGCACATCCAACACCAATTATAAATGTTAAAAATAAAACACCTATTAAAAGTACTAAGGAATTATAAATGTAATCGTAAAGAAAAGTATTCTTTAAAATTAAACTATAGTTTCCAGTGGTTTCAAAAAAACTACTGAATACTGTTAAAATTGGAGCTGCCACTACTAAAGAAATAAATAGAGATGCTACATACCAAATATTTATTTTTCCAAATCCCATATTTTATATTACCTTAATAATTATTTTTAAGAAACTTCCCTTGTTACCAAGGGAAGTCAATACCAACTCTAAAACCAATTTGAGAGAGAGATTATAGAGCTAATTCTTAAAAATTTCTTATACGCTTTAAGTTTTCAGCTTTTATTGTTTAGATAGATATTCTATGCAGTTTTCTGGCGTTGTTTGTTCATATGGATCAGGATCACTTCCATCATTATTCATACCGTCCTCTTGCCACCATTTTTCAACTATGCCATCATTAATAATCGTACAATATCTCCAGCTTCTTTGACCAAAACCAACATGTTTTTTGTCAACTAACATGCCCATTGCCCTTGTAAAATCAGCATTTCCATCAGGTAATACCTTAACTTTTCTCAATTTTTGTTGATCAGCCCATGCATTCATAACAAAGCCATCATTAACACTAATACAATAAATCTCATTAATTCCTAAACCTAACAATTTATCATAATTTTCTTCAAATCCTGGTAACTGTTTTTCAGAACATACTGGTGTAAATGCACCTGGTAATGAAAATAGTATTATTTTTTTACCTTTTAATATTTCATCAGTACTTACATCAACCCACTTTCCAATTTTTCTTGTTTTCAAAACTATATTTGAACATTTTTTTCCTTCTATCATTCTATTCCTGTTGTTTTTTAAGTGTTTGTTTAATTGAATTACTTGCATTTGAATTTTTTAGTGCTCATAGTTAAATTAGGTAGGGTAAATACCTTTTGTAGAGCTATGAGCACAATCATTAAAAAGAAAATTATGTATTAAAAGGAGAGAGAATATGTGCAACCTCTTTATCTTCAATATCTGATAATTTTCTATTATTTATTTTTCTATTGATTTTTTTACACTCTGCTGCACATGGATCACAAGCTTTCAGAGATTGAGACCAATTTATGTCAGAAGATTTATCTAAATCAATATTAAATAAATTCTTTTTCACTAACTTATTACTTCCAACTTGCAGCTAACATACACTCTAGTGCCGTAGCTTGTTGTTTTCCATAATTAGCAACTTTAGTTTCTAAATCTTGATTGTATCCAAGACCCATTTGTTTAACTAATGCATGAGGCTCAACACCATCAATCATTGGATATTCAAATGTATTATTAACTATGTGTTCTTGTGCTTCTTTAGTTAATAAAAACTCAAGTAGTTTTTTTGCATTATCAGGATTTGGTGCCGTTTTAATTACTCCTCCTCCACTAATGTTCATGTGAGTTCCTCTATCTCCTTGGTTAGGGAAAAAAGGTAAAACTTTTTTAGCAGCTGCTTGTTGTTCAGCACCTTTTTTTCCAGATAGCATCAAAGCATAGTAGTATGTGTTAGCTACTGCTAGATCAGCTTCACCTGCGGCTACGGCTAAAATTTGAGCTCTATCATTTCCTTTAGAGTCTCTAGCCATGTTAGCCACAACACCTTTTGCCCAAGAACAAGTTTCTGCTTTACCATTGTTTTTTACTAATGACGCAACAAGAGATTGGTTATAGATATTGTTAGATTTTCTTATAACAACTCTACCTTTCCATTTGGGATCAGCAAGACCTTCGTAAGTCATACCGTTAAGCTCATTTGCGTTTACTCTTTCTGGTGAGTAATACATAATTCTTGCTCTCTTAGCTATTCCAGTCCATTTAGCAGTTCTAAAGTTTGCTGGAACTGCAGCTTTAATTGCAGCAGTCATAGAATTTTGGAACATTCCTTTTGCAGCGAATGCACCTAATCTTCCTGCGTCAGCAGTAATATAAAGGTCAGCCTTTGAATCAGTACCTTCTTCAGTAATTCTTTTTTGAAGAGCCTTATCTTTACCAGATACAACGTTTACTTTAATTCCAGTTTTTGCTGTAAATTTTTTGTAAAGCTGAATATCTGAATCGTAATGTCTTGCGCTGAATACATTAACTTCAGCAGCAAATGTCATGTCTGCAAATAAAGCCATAAAAAATGCAATAATTGTAAGTTTTTTCATTGTTTGTCTTTCGTTTTGTTGATTTAATTAGATTAGAATGCTTATTATTAGCATTGCGAATGATTATCAATCGCACTAAATGTCGCATTTTGTATGGTTTAATTAAGATAATATCAGGATAAGCAAATTACTCACAAAAGACAGGGAGATAACAAAACCTGTAAAAAAATTACAATACATTAAGGTAACTGTGCGATTTCTAATCCTTCTTTTTCTTACAAAGGGCTTATCATCAAGATCTGAAATATCTCTTTCACCAATAACTTTATAATCATAAGTCCAACGCCAAATAGAATTACCAAATCTCTTATCGCTGTTATTATAATAGATAATCCAAGCAACAATATATTGATGAGAAATATAGAAAATGATTAAAAGTATTCCACTTAAGATCATTTAAATATTAGAACATATTTAAAGTTTAAGTAAAGACTAATTAAAACTGTTCAGATTCTGTAGAGCCTGCCATAGCAGTTGTAGAGCTTTTTCCACTACTTATAGTATTTGAAACTGCATCAAAATAAGATGTTCCAACTTCTCTTTGATGTTTAACACTTGTGTAACCATCCTTCTCTCTAGCGAACTCAAGCTCTTGGATTTTAGAATAAGCAGTCATTCCTTCAGTTTTATATTTTTCCGCAAGTTCAAAAATTGCAATATTTTGAGTGTGAAATCCAGCAAGGGTAATAAATTGAAACTTATAACCCATCTCACTAATCTTTTGTTGGAATGTTGAAATCTCTGCATCTGATAAATGCTTCTTCCAATTGAACGAGGGAGAGCAATTGTAAGCTAATAATTTACCAGGAAACTTTTCATGAATTGCGTCTGCAAACTTTTTTGCTTCTTCTAAGTTTGGTGTCGCTGTTTCACACCAAATTAAATCTGAATAAGGTGCGTATGCTAAACCTCTTGAGATAGCCTGTTCAATTCCATGCTTAACATAATAAAAACCTTCAGGAGATCTTTCTCCTGTCAAGAATGGTTTATCATTTTCATCAAAATCATTCGTAATTAATTTTGCAGCATTAGCATCAGTTCTTGCTAAAATTATCAAAGGCACATCTGCAATATCGGCAGCAAGTCTTGCAGCTTTTAAATTTTTAATCATAGTACCAGTTGGAACTAAAACTTTTCCACCCATGTGACCACATTTTTTTTCACTAGCTAGTTGATCTTCAAAGTGAACTCCTGCAGCTCCTGCTTTAATGAATTTTTTTGTTAATTCAAAAACATTTAATGGGCCACCAAATCCTGCTTCACCATCTGCAATAATTGGTAGCATATAATCTGTTCTATCTTTTGATTTCATGTCACCATCATGTAATTCCATATGTTGAATTTGATCTGCTCTTATTAAAGCATTATTCATCGACTCAACTAATTTTGGAGCACTATCATATGGGTATAAAGATTGATCAGGATACATTTCACCAGCAGTATTTGCATCAGCTGCTACTTGCCATCCACTTAAATAAATTGCTTTTAATCCGGCTTTGGCATGTTGAATAGCGTGATTTCCAGAGAGTGAACCCAATGTATTAATATAATTTTCTGAATTTAATAGATCCCATAATTTTTTAGATTGATGCTTACACATCGAATATTCAATTTTGATAGAACCTTTTAATCGTTCTACTTCTTCTGGAGTATAGTCTTTTTTGATTCCTAAAAATCTTTTTAAATCGTATGAAACTTTAGCTTCTGAGCTCATAGGTAGGTCTTTCTAGATTATGTATTAAGAAAATTAAATCGTGTGCAAATTAACGTTAAGAGGACTTATTTTTTTTCACTAAATTCTTGAGTGAATTCATTCATCCCACTAGAACCCCAATCACAATGATCGTCTCTTAGGTAAATACCTGATTGACTAAATTGATTCTGATTGTTGTTTTCGTTAATTTCTCTTTGATTTTCTTGATTTTTATTTATATTTTTATCGTTCATGTAAACTTTATAATTTACAAAATTTACAAAATCTAATTAAATCGTTAAAAACCTTGTAAAACAAAGAAACTTATTGTAAATTTAAATTTACAAAATTTACTAATAAAGCTTATGAGTCAAATTGATTTAAAAATTGGTCCTAAAATAAAGGCTTTTAGAAGACAGTTAGGACTACAAGCAAACAAACTTTCAGAAGATCTAGGTATTTCTCCGAGTTATTTAAACTTAATTGAAAGTGGAAAAAGAAAAATAGATGGAGATTTATTACTTAAGGTTTGTGAAAAATTAAATATCCAACTCTCAGACTTAACATCAAAATCAGATGTTAATTTAGAAAATACTATTTCAGAAATTCTAGATGATGAATTATTTGAAGACCTAGATATTCTTGGTCCTGAAGTTAAAGACCTTGTTGGAACGAATCCTAAGATAGGTAGAGCTCTTGTGAGATTGGGAGATATTCTTAAAAAGAAAGATCATGAACTAATTAATAAAATAGAAAAAATTTCTGGAAAAATAGTTGATAATAGAAAAAACTCATTTCCTGGTGAGGTAATATCTGACTTTCTTCAAGAGCATAAAAACTATTTTCCGAAATTAGAAGAGTTTGCAAATAAAGTTTTTGATAAAATTCAAAAAAATAACAGAACTCGATATATTGCATTATGTGAGTATTTAAATAAAGAATATTCAATTACAGTTAAAGATATTTTACCAGAAGAGGGAAAGCCTTTTTCTAAAATTTATAATAAAAATAAAAAAGAACTTCTATTAAGTGATTATAGTTCATTAGAAACAAAAAAACTTCATGCAGCAGCTCAAATTGCACAAGAAGGTGCAATGAAAGATATTGATAATTATCTATCTAAATTTTCTTTTCCTTCGGAAGAATCAACAAAATTAACAAAAGTTGCTTTATTAAATTATTGCGGTGCAGCAATTTTAATGCCCTACAAACCTTTTCATGCTGAATGTAAAAAATTAAAATATGATTTAGAGTTATTACAAAATACGTTTGCAACTTCTTTTGAGCAAGTTGCTCACCGTGTAACATGCTTACAAGATCCAAAATTACCTGGAATTCCTTTTCACATGCTAAGAGTTGATATGGCAGGAAATATTTCAAAAAGATTTTCATTATCAGGAATTGATATACCAAGATATGGCGGTGCATGTCCTAGATGGAATGTTTATTCAGCATTCACCCGACCTGGTGTAATTCAAGCAGCTGTTAGTAAAATGACTAATGGTGAAAAATATGTTTGTATTGCAAGAACAGTTGAAAAAGGTGTAGGACGTTTTGGTCAATCAAAAAGTATATTATCAATTGGTCTTGGTTGTGATGCAAAATACGCAAAAGACTTTGTGTACACTGAAAATATTAATGTTAGTGACAAAACGACTGAAATACCTATCGGTGTATCTTGCAGAACTTGTGATAGATTAGATTGTCCACAAAGAGCTTTTCCACCTTTACATAAAAAATTTGATGTAGATATTAATTCTAGAGGTGTTTCAGTTTATGTTAATGATAATTCTAATTAAGACTTCCAGTCACCAATTTTACTGAATAAAAAGTTCCTAAAAGCAGTAATTCTTGCAGTGTTCTTAAGTGATTGAGGGTAGACAAAGTGAGCCTCTGTTATGGGCCCTTCTGAATTAGGAAGTACTTTTATTACATTGTTTGAATTTGTAACTAAATATTCAGGAAGCGCCGCTAGACCTACGCCAGCTTCAACAGCTAAAAGTAAACCCATAACACTATTAACTTTCATTACTGGTTTTCTTTTTTTAGAATCTTTAATTCCAAGTTTTAAAGCCCAATCTGGATCGTAGACGGGAGATGGTGCCCCTTTACCAAATGAAATGAATTTATGTTTATTTAGGTCTGAGATTGTTTTGGGCATTCCATATTTTTCTAAATATTTATTAGATCCATAAATATAATATTTAATATCTACTAATTTTTTTTGGATATAATTAAGCTGCTTAGGTCTTCTCATGAAAATACCTATATCTGCTTGTCTAGTACTTAAATCTAACTCCTTATCATCAAAAATTAATTCAATTTCTATTTCAGGGTTTAAAGTCATAAACTCTTGGATACGAGGTGTTAACCAGTGAGTACCAAAACTTCTAACAGTTGTAATTGTTAATTTACCTGTTGGTTTATTTTTTTGATCTCCCAGTGTAGATTCAACTTCTTTTAGTTTGCTGATTACATCGTGAGCTGTTTTAAATAAATATTCACCATTTTCTGTTAAAGTAAGACCTCTTGCGTGTCTTTCAAAGAGTTGTACTTTAAGATCCAGTTCTAATGATTGAATTTGTCTGCTTATTGCAGATTGACTTAAATTTAAGTTTATTGTTGCGTTAGTAAAACTGCCTGCTTCTGCAACTGCGTGGAATATTTTTAATTTATCCCAATCCATCTATTTATTTAAATCTACCAAAACTCTTCCTGAAATTTCACCCTTTAAAATTTTTGGATATGTTTCTAACAATTCATCTAAACTTACAGTTAAGATTGATTTTTCAAGAACTTCAAAATCAACAAGCTTTGCTGCTTCTGCCCAAATAAATTCTCTTCTTTTAATGCTACAATTTGCTGAGTCCATTCCCCAAACTTTAATTCCCCTTAGCATGAATGGTAATAAATTTGTATTTAGTTCATTACTATTTGCATTACCACAAACAGCTATAATTCCATTTGATCTAGTTTGAGCTATTGCATTAGCTAAAATTTTACCTCCTACTGTATCAACAACACCATCCCACAATCCTTTATCAATAGGTCTTGGATCTTTGTCAAAATCAGCTCTATTAACAACATTTTTTGCTCCTAACGATTTTAAATAATCTGTTTTAGAATCTTTTCCTGTAACAGCTGTTACATTGTATCCTAATTTAGTAAGAGCCATTACCGCTACACTTCCCACCCCACCGGTAGCTCCAGTAACCAATACATCATTTACTTTATCGCCTAATAAAATTTCCTCTCTAGCTTGAATAGCAAAAGCACTCATTAAAGATGTAAAGCCAGCTGTTCCTAGCATCATAGCCTGTTTGCTAGTTAGATTTGAAGGTCTCTTAACTAAAAAATCGGCATTAACTTTTGCTATCTGAGAGTATCCACCAAAAAAAGCTTCTCCAACTCTCCATCCAGTTAAAATTATTTCATCACCAGTTTCAAATTTTTGATTTTCACTTTCAAGAACAGTACCAGAAAAATCTATGCCTGGAATATGTGGAAATTCTTTAACAAGACGACCACCATTTTTCAAAATCATTCCATCTTTATAGTTTAAATCTGAATAATCTACTTTTACAGTAACATCACCATGCTTTAAAAATGATTTATCTATTGACTTTACCTCTCGGGTAAAATTTTCACCTTCTTGATTAATAACTAGTGCTTTAAAATTATCTGACATTGATCTCCTCCCTGGGAAAGTTACTTACTAATAAATCTTAAGTATCTATTTTGAATACTAAGGTCTTCTTTAAATTGTCCTAAGAAATAATTTGTAACTGTTGTTGCAGTTTCTTTCTTAATACCCCTCATAGTCATACATTGATGAGTTGAGTCTATTGTGACTGCTACACCTTTTGCATCTAAAGATTCCATTATTGTTTTAGCAATTTGCATCGTAAGTCTTTCTTGTGTCTGTAATCTTTTTGAAAAAACTTCTACTACTCTTGCAAGCTTACTTAGACCCACAACTCTCTCATTTGGAATGTATGCAACGTGTGCAATTCCAATAATTGGAGCCATATGATGTTCACAATGACTTTGTACAGAAACATTTTTTTGTACAACCATATCATCATAACCTTCGACATCCCCAAAAGTCTTATCTAAAATTTTATTAGGGTCTTCTGAGTATCCATTAAAATATTCTTTATATGCTTTAACAACTCTCTTAGGAGTTTCTAATAATCCTTCTCTGCTAGGATCTTCACCCATCCAAGTTAAAATAGTTTTAAAAGCCTCTTCAGCTTCTTTATCAGAAACTTTTTTGGTGTCTAAAATTTTGCTATCTGTCTCTTCTACTAATTTCATAAGGCAACTTTATACAGTAAATCGTTGTTTTTAAAATATTTAATATATTGTTCAATATGCTACATAATCACCTAGATATGTTTAAAAAAAGAGAAAATATAGTCGAAATTGAAGAGGGAAAACTCCTTTCACCAAAATTTGATAATGATGGCTTAATTCCGGTTATTACTATGTGCTCAAAAACTAAAGATGTTTTGATGCACGGTTATATGAATGTTGAAGCTTTTAAAAAAACTATTGAGACTAAAGAAGCTCATTATTTCAGCAGATCTAGACAGCAAATTTGGCACAAAGGTAAAACTAGTGGCTTCACTCAAAAAGTAATGGAAATTAGAATTGATGATGATCAAGACTCAATCTGGTTAACTGTAGATATTGGTGATGGTTCAAGCTGTCATGTTGGTTATCGATCATGTTTTTATAGATCAATTCCATTGGGCCCAATTGAAAATGGTAGAGAAGTTGAAATGAAATTTGAAGAAAAAGAAAAATCTTTTGATCCTGAAGTTGTTTACAAAGGTCAACCCAATCCAACAAAAATTTAAATGAGTGATAATCAAAAAAATGTTCTAGGTGAAGATTTAGAGGAATGTTCTAACGATCCTTTAACAGGATGGCATAGAGATGGCTGTTGTAGTACTGATGAAAATGATCATGGTGTTCACACAGTTTGTGCAAAAGTTACAACAGAATTTTTAGAATGGTGCAAAGAAGCTGGTAATGATTTAATAACCCCTCATCCTGAATTTGGATTTCCAGGTCTTAAAGCTGGAGATGGATGGTGTGTTTGTGCTAGTTGGTATGCAAGAGCTGCAGATGCCGGCAACCCTTGTCCAGTTTATTTAAAAAGAACACATGAAAAAACTTTAAAGCTTGTTTCTATGGAAGTTTTAAAGAAGAATGCTATTGATTTATCTTAGTTAATCCTAAGATTGAAACCATTTTCTTGTAAAACTCAAAATGAACTAATAAGTTTTACCAATGGAAATAGCTACAAAAATAGCCCCATTAGCTTTGGCTCTTATAATGTTGGGGCTTGGATTGGGTTTGACTATTCAAGATTTTATAAAAGTAGTTAAAATTCCAAAAGATTTTTTAGTTGGTTTTATTTCTCAGTTAGTTTTGCTACCAGTCGTTGCTCTTTCTTTAGCATTACTATTAAACCTATCAGCAGAACTTGCTGTTGGGCTGATGCTAATTGCATGTGCGCCCGGTGGTGTTACATCAAATGTAATTACTAAATTTGCTGATGGTGACGTTGCACTTTCAGTATCACTAACTGCAGTTGTTAGCTTGATTAGTATTATTTCTGTTCCATTTATAATGTTTGCGTCTATTAATTTTTTTGAAATAAGTGTTATTAAGGAAATATCAATTACCAGTATTGCTTTAAAAATGTTTCTTGTTGTTACCGTTCCAGTAATAATTGGAATGATAATTAGGCATTTTGCTAAAAATTTTGTTGATAATCAAGCTTCTTTAATTCAAAAAATTTCAGTTATATTATTCATATTAGTGTTTGCTGCTATTTATATACAAGAATGGAATAATATTATTTCTTATATTGTGAATGCAGGTTTGGTTGTTTTGATCTTAAACTTAACAATGATGATTTTAGGGTTTTATATTGCAAAATACTTTGCATCCGGAGTTGCACAACAAAGATGTATTGCAATAGAGTGTGGACTTCAAAATGGAACATTAGCACTTTTTGTTGGAACACAAATGTTTAGTGAAAATATAACTGCTTTCATTGTACCAACAGCTGCTTATGCTTTGATGATGATGATAACTTCGATAGTTTTTGTATTTATTGTTAAAAAAAATACTTAGATTTTAATTATTTATTTCTATTAAACTCAAATTATAAATACGTTCAGCAAATTTAGATAGATTAATAAAAGTATTATTTTGGATTCTCATTATTTTTTTTTGATGAATTGTTTTGTTAGTTGAGTAATGTTTTTTACTATCTATTGTTAAAAAATTTTCTTTAACCAATTTATTTAATTTTCTAATAACTGTAGCTCTTGGTATGCCCGTAATATCTGAAATTGACATTGCATTAATGCCTGAAAATTCTTGTTTATCACCAAAAAAATACTTGTCTAAATATAATTCTTTGCTCATTTCACTATTATCATTTTTTTTAGCATTTAATACATGATTAGTTAAGCAAGTGCCGTGAATATGAAAGCTTTCTAAATCACCATGGATTTTTTTAAATGTTAATAGCATTGGCAATTGCATATCGTAGTAAAGTTTCCAAACGAATGAAAAATTATTTTTAACTGTTCCTACTAACTGCTCTGAGCTAATTGTTTCTATCATTAATCCCTCTTTAACCATCATTTTTGACAGAGCTGATAAAAAAAATGACATGTTTTTCATTGTTACTTGAGGTTTTATATTTGGCCAAGTACTTCTATCAATTATAATTTTTTTATTTATTTTTTTAATTGATCCTAATTCTTCTAATTCATTAATTTTTCTTCTAGTTGTCTCTTTTGGTATGTTAAGTTTTTTAGATATTTCTATTAAATTAAGTGTTTCTACTTCAATTTCATATTGACTAAAAAACTCATCATAATTTAATTTCACAAAATTTTTTGAATAATATTCAAATGTTTTAGTCATTAAATACATGATAATCATGAACTTTTCATAATCATGAAAAGTTCTATAAAGATTATTCATCCATTCCATTTGTATTGGTACCCAAATAGGCTGAACGGTAGTGTAATTTTTATTTAATATATAAAAAATATCCTTACTAAGAATTTGTTTTGATATTTTTGGAAAAAATATAGACATAATATATTTATAAGTTTAACCCAAAATGAACATCAAAGTAAACAACTTAGCCCATAATGAACTATTCTTTAATTGTTTAACATACTTTACAATGATTAATTCTATACATGAGTGCAGAAAAAATAATTAATACAAGGGTTAATAATCTTCCTTCTTTGGCGACCGCTGAAAAGAGTGAGGAAGTTTCATCATCAGGTCGTGTTGATATAAATATTCTCTTAAATAGAGCTAGAAAAGTTAAAGAAAAAGAAACTCTAACAAACCTAGTTTTTTTAGGACTAACACTCTCACTTATTTTCGTTGTTGGGTTAATTTTATCTTTTTAAAAAAGATATTTTTCGTTGTGCTCTTTCAAAATCATAAAGAAGAGCACAACGAAAATTACATATTTCCGTACTTAGGTCCGCCACTTCCTTCAGGGGTAACCCACGTAATATTTTGAGAAGGTTCTTTAATATCACAAGTTTTACAATGAATACAATTTTGTGAATTAATTATAAATTTATTAACACCATTTTCATTTTGAACCTCATAAACACCTGCAGGACAATATCTTTGTGCGGGCTCATCAAATTTTTCTAAAGTGTAATTTATAGGTAAGTTTGGATCTTTTAACTGTAAGTGTACAGGCTGATTATCAGTATGATTAGTTCCTGTTAAATAAACAGAACTTGTTTTATCAAATGTAATCACATTATCTGGTTTAGGGTAATCAATTTTTGGCATTTCATTTGCTGGTTTTAGTGTTTCGTGGTCAGCATGTTTGTGCCTTAAGGTAAAAGGTAATTTTCCTCTAAATAATATTTGATCAATTCCAGTAAATATTATTCCAAGAATTAAACCCCAGCTAAAACTAGGCTTAACATTCCTGGCAGTATGTAGTTCTTCATAAACCCAACTTTTTTTAAATTTATCTTCGTAAATTGATAAATCTTGCTTTTCTTTTAAATGTTCACTTATAGTTTCAGCAGCAATCATTCCACTTTTCATTGCAGTGTGTGATCCTTTGATCTTAGGCATATTTAAAGTTCCCGCATCACAACCGATTAACAAAGCACCTGGCATAAACATTTTTGGTAAACTTTGAAGTCCACCTTCAATTAAAGCACGTGCGCCATATGAAATACGTTTTCCACCTTCAATTATTTTTTTAATTGCAGGATGAGTTTTAAATCTTTGAAACTCATCAAACGGTGAAAGATGTGGGTTTTTATAATCAAGACCAATTACGTAACCTAAAAAAACTTGTTTGTTTTCTGCGTGATAGATAAAGCTTCCGCCATAAGTATTGTTATCTAGTGGCCAACCTGCAGTATGAATTACCATTCCCTCTTCATGATTTTGTTCACTGATTTCCCAAATTTCTTTAAACCCGATTCCATATTGCTGAGGATCTTTACCTTCTGATAAATTATATTTTTCAATTAATTGTTTTCCAAGATGTCCTCTGCATCCTTCTGCAAAAACAGTGACTTTTCCCAAAAGCTCTATGCCTGGTTCAAAGCCATCTTTTTTGTTTCCATCTTTATCAACTCCCATGTCTTGAGTTGCAACTCCCTTAACTGATCCATCTTCTTTGTATAAAATTTCACTTGCAGGAAAGCCTGGAAATATTTCTACACCTAAAGCTTCGGCTTGTTCTGCTAGCCATCTACATAGGTTTGCTAAACTGATTATGTAATTATTATGATTTTGTTGAACTGATGGAAGTAGCCATGTCGGCCAGCTTAATGATTTTGATTTTCCTAAAAATAAGAATTTTTCTTTAGAAACCTTAGTTTTTATAGGTGAATTAAGTTCTTTCCAGTTTGGTAATAACTCATCTAAAGCTCTAGTTTCGAACACATTACCGCTTAAAATATGCGCACCAATCTCTGAAGCTTTTTCAAGTAAACACACATTTAATTCTGGATCTAATTGTTTAAGTTTAATTGCCGTAGATAGTCCTGAAGGACCACCCCCAACGATTACCACATCATAATCCATTGCTTCTCTAGGCATATCTTGAATTTTTACAGTACTGATTATTTTTGTATACTATTTAATTTATTCAACTCTTCTAAGAATTGAGGTAATGCCTCAAATAAGTCTGCTTCCAGACCGTAATCTGCGACACTAAATATTGGCGCTTCACCATCTTTATTTATAGCAACAATAATTTTACTTTCTTTCATTCCAGCTAAATGCTGAATTGCTCCTGAAATTCCAACTGCAATATACAAATCAGGCACAACAACTTTACCAGTTTGACCAACTTGATGTTCGTTACTAATGTATCCCGCATCAACTGCTGCACGTGATGCTCCAATTGCTGCATTTAATTTATCTGCAATATCAGTTATTAATTTAAAATTTTCTCCATTTTGCATTCCTCTTCCACCAGAAACTACAATTCTAGCAGTTCCAAGTTCAGGTCTGTCTGACTTAACCTCTTCTCTTTTAATAAATTTTGATAACGTAAACTCTTCAGTAGCTTCAATTTTTTCTATTGGAGCAGACCCACCAGAAGTTTCACAAGGCTCAAAAGATGTTGGTCTAATTGTTATACATTTTTTTGTGTCTGTACTTTTTACTGTAGCGAATGCATTACCCGCATAAATAGGTCTTATGAATGTATCAGCTGATATCACTTTAGTAATATCACTTACTTGAGATATATCTAAGTGTGCTGCTATTCTTGGCATCAAATTTTTACCAAATGTATTTGCAGAACTAACAATATGAGAATAATTTTCTGAAACTTTTACAACTAATGGTGCAAAGTTTTCTGCTAAATAGTTTTCATAATGGGCAGCTTCAGCATGTAATACTTTTTTAACAGCTGGCATTTCAGATAATGATTTAGCAACATCTCCACAATTATTTCCAATTAATAAAACATGTACATCTCCATCCATTTGTGATGCTGCAGTAATTGCGTTTAATGTAAAAGGTCTTACTTCTTTATTATTATGCTCTGCTATTAATAAAACTGACATTATATTACCTTTGCCTCATTTTTAAGTTTGCTAACTAACTCGGCAACACTTGCAACTTTAATTCCTGCTTTTCTTTTTGGTGGTTCTTCTACTTTAATTTGTTGAACTCTAGGTGTGGTGTCAACTCCTAAGTCAGCAGCTGTTAAAATTTCTAAAGGTTTTTTTTTAGATTTCATAATATTTGGTAGTGAAGCATAACGTGGCTCATTTAATCTTAAATCACATGTCACAATAGCTGGAAGGCTAACTTCAATTGTTTCTAATCCTTCATCAATTTCTCTTGTTACTTCCAAAGTTTTGTCTTTTATTTCAATTTTTGATGCAAATGTTGCTTGAGGCCAATTCAATAAAGCACTTAACATTTGGCCTGTTTGATTACAGTCATCATCAATTGCTTGTTTACCCATAAAAACTAGGTCTGGTTTTTCTTTTTCAACAATTTTTTGTAGTGCTTTTGCTACGGCTAATGGCTCAACAATTCCTTCAGTTTTGATTAAAATTCCTCTATCAGCACCAACTGCCAAAGCTTTTCTTACAGTTTCTTGTGACTTTTCTTCACCAACTGTAATTGCAATAATTTCTGTCGCCTTACCTGCTTCTTTAATTTTTACAGCCTCTTCAATCGCATTATCATCGGGTGGATTACTCGACATTTTTACATTATCAGTAACAACACCAGTTCCATCCTCTTTAACTCTGACTTGAACGTTGTAATCAATTACTCTTTTAACAGCGACTAATATTTTCATTATGCTCTCAATAAATTATTTTCTGGATCGTAAGGACTCTCATCCAATATAGTAGCATCGTACATTTTTCCTAAAATATCAATTTTCAATTTTTGACCAGTTGTCGCAACATCTGGGTTCACCATTCCTAATGCAATCGATTTACCTAGTCTAAATCCAAAATCCCCTCCTGTTGCACGTCCAACAACTTTGTCGTTTTCATAAATTGGATTGTTTCCTAGAACATCAGCATCTTCAACATTGTGAATTTCCATAGTAACCAGTTTATTTTTAAAACCTTTTTCTCTCCATTTATTAAGCGCTTCTAAGCCAATAAAGTTTCCTTTATTAGGATGTATAAATCTATCCAGTCCAGATTCGTAAGGTGAATATTCAATTGATAATTCTGTCCCAACAAGTTTATAAGATTTTTCAAGTCTTAAACTATTCATCGCTCTAATCCCATAAGGCTTAATACTTAAATCTTTTCCAGCTTCCATTAATTTATCAAATATATGGTTTTGGTATTCAATTGGATGATGAAGCTCCCAACCTAATTCACCAACAAAGTTTACTCTCATAGCATTCACTGGTGCATTTCCAACATTCACATTTTTTGCACTCAACCATTTAAAGTTTTCACCAGAAAAATCATCGCTGGAAACTCTTGTCATTAATTCTCTAGCCTTTGGACCAGACACAACAAGTACACCCATACTATTAGTTAGATTTTCAAATTGAACTGTCCCATCATTTGGCATCCATTTTTGAATCCAATCATGGTCTAATCTTTGGTTTGCTCCTGCAGAAACTAAATAGAAACTATCTAGAGCTTCTCTCATTATTGTAAATTCAGAATGCACTCCTCCTTTAGTATTAAGGGCATGACATAAACCAATTCTTCCTATTTTTTTTGGAAGTTTGTTTGCTACTAAATAATCTAAAAACTCTTCAGCCCCAGGACCTTTAATTCTGCATTTTGCAAATGCAGTCATATCTAAAAGACCCACATTTTCTTTTACATTTTTACATTCTTTTTTTATTGCCTCAAACCACTTGGATCTTCTAAAAGACCAATCATCTTTTTGCTCCATTCCATCTACTGCAAAGAAATTAGGTCTCTCCCAACCAAATTTTTGCCCAAATACTGCACCTAATGCTTTCATTCTATCATAACAAGGTGATGTTCTTAATTCTCTAGCGGCACCTCTTTCTTCATCTGGGTAATGGACTTTAAATACATGGTTATAAGCTTCTTCGTTTTTTTCTTTTAAATAAGATTTTGTTGCATAATCACCAAATCTTCTTGGGTCAACGCCAAGCATATCAACCGTTGGTTCTCCATCTACAATCCATTCAGCAAGTTGCCATCCAGCACCACCTGCAGCAGTAATACCAAAACTATGCCCTTCATTAATCCAGAAATTTTTAAGTCCCCACGCCGGTCCTACAATTGGGTTTCCATCAGGTGTGTAACAAATTGCACCATTATAAACTTTTTTTACACCAACTTCTCCAAAAGCTGGAACTCGATGAATTGCACCTTCTATGTGTGGAGCAAGTCTGTCTAAATCTTCTTGAAATAATTCATACTCAGAATCTTTTGATGGTCCATCAACATAACAAGCTGGAGCACCATCCTCATAGGGTCCTAAAATTAAACCACCTGCTTCTTCTCTCATGTACCATCTGCTATCACTATCTCTTAAAACTCCCATCTCTGGTAAGCCTTCTTTTTTTCTTTTTAAAATATCTGGGTGCGCTTCTGTTACAATATATTGATGCTCAACAGGTATGGCAGGAATATCTAAACCAACCATTTTTCCTGTTTGTCTTGCAAAATTTCCTGAACAAGAAATTACATGTTCACATTCAATAGCTCCTTTGTCAGTTTCAACAGTCCATCCATCTTTAGTTTGTTTAATTCCAACTACAGACGTATTTCTATAAATCTCAGCACCCATATTTCTTGCACCCGTAGCCATTGCTTGAGTTAAATCAGCAGGTTGAATATATCCATCCTCTGGGTGTTGGATTGCTCCAAGTAAATCATCTGTACGACATAAAGGCCAAATTTCTTTTACCTGATCTGGAGTTAAAAATTTTACATCAACACCTATAGTTTGTGCAACACCTGCATATTGGTGGTACTCATCCATTCTATCTTTAGTACTTGCTAAACGAATATTTGAGACAACACTGAAACCAACATTTTGTCCTGTCTCTTCTTCTAATTTTTTATAAAGATCAACCGCATACTTATGAAGTTGTCCAACTGAATAACTCATATTAAATAATGGAAGCAGACCTGCTGCGTGCCAAGTTGATCCTGAAGTTAATTCTTTTCTCTCGACAAGAACAACATCTGATAAACCTTTTTTTGCTAAGTGATAAAGTGCACTAACTCCTACTACACCACCACCAACTACAACAACTTTAGCTTTAGATTTCATTAGTCCGATTCCTACTATTTTTTTATTATTAACGAAACAAAAATCGTTTAGTTATTAGCTTAAACTGAAGATCCAAGAGGCATTGGTGCGGATACCATTGTGGTCAGCCAGCAGTCCTTAAGAGCACCCTCTTTTATATATTTTTCAACTGCCCACTTAAATTTATAGTAGACCTTATCTCTATCAAGAACTGTTACTTCAAAAAGAGCAGTTAAATCATCAGATTTTATCTCCACAACCTTATGGTCCAAGTGATTAAGAAGCATCACATAAGATTTTCCTTTTATCATTGTTTTAAATCGATCTAAAGGACCTGTATTTTTTTGATTATTTGGATGTGCAAATTCCCAAGTCTGCTCAATTCCATTATCTTTTTTTGGATTATCATTCTGTTTTAAACTTCTTAATTGGATTTTGACAACTTGATAAGGTTCAATCCCATTATTAGGCTTAACTAATTCAGCAAATGATGGAGATGTTAAAAATAAAGTAATTAAAATTACTTTATATATTTTGTGCAGTTGTTCTGACGTCTTCCAAAAATTGTTCTCTTTTTTTATCACTAACAAACGGTACAGCAAAATATCTTCTGTAAACAATATTATAAATGCCACACATGTGAAATACCCCTCTTTTTAATCTTCTTATAGGCAGATTTAAAAAGAAGGTTGTAATAGCGAGCCTTGGTGATCCATAGGTACAAAAAATTATAGCTTTTTTATCTTTTAAATTTCCCATTGGATAACCATAATTTCCAACTAATTTTTTAAATGTAAATGCCCATGGTGGTGACAAAACTTTATCTATCCATCCCTCCACAATTGCTGGCATTCTAAAGTTCCAAATAGGTGCAATTAAAACAATAGTATCACACTTCTCAATTCGTCTACGGTGATCTAGAACATCTTCACCAGCTTGTTCACCTGCAAAAACAGGGTTAAATTTTTCCTTGTATAGATCTACACAATCAACTGAATGACCATTTGCTTCAGCTGTTTTTATAAATGTATCTCTAATAGCAGCGTTAAAAGATTTTTCGTTATAATGACCATATAAAAGAAATATTTTTTTCATTTGTGTATTTTTAAACTAGTTCTATAAGAAAGCCATGAAAAATTTTTATGTAATTGAAGGTGAGCATACCAACCCTAATGAAATTGAAACAATATTAAAGAATACTGAAAAAAAACATGGCCCTTTTGAAGAGCAAGAAGCTACTCAAATTGCCAAGGGGTTAATTCAAAAAAATATAGATGATTTTTATCATCGAGCATGGGTAGTCAAAAACTAGCCCTGTAAAAATGGAAAAACTAGGTTTATCCTCAAAATATTAATTATTAATTTAATAGAAATAATTTCTAAATTATTCCAAATAATTTTTGAAATTCAATTTTAGTACATTTGTTAGCAATATAATAAATTTTATTTTTTGTAGCAATTTCTTTAGCCTTATCATTTTCAATATTAAGTTGTAGCCACAAAACATGTGCCCCAATTTCTTTAGTTTGATTGGCTATATCTATAGTCTCTTCACTTGGTCTAAAAACATCAACTATGTCTACTTTTTCTTTTATATCTAATAGAGTTCCATAAACTTTTTCTCCATGTATTGTTTCATTTACACATGTTGGGTTTACAGGAATAACTTTATAACCAGATTTTTGTAAGAATTTCATTACTATATTTGAATCTTTTTCTTTTTTTTTACTTGCCCCAACTAAAGCTATTACTCTTGAGCTAATAAATAGTTCTTTTATTTTATCGTCTATTATTTGTTTTTCCATTTAGGTTTTCTTTTTTGTAAAAATGCAGATATTCCTTCTTTTGCATCCATTGCCATCATATTTTTAGTCATCATTTTACTTGTATAAGCATAAGCTTTTCTTAATGGCATTTCTAATTGATTATAAAAAGTTTGTTTGCCGATTTTAATTGTAAAACTTGATTTTGAAGCAATAGTTTTGGCAACTTTTAATACTTCATTGTTTAATTTTGATTTAGAAAAATGATTATTAATTAATCCAATTTCTTTTGCATAATTTGCTTTAATGGGTTCGCCAGTTAACAGCATCTGCATCATTCTTTTTCTATTAACTTTTCTGCTAACAGCAACCATTGGTGTACTACAAAATAAGCCTATATTTACTCCTGGTGTTGCAAAAATTGCATCATTAGCACTGTAAGCAAGATCACAACTTGCAACTAATTGACATCCCGCAGCAAATGCTGCCCCATGAACTTTTGCAATAACCGGTTTTTTTCCTTCAACTATTTGAAGCATTAATTTTGAGCAAAGATTAAAAAGTTTTTGATATTTTTCTCTTTTCTTTAATCCGCTTACTTCTTTTAAATTATGACCCGCACTAAAACCTTTTTCAGACCCTTCAATAATTATTACTTTAATATTTTTATCTTCATCTAATTTTTTAAAAGCTTTAATTAAATCTTCTAAATTTTTAAATGAAAGTGCATTATATGTTTTTGGCTCATTAATGATGATTGAGGCAATATCTTTATTTAAAAGTTTAACTTGAATATTACTTAAGTTTGCCATCTTCTCTCATTTTAGCTCTAATTTTTGTTGCAGAGATTTGTTGTATTTCCTCTGATAAAACAACTTCTTCTATTTTATAACCAACCCCTCTTCCGTAACAAATATTAGTAATATTAGGAACCATCATTACTTTAAATCTTCCTTCAAATTCTGGGTTTAATTTTTCTTCAATATTCTTTTTAACTGTATCAAAATCAAATGGATTATCGTCAACACCTTGAACATCTCTTATTTGAATACAAACTTGACCCGTTTTTTTAACAATTTCTTGAAATAAAGCATAGTGACCATCATGAAATGGTTGCCATCTGCCAAGCATTTGTGCTGTCGGTTTTTTATTATCCCATTCGTATGTCATTATTTTATCTCCTTTACTATTATTGGTGCCCAATGTTTAGCATCTTGAGTTGTAACCTGACAGTCAAATTTTTCAGGTTTAACAAACATCTTGTTAGTATCATCAAAACGTCCCTCTTTTATTGTATTTACCCAAACTATATAATCTGCAGGAAATAAACTTCTTGCTTCAGGCGTTGGGCAAACAAAGTCTGCAATAACATAATTTCCATCATCTTTTAATTTTTTTGCAAAATCTGCCATTCTTTTGGCTTGTCTTATTCTACCTTCTTCTGAAAAATCCCAATCATTAGCTTCTTTTCTAACCTCATCAGCATTAAGTCTTTTAGCATTTAGTGATGGGGCAATTTCATTCGCTAAAGTTGTTTTGCCAGATCCTGGAAGACCCATAATTAATATTATTTTCATTTTAAATTAAGTTTGTTGCAATCCATTTATGAAATTCATGTGTAGGGTTATCCATTATTGGTGAAAAATTTCCACCATTATATGCTGGTGAATTTCTACCTTCCTGCATACCTTCAATAGCTTTTATATCTTCTGACATAACTTCTTTCCAAAATTCTGCATTTTTTTTTCTCATCTCAGTAAACGCAGATCCATTTGCGCTGTCATCACCTACATAATACATCATTAAATGTTCTTTAGTTTCACTAATAGACTTAGGTTCTAACCAAAAAACATAAAAATGATCTATATGAAGACCAATCATTACGTTTGGAAATAAAGCAATATACTCAGCTTTTTTGGACAATTCTTTTGACCAATTTGGAAAATTATTAAAACTTTGATTTCCTTTAACAGGTTGTTCGTATTTATTTGTACCTTGGCCAGCAAATCTATTTGGTAAACCTTGAATATGATAATGGTCGCTAATATTTGAAACTTTATTTAACTCTGGATGTATCCATGGCAAATGATAACTTTCACAGTAATTTTCTATTGCAAACTTCCAATTACATTTAACATCGAGACTGAAATACCCATGATCCTTTGAGTGTTTAAGTAATTTTTGATCTTCCTTGGATATGAATTTTGACCATCTTTCTTCAAGTGGCTTGATATACTCATCAAACTCTAATTCATTACCATTTATATTGATAAATATTATGTCCATCCAAACTTTGGTTCTAACTTCTTTTAGGTTACTTGATGATTTATCAAATTTATCTGTTTCATGAATATTCAAGCCTCCTATATGAGGTGTCGCAACCAACTTTCCATCAAAATCGTAGGACCAGGAGTGATATGGACATCTTAAGACATTTTTTAAAGCACAAGGCTCATCTAAAAGCTTGAAGCCTCTATGGCTGCAAACATTGTGAAATACTCTTATTTTTTTCTCTTTGTCTCTTAGAATAATAAGAGGGATGCCCAGTAAAGTATAAGGTTGAGCGTCTCCTACATTTGGCACAGAACTTCCAACCCCAATTACTGTCCATTTATCCCTGAAAATCCTCTCTCTTTCGAACGTTAGATAGTCAGAGCTGGTGTAGCACTCGTTTGGTAAACCATGGGCTTTCTCGATAGGGTTCCCAACCACTCTAATCTTCTCCAAATCCAAGATCTTTGAAAGTTCAAGATTTTTAGGATCTTTAGACATTAAAAAAAATTATCACCAGCATAATTTTTGGCAACAAATATTTTTATCCACAAGATGAATTTCTTTGACAGCATTTACAAAAAAGATAATCATCGGGGAAAATGAATTTTTCACTTGAGGTTGGACCTCAAACAGATCTTGATACATTGCCTCTAGTTAAGGATGTTTATATAACCATGCTTCCAGGAGGAGATTATAAAGAGACAGCTAAACAATCAGGTGAATTAGTTAAAAAGGGATTTAATCCGGTTCCACATTTTCCAGCACGATCAATTACAGATGATGATCAACTTAAAGATTATATTTTAAAATGTAAAGATGTGGGTGTTAAACAAGTATTAGTTATTGGTGGAAGTAGAGAGCCAGTTGGAAAATTTGATAGCTCAATTCAAATATTAGAGACAGGATTTTTTGATGGAATTAAAATAGGAATAGCAGGACATCCAGAGGGAAGTCAGGATATTTCTGATAAAGAATTAGAAAAGGCTATGATAGATAAAAAACCTTACGCCGACTATATAGTGACCCAGTGGTTATTAGAGAGTCAACCTATCGTAGATTTCATTTCTAAGCAGTCAGTACCAGTGCATGTAGGAATTACTGGGCCAATGAAAATAACTAGCTTGATTAAATTTGCTAATATTGTCGGGGCGAAAAATTCTATAAACTTTCTTAAGTCTAATTTTAGTAAGGCATTAGATTTATTGAAACCTAAAGACCCTAATGAATTAATTGGGAAAGTGAAAGAGTTTACTGGCAACTTCCACATTTATACATTCGGCGGCTTGAAGGAAACTAACAAGTGGTTGAAGGAGAACGGTTATGTCTAATGAATTTGACTATACTAAACTAAATCATGCTACTTCAGTTGATCAATCAGATCGAGAAGTACCATATAACTTAAGACAGAGTGGGCCTACAAAAGTTGAAATGTTAATTTCAACAAGAGTAAGAAAATCTCCGTACTGGCATCTATCAATGGAAGCTGGTTGTTGGAGAGCAACTGTTTACAATCGTATTTATCACCCAAGAGGTTACGTAAAACCTGAAGATGGTGGAGCTATGGTTGAATATGAAGCAATTAAAAATCACGTTACGATGTGGAACGTTGCTGTTGAAAGACAAATTAGAGTTAAAGGTCCTGATGCAGAAAAGTTTACTGACTACGTTATAACTAGAGATGCAACTAAAATCTCACCTATGAGAGCAAGATATGTAATTTTATGTAATGCTTATGGTGGAGTTTTAAATGATCCTATTCTTCTTAGAATTTCAAAAGATGAATTTTGGTTCTCACTATCAGACTCTGATATTGGAATGTATCTTCAAGGTGTTAACGCTGATGGAAGATTTGATTGTACAATTGAAGAAATTGATGTTTGCCCAGTGCAAATTCAAGGTCCTAAATCAAAAGCTTTAATGAAAGACCTTTGTGGAGATCAAGTTGATTTTGACAATATGCCTTTCTACGGTTTAGCTGAAGTTAAAGTTGGTGGCAGAAGTTGTGTGATTTCACAATCTGGTTTCTCAGGTGAAGCTGGATATGAAATCTACTTAAGAGAAGCAACTAAATATGCTGATGATATGTGGAATGCTGTTCTTGAAGCTGGAAAAAAACATAGCTTAATGGTTATTGCTCCTGCTCACCACAGAAGAATTCAAGCTGGAATTCTTTCTTGGGGACAAGACATGGATCAACAACACAATCCTTTCCAGTGTAATCTTGGTTATCAAGTTTCACTATCTGGTAAAGGTGAGTGGGATAAAAAAGCTGACTATGTTGGAAAAGCTGCACTAGAGAAAATGGGCGCAGAGCTTAAGGATGGAAAAAAACCTTACAAACTTCAGTTAGTAGGTCTTGAGTTGGGTGGAAAACCAATTGAAGAATATGCTCCTGACTTTTGGTTGGTGTCACCAGAGAGTGGTGGAGATCCAGTAGGATTTATTACATCTCCTTGGTATCACCCTGAAAAAGGTCAAAATATAGCAATGGGATACGTACCATTTGAGGGAACATTAAATACTAATGGTTTCCCTAAAGGTAAAGTTGGAACTAAGTACAAAGTTCACTTACCTGCTAAATATTCCGACACACCAGGAACACCTGTTGATGCTGTGGTAGTGGATATTCCATTTACAGAATCTTATAACGCAAACACAAGAGAAGTCGTTAAAGGTTAAATCAATTTTTATAGAGAGGGGTAAATTCCCCTCTCTATTATAAATAATTAATACCCCCCCTCAAGAAATATTACTATTTATTTAAAACACACTAGATAGAGAAACTTTAGCTTCCCGATCAGAAGTTTCGTTGAATGATTGGTTGGCATTAAATTTTAGATCAAAGCCATTAATATTTTTAGAGATATTAAATCCAGCTTTTAAATCTTCAGATCCATCAATGTTCATTGCGTATTCTGTCTCACGTCTTGATTTAAATTTAAAAGCAAATTTAACCGTATCTACATGTTCATTTTCATTACCCTGAATACGTTTATAACTTGTTTTAATATTTAGATTTTCTAATGCTTCGTAATTAAACCCAACTTCTGAAGTTAATAAATGAGTTGAGTTTACACTCTGGGTATAAGTATAAGTAGTAGAGGTATCTGATACATAATTCATTTGAACATCGGAAGAATTACTAAAATCTAAACCATACTCCACTAAACCAAATGGTTTAAATGAACTATTAGAAAAATTAATGATATCATTAAATTCTAAACCCAATGAGACCATACCACTTTCAACTGTTTGTTTGTCATAGGATAAAGCATCAGTTCCTGTCTCTGTGTAAGCATCAAGTTCAGTGTAACCCAAATCAACACGTGCAATTGGGGTTAAATTAAAATCACCCTTATCAATTGTTTTACCATAATTAATTGAACCAAATATTTGAGCACCATCTCTAGATCCAGTAAGTGTATTATCTCCACTTTTTCTTGTCAGATTCTTTTCAATTATCCCAACCCCTATTAATCCTTCAATAAAATTATCATCATTGAGTGGTCGTGTTTGATAAAGTGATAGATTATAGTTTTTACTATCTATTCCAGTTCCACTTGTGCCTATATCTGTATCACTTTGACCGTATTGGATAGCAAAACCTAATAAATTATTATTATTTAATTTTCTATCAAAACCAAAAGCTAAACTTTGACTTTCTATTTCTGAAGAATTGTTTTTTATTTTTGAAAGACTAATAGAACCCTCTGACCAAGGTGACCAATTATCAGGAATAAGTTTAGTTAAATAAAGTTTAGGGGATGTGGTGTTTGAGTTTGAAATAGTTTTTACTAAAGATGTCAGCATAACATTGCCACCCTCTAGTTTAATATTATTCTTTGCAAAGTTATCATTACTTCTATTTTGTCTTAAATAACTAAGTCTAGTAGAGACCGTACTTATAGATTTTATAAAAGTACTTTGTATTTGCGTACTTTGTGCATCAATTGATCCTGTGGTATCTTTATCAGTTGTTGGATCCACCATGCTTTCAACGCTAAAACTTAAAGCAGTTGTAGAACTTATTCCTGCATATGATCCGCTACCAGTATCATCAAATGCTGTTCCATCAATCAAAACATAATATTCTGTTTCAGCGTCAAAATTTGATGATGGGTTAATAATTATTTGAGAAGTACCCGTTCCGGTAACTTTACTACCTGCTACATCAATGGTCTCAAAAATAGTGTTGTCAGTTGTTTTCTTAATTGTAATATTACCAGTTTGAACAGTAACATTTTCACTAAAGTTTAAAACAATGTTTGCGTCCCTTGCAACATTGGGCGCATCATCAGCTGGAGTGGATGAGCTTAGAGTTGGTAATACATTTGCAAAACTTGTAAAAGTTAAAGCAGTTGTAGAGCCTATTCCTGCATATGATCCTCCACTAGTATCATCAAATGCAGTTCCATCAATTAATACATAATAGTCAGTATTTAGAACAAAATCAGAAGAAGGATTAATTGTTATTTGATTGGTTCCTGTTCCTGTAACTTTAGTGGTATCTGTTACACTAATGGTTTCGAAAATAGTGTTGTCTGCTTTCTTAATAATAATATTACCACTTTGAGCAGTAACATTTTCACTAAAATTTAAAACAATGTTTGCATCAAGCGCAACACTAGTTGCATTGTTAGCTGGTACAGATGTACTTAAAATTGGTGTATCATTTGCTACTGTAAAGGTTAAAGCAGTTGTCGAACTTATTCCTTCATATGAGTTACCACTAGTATCGTCAAATGCTGTTGCATCAATTAGCACATAATATTCAGTATTTTGTCCCCAATTAGTTTGTGGATCAATAGTTATTTGAGAGGTACCTGATCCGGTAACTTCTGGATTGTTAACTTCAATAGTTTCAATAGATACATTACTTGAAGCTATCTTAATGGTAATATTACCACTTCCAACAACAACATTTTCACTAAAGTTTAAAACAATGGTTCCATCTTTTATAACATTCGTTGCATTATCAGCTGGGGTTGAAGAAGATAAAGTTGGCGAAGTATCAAAAAGATTTTCATAAGATTCACCAGAAGAACCACTTATATTGCTATATGCGGAAGCCATTGCAGTAGCATTCCAAAACATTTTAACAAAAGTCGTCACACTACTTGTATCCCAACTAAAAATATCTTGGTTAAATGAGGAAGCAGATCTAAACATATATCGAAAAGTCGTCGCACTACTTGTGTCCCAACCGCTAATATTTTGGTTAAATGCGGTAGCACCATTAAACATATAGCTCATATTCATCATACTACTTGTGTCCCAACTGCTAATATCCCCGTTAAATGCGGTAGCACCACTAAACATATAGCTAATATTGGTCACACTACTCGTGTCCCAACCGTTAATATCTTGGTTAAATGCGGTAGCATCATTAAACATATAGCTAATATTGGTCACACTACTCGTGTCCCAACCGCTAATATCTTGGTTAAATGAATCATTATTATAAAACATATTCGACATATTTCTCGCACTACCTGTGTCCCAACTGCTAATGTCTTGGTTAAAAGAAGTTTTATTGTGAAAAGCACCTCTTAAATTAGTCATATGAGATACATCACAAGTTGAGACATCATCACCTATGGTATCCCAACCTGAGAATGCATCAAGATGAATAGGACGTGAATGATCAACGGCTGTAACACCGCTGCCAGCTCTACCTCCTATATCATATTGGACTCCATCAATTATACAATCTGCATTAGCTTGTTGATTTGAAAAAATTAGAAGAAATAAGAAAGTTAAAAAAATTACAGTTAAAGCTACTTTACTTAATACCAGAGCTTTAGCGCCTTTAATTTCTTTGTCTGTAATATAGTGAATGGCTTTGGATTTAAATTTTGGTTTTACTTGATTTATTGCAAAAGGATTATTCTGTGACACTTTTTTAATAATTTTAAATTTATGTTTAAAAAAATCATTAAACTAAAAAAAAAATATAAAATGGTAAGTTTTTAATAGCACTTAAGCCCTTAAAACTATTGTAGTACAACACTTCTGGGGTCATTAAGGTACATTTTACAAAGTGGTCTGTTTTGCATCTGTTAAATTTAAATAGAATCTATAAACATTCATCCTTATGGAATTAAAAAAACCTTCAAAAATTAAGGTACCTAAGCAAGCACGTTCTCAAAAGAAGGTGGATCAAATCTTACAATCAGATCTTAGAGAGTTATCGGAGGAATCAAAAGGTCAATTACCTAGTATGAGGAAAATTTTAAAGAAGCTGAGTATTAATCACTCTAGATTCTATGACTACTTTCCATCAATCAATACTTTGTACAATAAATTTTTTTTACGAATGGCTAATGAAAGAATATTACATCAAAAAAAAATTATAGAAGATCATCCAACTGATGAAACAGTTCAGCAACTCATGAAAAAACTTACAAGCTATAGCTTTGAAAGATTTAATGAAAAACCTTTTCGCCTATCATTAGTTAAGAAACTATATAAAATATTTGATAAATCTAATGTTAATCAAGAAGCTTGAAAAACACTTTGATGTTTTAACAGCCCCGCATCTAAAAGCAGCCGCTAGAGATAAAACAAATACTTTCAAAAAAATGGATGAATTAGAATTTAGAGATTCTATACGTGCTCATGCTCACTATGTTAAACAACCTTTTTTAGAGGATAATAATTTTGCCGGCTCTAAAGAACATCAGCAAAAGTGCTATGAGATGGCTGTTAAGCTTTTTGCCTCTTAGAGACTTTATTCATTTTTACTATTAAAAGTAAGTAACAAACAATTAGTAAATTTATTAATAAAAAAAATAAGACAATCCACAAAAATTCATTCATTAATTGAATAAACAAAATAACAGAAGTAATTAATCCTGTGGTAATTGTAAGATAGTTGCCCCAATTCTTTTCAAACCAAAGCCCGAATGCTTCTACAAACCTAGTAATAGACATAAGCAAAGCTATGAATGCAAAGACAAAAAAGTGTTCTTGGGTTAATTGTGGAAACCAATGAGTAATTTGTTCAAAAAATCTATTCTCATTAATTAAGCTAGTGTTAATTTCAATACTTTCTTCCTTATAAAAAGAAACATACAATAAGGTAGCAGCTAACAACAAAGCGCCCACTCCCCTAATACTCCTAAGCACTGCAATAGTTTTTAATCCGTATTTTTTAGAAGATAAAATCATTAATTTTAAAGAATATAATTTATGTTCATATATTAAATTTTAAAATTTAACAGGTTTCAAATACTAACAAGTAGTATGAAACTGATTATTGATAAATTATTATTAAAATATAGACTTAAAGTGACAATTTATAATGACAAAAACATTCCTAATCGTAGTTTGCATAATAATAGTAATTGCTTTAATACTCTTTCCACTATTTGTTTCTTACAAAGCACAGAAGAACAGAAAAAATAAATAATGTTTGGTCAATTTTTAAATATAATTGTTCGGTCTATTAAATTAGATAAAACTCTTTACAAAGATAATAAGAACTTTGGTGAAGCTGCAATATATTTTTCAATCATAATTATTCTAATAACTGCAATAATTGGCCTAATACCAGGCTCAATCTTTTTAAAATTTATGGGTGGAGTTTTTGGTTCCAACAATATTCAAGGGCCTTCAATAAGATCTGTTATGGTTACGACAATTATTGTGTGGTTAATAAAAACTGCTTATTTATATTTTGTAGGAGTTGTTCTTTTTCCTAGTAAAGGAACAAAATGTAATTATAGAAAAATACTAGTGACAGTTGGTTATGCGAGTGCACCATTAATACTTAATGCTTTTATCGTTGATGCTAAGCTTCTATATTTTATATTTATTCCATATATCTGGTATAACGTATCACTTATAATTGGGATTAATCATATCTTAAAATTTGAAAGTTACTTCAAATCATCATTAATTGTTTTGGGTCCAATTATAGTTTTATTTTTATTTTTTATTAACCAACTATTCGGAAGCTACTCATCTACAATAAGTTAAATTGGAAATATAGTTTTTGAAAGTTTACAAGAATTACAGGTTTTAAATCCTGCTAAAATTAAATTTTGAGAAACACTCGGGTCTTCTTTTTTACACTCTTCACAAAAATTATCTAATTGAAGAACTTCTTCATCATTATTAGTTTGATCATCAAAGTCTTTAGTCATTGTCAGTGAGACCAGCGCCCGCTCCACCTTGTTTTAGGCTTTCATTTTCTTCAACAAACGTTTCTTCTGAAAGCTTATAGAGCTCATTCCATTCTTTTTCTTCAAACGAGTCTCTGTTTTCTAAAACTTTTAAATAAATATTTTCAGCAGATTCGATGATTTCGTTTTTAGTGTAATTAGAATAAATATTGTTATTAAAGTTTAATAAAAACTCCCAGTCATCCATTTTTAAGAATATTCTTTTACCAATCACCTCAGCTGCCCTACTTACAAATGGTAGAAATAGTAATGGATATGAGACTTTTTTAAACGTTATCTCGTTTAAAGCTTCTAAAGTTTTAATCTGATCTAAAAAATTTACCCCTGCAATTATTGGACAATATTCATTTTTACTAGCCTCATTGTCTTGCTTTATGATGCTAATATTCTCTAACCTTAATTCTTTTTTTTTCTTAAAAAAACTATTTAAGTTTTTAATTCCAGGTAAGCTAAAAATTTCAAGTAGTCTTATATTTCTTCCAATCTCTTCTGCTATACCCCATGAATATCCAGCAGCCTTGCTTGATCTTTTAGAAACTGTATCTATTTCACTTAATGATCTCATGTTGATTAATTATAAACCCAATGTTCATCATAGTTTTTTAATTGCTCTGGTAGGGGTGCTCCTTGAAACATGCATATTCTTAACCATTTATCAGAACGTGGATCAAATTTTAATGCTCCAAAAAATGATAACTTTAATCTCAGCATATCAATAGGCATTATTTTTTGACCAATGGTATTATCTTGTATTTCAGAATAAGGAAATTTTTCTACTATAAATGCTCTCCTAACAACGTGTCTTAATTCATTGTTAGTCGATAAAAATTTAGCAATAGTCCAGCTATTTTTAGTAACCGATAACAATTCATAAAGTTTTTTAATGTCTCTTGCAATTGCTAGAGGTTGTTCTAACTCAGCGCCCACTTCATCAAATCTATTTGCTAGTCTAGGCTCTTCTTTATTTTTTGAAATAAACCAAAAATTTAAATTATTTTCATCTTTAGTAAAATCTATAGTTAGGATATCTGGATATTTTTTTTCTAAAATTAGCTTTAAGTCTTCTACTGTTCGCTCTGTTGGAATATTAAAATATTTTTCTTCTTCAGAACTCATTTCTTTAATTAGCGGAGACGTTATATCGTCATAAGGTTCCATCATCATTGAGACAACATATTCAATACATTCTTCACAATATTCTTTTTCTAAATAAAGATATAATTCATTAAAAGCATAATTTTGCTCAAAATTAAAATCGTTATCTAGGTAGATAATAAATTTATTAAGATCTTTTAATAAAGATTTAATCTTGTTTATTTGATATTCGCTTTCAGTATTCCAAGAAGTGATATTCTTTATTGATTTTTTTAAACATTCTAAAAATAAGTTTTTGTCTTTCTCTGATATTGTTTTTATTTCTCTTACCTTTTTTAAAGAAATCTCTCTTGCTGAAATCCAATTATTTAAAAGTGTTGGATGGTTAACAATAAATGGAGCCATTCCTAACCCTGTAGAATTTCCTATTCCTAAGCTTTTACAAATATTTACATCAAGACTTACAGCTTTTTTTGGGTTCTTACTTTTTGCAACGTGATTAACCTGATCAAAAGTAAATTGCCTAACTAAATAAACCAACATCATCTCCAATCTAAAAGGCCCGTATATTTCTTCTCGGTCTTTAATTCTAAACCTATCTGCTAAGCCAAATTTACCTGACCCATAAACTGCAGTTGTTCTATATAAATAACCAACACTAGATAATAAATCATTATCAGGCTGCTTACCTTCGCTTAAACATTCAACCACATGATTGAAAACTCTAACTGATTTATTGGCTCTTGAAAGGGTTAACTCTTTATACGAAAGTCTGCCAAACTCTTGTCTTGGTACTTCGTTTTGTAATCTTTCAATATCTCGTTTTAAAGGAACACCATCAAAAAGTGTAAAAGCTGCATCCCATTTAGTAGCTATAACCCTGTCTGATCTTTCATTTTCATCCAATTCATTTGCAAAACAAATTAATGAATACACTCTATTTTTTTTCTTAAATGAATAAACTGCAGTACCATAACCATGTTCATTTAATTCAAATAAATCTCTTTTATAATCCCAATCTTTAAACTCTTTTAAAAAACTTCTTAAAAATGAAAGTTTAGATTGATGAAAAGACCCTAGCCTTGATAATTTCATTACTACATTAGGGTCTCTTAAGGAGATATTCATTGGTTCATTTCTTTGTAAAAATTGTACCAGTTGTTTCCAAGAATTCCATTAACTTCACTTTCTGAAAAACCAACCTTTTTAAGTCCTGACTCTAAGTTTTCAAATCCTCTTGCATCTAAAAACCAATCAGGTTGTTTTGGAAAACCAGGTTTGTTTTTTGATCCTTCTCCATAATTTTTGCTTTTAGTCCAAGTACCATTTCTCATCCACTCAACAATAGTATCTGGTTGGTTTAAACAAAGATCTGAACCAATTCCAATTTTTTCAACTCCCATAATCTCAGCTGTCTTAGCTGTCATTTCACAAAAGCTTTCTAAAGAACAACCAGTTCCACCTTTTAAATGGTGAGGATATAAAGATAGACCCAACATTCCTTTATGTTCAGATAAAATTTTTAGCAGTTCGTTTGACTTGTTTCTCTTAGCTGGATGCCAAAATGATGGGTTTGCATGAGTTATTGCAATTGGTTTTTCACTTATCTCGATTGCATCAATTGTACTTTTTTCTGCTGAATGAGACATGTCTATTACAAGACCTAGTCTATTCATTTCTTCAATTACCTCTTTGCCAAAATTAGTAACCCCACTATCTATTGCCTCATAGCATCCTGTCGCTAGTAAGGACTGATTGTTATAAGTAAGCTGCATAAA
This sequence comes from Candidatus Pelagibacter sp. Uisw_106, assembly GCF_047724975.1. Lineage (GTDB taxonomy): Bacteria > Pseudomonadota > Alphaproteobacteria > Pelagibacterales > Pelagibacteraceae > Pelagibacter. The sequence goes on from NZ_CP159819.1 coordinate 856,462, forward strand.
CCTACACCCTAAATCATAAACTTTTTCAACTAATCCAATATCATCTTCTATAGGTGAGCAATTTTGAAAACCAAAAAAAACTGCAGTTTTATTTTCAGATTTAGCTTTCTCTATATCCTTAAAACTTTTGCCATGAAAAATTAAGTCAGAATTTTCTGAAAAGTGATTTTCCCAGTTTTTTAATACTGTTTTTAGCTCATCAAAATCTTCGTGATAAACAATGGTTACATGGATTGCATCCAGTCCTGCTTGTTTATTGATCTGAAAGATTTCTCTAGACCAGTTACAATATTGTAAATTATCAATTTTAAAATTCATTGTGATCTTATTTGTTTTAAAGAATATCAATAAGATAGATAAATTCTATTAATTTTATTGAAATTTTAGACTTAATTTGAAATAACAATTTACGTTAGAATAAAATTACAACAAATGACTAAAAATAAATTAAAAAAAGTATCGATTGTTATGGGTAGTCAATCTGACTACAAAACCATGCTATTTTGCCAAAATATTCTTAAAAAATTAAATATAAAATTTGAATCAAAAATTATATCAGCTCATAGAACCCCTAAGAGAATGTATGAATTTGCTGTTAATGCTGAAAAAAATGGTATCGCAGTAATTATTGCTGGAGCTGGTGGATCTGCACATTTACCAGGAATGATTTCAGCTCTTACATCTCTACCTGTACTAGGAGTTCCAATTGAAAGTAAAAAGCTAAAAGGACTTGATAGCCTGTTATCCATTGCACAAATGCCAAAAGGAATACCTGTTGGAACATTAGCAATTGGAGAAGATGGTGCAATTAATGCTGCTTTGTTAGCTGCATCTATTATCGGTCTTAGTGATTTGACTGTCAAAAAAAAATTAAACCAGTTCCGTTTAAGTCAAAGCAAGTCTGTTAAAAAAAAACCAAAATAGTTTTAAAATATGTCTAAACCAACTCTTGGAATTATAGGTGGAGGTCAGCTAGGTAGTATGCTTGCTATTGCTGCAAATAAACTAGAAATTAAAACAGTTATTTTTTGTGATGATATTGATGCTCCTGCACAAAATTTTTCTAATGATTTTGTACATGGTGAATATAATGACCAAAATAAGATTAATGAGTTTTTGAATAAAGTTGATGTTGTCACCTATGAATTTGAAAATATTCCATATGAAACATTAAATGAAATTAATAAGATAAAGCCTGTTTTACCAAAACCTTCTGTAAATAGAATAATTCAACATAGATTAGCAGAAAAAGATTTTATCAATAATCTAAATATAAGAACTACCCAGTATGTATCTATTGAAAAAAAATCTAATATAGACTCAGTTGAAGATTTACTGCCAGGTATACTTAAAACTACAACACTAGGGTATGATGGCAAAGGGCAACACCTAATTAGTAGTTTAGAAAATTTAGATTCGATTAATATTGATTATTCAAAAGGTTATATTTTAGAAAAATTAGTAAAATTAAAGAAAGAAATCTCAATAATTATTACAAGGTTTGATATTCAGAAATATGAAATTTATGAACCCATTGAAAATGTACATGAAGATCAAATTTTAAGAAATTCTAAAATTCCAGCCGAGATTAGTGATAAAATATTAGAGCAATCAAATCTGTGGGCAACTCAAATTTCTGAAGAATTAAAATATATTGGAACTTTATGTGTTGAATTTTTCATTGATAGGAATGACAACCTTTATGTAAATGAGATTGCACCAAGAGTTCATAACTCTGGGCACTTAACAATTAACGCATATAATGTAAGTCAATTTGAAAATCATGTAAGAGCAGTTTGTAAGCTAGAACAAATACCTCTTAAAAAAATATCGAATGCAATGATGACAAATATAATTGGTGACCAAATTACTAATTACAGAAATAAAGAACACAATGAAAATGAATTTTTCTTTGATTATCTTAAGAAAGAAATTAAACAAAAAAGAAAAATGGGACACCTAACAACCCTTCTTAAGTAGATATTACTCAAATGTTAAAATCAATCGAAGGAAATTTTGATAATCCAGAAGTTCATGAGTTTCTCATCAATCATTTCATTGAGTTAAGATCTGTATCACCTGAAGGAAGTGCTCACGTACTTGATATAGCTGGATTAAAAGACCCATCTATTAAATTTTGGAGCCTATGGAAAGAAAATGACTTAATGGGTAGCGGTGCATTAAAATTCCTAGATAAAGAACATGGTGAATTCAAATCTATAAGGGTTAGTGACAATTTTAGAGGCAAGGGAAATGGCACAAAAGTCATAAATCATCTAATTAATGAGGCAAAAAAACTTAATATTAAAAGATTAAGTTTAGAAACAGGTGCTGGTGACTTCTTTTTAGCTGCTAGAAAATTATTTAGTAAGTGTGGTTTTGAGCCCTGTGAGCCCTTCTCTCATTATAGAAAAGATATCAACTCTATTTATATGACCATGCTAATAAGCAACAAATAAGTCTTTAATTATTTAATCTTTTAAATTTAGTTGACAAAACCTCAATAAATCTAAACAAAGCGTGAATTACTTAATTATAAGTAATAAAAGTAACACAATAAAAAGTAAGAAGATAAATATGAGTCTACAAGGAAAAGTAAAATGGTTCAATCCAACTAAAGGTTTTGGTTTTATTGAAAGAGAAGATAAAGAAAAAGATGTATTCGTTCACGTTTCAGCTGTTAGAGATGCTGGTATGAACGGTTTAGATGAAGGTCAAGCTTTGACTTTTGAAGTTGAAGATGGTCCAAAAGGTCCTTCAGCGGTAAATTTAAAAACTGCATAATATTCACACTTTCTATTGGCTGCGATTTTTTAATTAAATTAATTTTTTAATTATTTAGCTAAATATTTCAGCCAATACCAATCAGTTTTTTTTAAGAAATTCACTCACTATTGTATTAAATTCATCCGGCTTCTCTAAATGAACATTATGAGAGCAACCATCAACTATTCTAAGATCACTATTTGTAATATTTTCTTTTAAAGTTTCTACTTGATTTAAGTTATAGGCTTTATCTTGATCTCCCCAAATTATCAAAGTTTCGTTCTTAATATTTTTTAAATTTTCAATACCACTCCAATTTTTCATAGCAACAAGTGCATTGTCCGCGGCCTCTAAAGAAGTTTGCTTACCCGCTTCTTTACATAAATAAAAATATTTAGATTTTTCCCCTTCAATGAACCATGTTTTTGCAATTCTATAAGCTGTATTATCCAGTCCATTAGTTTTAAGCTTTTCTCTAGAAACATCTATAGTTTCAAATCTACCAGGTATATTTCCTCTAGGTCCTGTACCATAACAAATTAACTTTAAGATTTTTTCATCTGCTAACTTAACCATTTCTTGTACAATCATGCCACCCATTGAGTGACCTAATAAATAAAAACGTTCTATTTTCTTTTTTTCTAAACTTGTCAATATGGATTTGGCCATACTTTCAATTGAATTACATGATTTGACTTTATTACTTTTTCCAAAACCAGGTAGTGCTGGAGCTAAAACTCTAAAATTCCTTTTAAAAAAGTCAGTTTGTAAAGTCCACATCTCAGAGGATCCTAAAAAACCATGAACTAATACCAGTGGAATACCACTTCCCACATCTTCGATAAATATATCTTGCATATTTATATTTTATTAATAATCATCAGATATAACAATTTAATAATAAGTAACTGACAAGTATGACAAATAGAAAAATAACTAACCTTTACGATGTTGAATTCACTCCATTTGATAATTATGGGGTTGTTGTGCCTGGAATGAGCTGGCATAAAATTAGTTATAATAAAGAAAATGGTGGTAATGGAACCTATCTTTTAAAGATGGAACCAAATGCAAAAAGTTTACCACATATGCATACAGGCTTTGAGGAATTTTTGATGTTAGATGGGGAACTAACTGATCCAGATGGAAAAATTTTTAAAAAAGGTGATTTTATATCTTTTGAACCAGGTTCAAAACATTCATCACACACAATAAATGGTTGCTTGGTTTTAGTCTTCATGAGGGGTATTAATCAACCCTTGTAAAATGAAAGCAGAACAAATTTATAACAATATTAAAAAGTATTAATAATTATGATTGGCATATTAGGAGGAATGGGAACACAAGCTGGGCTTGATTTTTGCAACAAGCTAGCAATGCTTAATAGAGGCAAGATTGATCAAGAGTACCCTCTTTTCATGCTTTATAATAAGTCCAATATACCTGGAAGACCAGAGTCAATTGGTGTTCAGGCTAAAAGGTTTACAGACCTTCCTAGAAATTTAAAAAATAATTTAAAATATAATAAGGTTCTTAAAAGCTTACTTGAGGGTTGCAGATCACTCGAGAAAAGTGGTTGTAAATTTATTGTCATACCCTGTAATACTGCTCATTATTGGTATGAAGATTTAAAAAAAAAAATAAGAATTCCAATCATAAATATGCCTAAAGAAGTTTTTTTATATACTAAAAAAATTTATAAAAAAAATTCAAAGATTGGACTTCTTGCTACGGAAGGAACGTTAAAAACAAAGATATATGAAAAACTATTTAAAAATAACTATAAATTAATTACACCTATTCATGATTTACAAATTAAATCAGTCAATAAAACTATCAAGCATGTCAAAATGGGTAATATAAAACTAGCTGAAAAATCTATTAAACCAGCTATTAATTATTTAGTTAAAAATAATTGTAAGAAAATTATATTGGGTTGTACAGAACTACCTATAGCTATCTTTGCATTTAAATCATTGAAAAATGTAAAAATATCAAAACTATATTTAGATCCAAATTTAATATTAGCCAATGCGGCTATGGCAAAATATAGAAAATAAAGGATGCTTCCTAAAGTCAAAAAACCTTATGTTATTTATTTAGCTGAAGTTATTTATAAAGATATAGCTGATATTAAAAAAAATAATTTAGATATTTCTAACATAGATGCCATTGAGGGTTTTATAGGCACAAAAAAATATGAAGAAATAAGCAGAGGTAAGTTTCATGATGATTGGTTTGAATATTTAAAAAATAATAAATTTATTGATAAAGATAGTGGAGAGAAAATACCAGATGAAACTATTAAACTTTTAAACGTACAGAAAGATGCCACAGTAAAACAGTTAATAAAGTATCCAGAACTATATTATGCTAAAAGTTCTTTTCCACTTGAAATTTCTCAGCGAGCTTTTGATTTTTTATGGAGAATGTGTGAAAGTTATGAGCTATGGTGTAAAGAAACTGGGCAATCAGAACAACTTTTATTGAATATTACTGATTAGCTAGGTTTAAGATATTGCTTTTTTTTTCAATTTTATCTTTAACTAACACAAAAAATTCATCATGAATTTCTTCTTCTTTAACTGTGGTATTATTACTATCTAAAAAACTTTTAACATTTTCAGTTGGTGTTTTTCCTGTCATTTTTTTTATAGCTTGACTAGATCCATAAGACAGCCCAGCTTGATATACATTTCCTGTGCTAGCAACTGTCATAGCTGGTCCTAAAAATGCAGTATTTTGCAAACATCCAGTAAGAAAACACATAGCAAATGCGCTAATAATTATTTTATTTAGTATCATATACACCCCTTAAGTATTGTTTATGCATTTTTATAAGCAACTCAAGGTCAAATATACTCATTTTGGTTAATAATAACTAAAAGTGAGTATAAATTTACCTTATAAGACAAAAATGATTAAAGTTTACCCGTTCATTTTTATTATTTTATGGTCCTCAGCTTTTGTGACAACAAAGCCAATAATAGACAATAGTGATCCCTTTTCAGCATTAGCCTTTAGATTTTTTGTTGTAGCTTTTGGTTTCTTTATTTTTTCAATTTATGCAAAGCAAAAAATCTTAACTAACACTAGGAACCTTCTACAGTCACTTTTCAGTGGGGTGCTTTTTCATGGTATTTATTTGGGAGGTGTTTTTTATTCAGTTTCAATCGGAATGCCAACAGGTATTGCTGCATTAATTGTTACCTTGCAACCAATTTTAACTAATGCTTTAGCAGGAAAATTTTTAGATGAAAAAGTTACTTTCAAACAATGGATTGGTGTGATCCTTGGATTTATTGGAGCTGCTTTAGTTTTGGGTTTTGATATTGGGTCAAGCCTTCCTGTTTTTGGAGTAATAGCTTCTTTTGTTGCTCTGATAGCTATTACAACTTCTACGTTGTGGCAAAAAAAAATAAGCAATGATTTACCTTTGTCTGTCAGCAATATGTATCAAGCAATAGGTGGTTGTCTTTTTCACATAATAATTATTTTAATTTTTAGTGAACCTTATATTAATTTTACATCCACATTCTTAATAGCAATGAGTCACCAGATATTTCTTGTATCTTTTGGGGCATTTACAATCTTAATGTTTTTAATCAAAAATAACTCAGCAAGTAAAACTGTTTCTATATTTTTTTTAATACCACCAACTACAGCAATAATGGCATGGTTATTTTTAAATGAAAAATTAAATAATTTAGATCTAATTGGTTTTGCTGTGGCAACTCTTGGTGTTTATATTGCAACAAGAAAGCAATAAATTTTTAAACCCCTTTATAGCCAAACTCTAAGCAAGCATCAGTAATTGAATGATAAAAAGATTCACCAAAACTTCTTAATGTGAATATTCTAACTTTGTCTGGATTGTCATCAAGCATATCAATTGTAACTGACATTTCGTTATAAGTTGAATTTAGACAGGTATTTTTTTTTAATTCATTAAAATTAAAAGGGCATCCCTTTTTTAATATCTCTTTTGTATTTTTTCCCTCTATTTGAATTATTGCTCTGCTATGAGATATATTTGTTATAGCAAAATCTGTATCAACTAATTTTTCATTAATTTCTTTTAAAATTTCTTTTTTTGAAGAAACTAAAAGCCAGTTATTTGGGCCATTCCATAAAATTCTTGTATTAGCGTTACAGCTTATATTTAGAGCTTCATTTTTTAAGTTCAGATCATCTAACTTAATATTTTCAATAGCTGTTAAGGAACTCTTATATTTAACTATTTGAATGATTAAAAAATCACTTAATTCACTTACTTTTAAAAACTCATTATCATTTTTTCCTTCATGGTCACCAAATAGTCCTTTGATATGAGTATTCTTTAATGCAGAAATTGAACTCATGATCTTACCCTTTCACCTTTTGGATCAACATAATGGGATGAAACTATCTCTACTGGTATTGTTTTATTTTTTAAAGGTGACATTGCAAATAGTTTTTGTCCTATCATATTTTTTCCATCCTTAAGAATTGCTAATGAAAATGGATTATCGTATTCAACACTCCAACAAGATGCAGAAATATATCCTAATTTAGGATTTGGTATCGGAGCCATTGCATCTTTAACTAAATGAGACCCTTCAGGGATACTTGTTTTCTTATCAATTGGAACAACACCTACTACTTTTTGTCTATCTTCTGCTATAAATGCTTCTCTATCTAATGAGCGTTTACCTATGAAGTCTTTCTTTTTACTGACCAATCCTTCTAAAGAATTGTCATAAGGAATGGTTCTACCATCAAGTTCTGATCCTGCAATGTGACCCATTTCAATTCTTAATGTTGATAGAGCCTCAGTTCCATAAGGTTGAATTTTAAATTCTTGTCCTACTTCCATTATTTTCTCCCACATAAAGTTTCCATTGTCAGATTCGACATTAACCTCATAAGCAAGCTCTCCTGAAAATGAAATTCTAAAAATTCGTGCATGAACTCCAAATAAATCAGCTTCTTGATACCCCATAAAAGGTAAACCTTCGTTAGTAGCATCAATATTTGGAAATAGTTTTTGTAATAAGTCTCTAGATTTTGGCCCAGCAATTGCAGCTCCTGCCCATTGTTCTGTAGTTGATATTACATTTACATTTAGTTCTGGCCATACAAGTTGTAAATAATACTCAAGATGAGATAAAATATTTGCTGCTTGTGCTGTTGTTGTTGTCATATGGTAATGATTTTCAGAAATTCTCGTTGTTGTTCCGTCATCCATAACAATTCCATCTTCTCTTAACATTACACCGTACCTTGCTTTACCAATTGGCAGTTTTAACCAAGCATTAGTGTAAACTCGATTTAATAATTCTGCTGCATCAGCTCCTTTAATATCAATTTTACCTAAAGTAGTTACATCACATACACCCACATTTGTTCTAACATTTTTAGCCTCTCTTTTTGAACCTTCAAGTAAAGTTTCTTCTCCAATTTTGTAATATCTTGGTCTCAACCAAACACCTGCATCTACAAACACTGCATTATTTTTTTCATGCCAAGTATGCATTGGTGATTTTCTTGTTGGTTTAGAATGTTTGCCAACTTCTCTTCCAACAATTGCACCAATGGTAACTGGTGTGTATGGAGGTCTAAAAGTTGTATGACCTACCTCTGGTACTATTTTATTTTCTATATTTGAAACTAGTTGCAAACCATTGAGGTTACTTGTTTTTCCTTGGTCTGTGGCCATTCCTAGAGTTGTATATCTTTTTACATGCTCAATAGAACGATAACCTTCTTTTAGTGCAATTTCTACATCAGAAACAGCTACATCATTTTGAAAATCTAAAAATCTTTTATATGTTTTGCCTTTAGGTAAAGGTACACACCAAAATTTATCATGTGTAGTTGATTTTTTCTCCATAACTGTTGGTGATGATGTTTTGTTATTATTATTAGTAATTTTTCTTGAAATTTCATATCCACTTTCAAATGATTTTTTTAAAGTTTCTTCTAAAGTAAAAGTTCCATTTGCAGCACCTAATGTTGTTTCATTTTGTTTTGATAGTCCAGGTACAAACGCATCTATATCTTTATTGAAGGTAGTTTTGTTTCCTGACTGAGACGCTAAGTGAATTGTTGGTGTCCAAAAACCTGAAACACAAATACAATCACAATTAATATTTTCTAAAGTTCCTAATTCATTTTTATCATCTGAAATTTTAGCAACCTCAGCAGATTTAACTTTTTTATATCCTTTAGCAGCAACTACTACGTAAGAAAATTTAATTTGAATATCTAATTTTTTTGCTTCATCTATGATCTCTGACTTAGGTTCTTTTCTTGTATCTAAAATAATCGGATCAACACCATTTTTTTTAAATTCTATTGCCGTTTCATATCCACTGTCATTATTTGTAAATATTAAAGGTTTTTTACCAACTAGAACTCCATAGACTTTTAAATATTCTTTTGCTGCAGAAGACAGCATCACGCCTGGTGTATCATTATTTCCAAATACTAAAGGCCTTTCAATTGACCCTGATGAGATTAAAACTTCTTTAGCTCTAATATACCAAAGTCTTTGTTTAGGATTGTATTTTTTAGTTTTAGGTAGGTGATCACTTAATTTTTCTGACATCACTAACATATTATGATCGTAGTAACCAAATACTTGAGATCTATTTTTAACAATAACATTAGGCATTTCTTTAAGTTCAGAAATAATATTTTCTGCCCATTCTTTTCCTGTTTGATTTCCAATATTAACTTCACTTGTTAATAAAGTTCCCCCAAATCTAGGTTTATCTTCTGCTAAGATTACTCTTGCTCCATTTTTAGCAGCAGCATATGCGCTTGCTAACCCAGAAGGTCCTGAACCTGCAATTAGTAAATCACAATATTCATATTTATGTTCGTATCTTTCTTTATCATGTTCAATTGAAGCAACTCCAAGTCCTGCAGCTTTTCTTATAAATGGTTCATAAACTTTGTACCAAAAACTTTTTGGCCACATAAAAGTTTTGTAATAAAATCCTGCTGGAAGAAATACTTTTAATAAATTATTGATAGCACCGATGTCAAAATTAACACTTGGCCAACAATTAACACTTGTTGCTTCCAAGCCTTCAAAAAGCTCTTGTTCTGTTGCTTTTACATTTGGTTCAGTTTCGTTATTTCTATATAATTGAACAATTGCGTATGGTTCATCAACCCCTGCACCAAAAAACCCTCTAGGTCTATGATATTTGAAGCTTCTTCCTATTAAATGAACTCCATTAGCAAGTAATGCTGATGCTAAGGTGTCACCCTCATAACCAAAGTAAGTTACACCATTAAATTTAAATGAGATTTTTTTATCTCTATTTATTAGTCCTATATTATCTAATCTATAATTTTGCGTCATATTAAATATCTTCGCTTGCTTTAACTGTTTTAAATATTTCGTGAGTTGCGGTGTCTCTTTCTACTTTAATCCACTGTCTACATCCTGATATATGTTGCCATAGCTCTTTGTGTTTTCCTCTTAAGCTTTTTCTATTGTAGACGAAATTATTCCAATCTTGATCTGAAACTTCCTTATTAAGTTCTGGTCTTTTAACAGTTGCATCGCCACCATATGAAAATTCATTTTGAGATCTCATCCCACAGTGAGGGCATTTAATATGAAGCATTTATGAGATCCATGTTTTGGTTCCAAGTCCTTTTTCATCTAACAAGTGACCTGTATTAAATCTACTCAAACTATATCCAGCATTTAATTTATGAACTCTATCTTGAGCAATTGTATGTGCAAATGTCCATCCTGATGCAGGTGTCGCTTTAAAGCCACCATAACACCATCCACAATTTAAATATAATCCTTCAATATGAGTTTTATCTATTATGGGAGAACCATCCATAGACATATCCATTATCCCACCCCACGTTCTAAGCATTTTTAATTTACTAAGAAATGGCATCATTGCAATTCCTTCTGTTAAAACATGTTGAAGTGTAGGAAGATTTCCTCTTTGCGCATAACTATTATAACCATCCAAATCTCCTCCCATTACCATTTCACCTTTGTCGGACTGACTTATGTAAAAATGGCCTGCACCAAAAGTTACAACTCTATCTAAAACAGGTTTAACTGGCTCTGAAACACAAGCTTGTAAAAGATGTGTCTCAACTGGTATTGTCATATTTAATTTTTCTGCTAAAATATTTGTACTACCTGCAACACATAGTCCAATTTTCTTAACTTTAATATCTCCACGCGAAGTTCTAACTCCTTGAATTTTTCCACCTACAACATCAAAGCCTGTTACTTCGCAATTTTGAATTATATCCACCCCCATTGAATCTGCTTGACGTGCATAACCCCATGCAACAGCATCATGTCTTGCTGTTCCAGCACTTGGTTGCATTAGTGCGCCAAATATAGGAAATCTTACATCGTCAGAAAAGTCAGCCATTGGAATAATTTCTTTTACCTCTTCTCTATTTAATAAAACTGCATCGATACCATTTAATCGCATTGAGTTTCCTCTTCTTGTGTAAACATTCATTTGAGCATCAGAGTGAGCAAGGTTAATAATTCCTCTTGGAGAAAACATTACATTGTAATTTAGATCCTGGCTCATTCGTCTCCACAGATCCATTCCAAACTCACTGAACAAAGCATTATCGTCGTGCATATAATTTGATCTAATGATTGTGGTATTTCTTCCAATGTTTCCACCACCTATCCATCCTTTTTCAATAATGGCGACATTGGTAATATTGTGCTCTTTTGCTAAATAATATGCGGTAGCTAAACCATGGCCACCACCACCAATTATGACAACATCATACTCTTTTTTAGGAGTAGGATCTTTCCAGGCTAAATCCCAATTTTGATGACCAGAGAAAGCATTTTTGATTAAATTAAATATAGAATATTTTTGCATAAAATAATTTTATACAAACGAATATAAATAGTTCTTATTTTTTTTATATATATTTTTTAGAAGTTTCCAAAAAATTAAAATAGGATATCAATTGAGCATTAAAAAATAAATCTTATAGGAGTTTCAAATGAGCGAAGTTAAGTCAGACATTCAAATAGCTAGAGAAGCTAAAATGCAACCTATAAATGATATTTTAGCCAAGATAAATGTACCAGATGAAAGCTCAGCTTTTAGTCCAATGGGCAGACACATTGCAAAGATTAACTTAGAATATTTAGATACTTTAAAAGATAAACCAAATGGAAAACTTATATTAGTAACAGCGATCACTCCTACTCCAGCTGGTGAGGGTAAAACTACAACTTCAGTTGGCTTAAATGATGGATTAAACAAAATTGGAAAAAAATCTATTGTTTGTTTAAGAGAACCAAGCCTTGGGCCTTCTTTTGGAATGAAAGGTGGAGCAGCTGGTGGTGGTTATGCTCAAGTGGTTCCAATGGAACAAATTAATTTACATTTTACTGGAGATTTTCATGCAATAACATCAGCTCATAATTTGTTATCAGCATTAATTGATAATCATATCTATTGGGGAAATAAATTAGATATCGATGTTAGAAGAATTGTTTGGAAAAGAGTAATGGATATGAACGATCGTTCTTTAAGATCTATAAATATTAACTTAGGTGGAGTTGCAAACGGTTTTCCAAGAGAAGATGGCTTTGATATAACTGTTGCATCTGAAATCATGGCAATCTTTTGCTTATCAAATGATTTAGAAGATTTAGAAAAGAGAATAGGAAATATTACAATTGCCTATACTAGAGATAAAAAACCAGTTTACGCTAAAGACTTAAAAGCACACGGTCCAATGACTGTATTATTAAAAGATGCTATTAGACCTAATGTTACTCAAACTTTAGAAAACAATCCTGCAATTATTCATGGTGGACCTTTTGCTAATATTGCACATGGTTGTAATTCTGTAATTGCAACAAAGACTGGGCTAAAACTTGCTGACTATGTTGTAACAGAAGCAGGATTCGGTGCAGACCTTGGTGCAGAAAAATTTCTTGATATTAAATGTAGAAAATCAGATTTAAAACCTAGCTGCGTTGTAATTGTTGCAACTATTAGAGCTTTAAAAATGCACGGTGGAGTAGCAAAAGATGATCTTAAAAAAGAAAATGTAGAAGCTTTAAAAAAAGGTTTAGTTAATCTTCAAAGACATGTGGAAAATGTTAAAAAATTTGGTTTACCGGTTGCAGTAGCTGTTAATCATTTTATTAAAGATACAGATAATGAAGTAAAGGCTTTAATAGAATTTTGTGACACTATTGGTGTTAAAGCAAGTCTCTGTACCCACTGGGCAGATGGTGGTGAAGGCACAAAAGAGCTTGCAAACCATGTTGCTGAATTATGTGAGAAAAACGAAGATAAATTCAAATTTTTATATGAAAGTAAAACTCCTCTATTTAAAAAAATAGAAACAATTGCAAAAGAAATTTATAGAGCAGATGAGGTTATTGCTGATACTAAAATTAGAGATCAATTAAAAAGCTTTGAAAATGAAGGTTACGGAGATTTCCCAATTTGTATTGCAAAAACACAATACAGCTTTTCAACAGACCCAAGCTTAAAAGGCGCACCAACAGGTCATGCTTTGCCAATTAGAGAAATTAAACTCTCTTCAGGAGCAGAGTTTATTGTTGTGATATGTGGTGCTGTTATGACTATGCCTGGACTACCAAGAATTCCAGCAGCAGACTCGATTAAGCTGAATAAAGATGGTGAAATTGAAGGTCTATTTTAAAATTAGTTCTTTATATAATTTAGCCAATTTCTAACTTCATATGTTCTATCATTGAAATTCAATAATTCATTTTCGGATTTTATATATGAGACATGATTTTCATACTCTTCTTCATTTAAAAAATTTTTATTTACAAATAATCGCTCTTTACGACCATTAATAAGATTAAGCATCTGAAAATATTCATAATCAGGATGATATTGTAAGCCGATAATTTCTGAGCTTCCTGCATTAAAGCTAACACCCATTACATTGTTAACTTTGTCACTTGATAAAAGAGTAGTATTTTTTGGCAATTCACTTACTTCATCAAAATTGAATGCTGGTGAGGTAAAAACTTTTTTTTTATCTTTGTATATAAAGTGTTTTTCACCTTCATTGTTAATAATTACATCTGATGCAATTCCAATATGAGCACCATTTTTTCCAGGATTTACTTTACCCCCAGCTGCTGTTGAGCAGACTTGTAGTCCCCAACAAATTGCTAAAATCTTATTTTTATGATTAAAGCAATTAGATGCAAAATTGATATGTTTCTTAATGACATCTGTCATATCATTTATTCTCATTGCACCACCAGTAAACACAATGCCATTATATTTACTCATATTTTTTAGAGCACTCGTTGTCTCATCATCATGACCAGGATTTATGATTTCTGTATTTGTTGATGGCTCTATCTTTAAAATTAAATTTTTTAAATTATCTGCTGCAGAGGCACCAGCTGCTTTAATAAAAAACTCACTATCTTCTCTAATATTTCCTTCAACAATTAAAATATTTAAATCACTCATTTAAACAGTTCACCCGTCATACTGTGCTGGTACATTATCCTCATATCATCTAAAGTTAATTTTTTCGGATTTCCTCCAGTAGATGGATCAGCTAAGGCCATTTTTGATAATTTATCAATATCAAAATCCTTTTCATCAATCACTTCTGATAATTTATGCGGCATATCTAGTTTTTTTCTTAAATCTAAGACCCAGTTAACAAAACCATCAAAAGATCTTTCTTTAAGTTCTAAATAATCACAAATCTTTATTATTTTCTTTTCAATTGCATCTTTATTAAAAGTTAATACGTAAGGCATGAATATCGCATTGGATAAACCATGATGAATATTATTTAAAGCATTTACTGGATGGCTTAATGAATGAATTGCCCCCAACCCTTTTTGAAATGCTGTTGATCCCATGCTTGCTGCTGTTAACATATTTTGTCGTGCTTCAATATTTGATCCATTGTTAAATGCTTCAAATAACCATTCATTAATTAGCCTCATACCCTCTAAAGCGATTCCATCAGCCATTGGGTGATATCCTGGTGCACAATATGCTTCCAAGTTATGAGCTAGCGCGTCCATACCAGTTGCAGCTGTAATCTTTGCAGGTAAACTAAGTGTTAATACTGGATCTAAAATAACTATTGAAGGTAAAAATTTAGGATGAAAAATTATATTTTTTACACCGGTTTCTTCATTTAAAATTACAGATGCTCGTCCTGTTTCCGATCCTGTTCCAGCAGTTGTTGGTACAGCAATAATTGGTGCAATTTTTTCAGAGTTCGCTTTAGTCCAATTATCACCAACATCTTCAAAATCCCAAATAGGTAAGGTTTGGCCTGACATAAATGCAATAGCTTTACCAACATCTAAGCCACTACCCCCTCCAAAAGCTATTACTCCATCACAATTATTTTTATTATAATAATCAGCACCCTCAGTTACATTGGTGCCAGTTGGATTACCCACAACATCTGAATATAATTCAGCTGAAATACCACCTTCTTTTAAATTCTCTAGAACATTGATTACAATTTTTGATTTAGCAAGACCACTATCAGTCACTAACAATGGTTTATTAATGTTTAAATTTTTGCAAGCAATACTTAGATCTTTAATCCTATCCTTTCCAACCCACATGGTTGTTGGATAATTCCAATTTGACTTCATTTACTGGTCTCTTTTTAATTTCTATTTTTTTTAATTTCTTCTTCACAAAATTTTTTAGCTTCTTCAAGATCTGTAATTTTTGATTTGGATAATTTTTGACTTCCAGCTAGGCAGGCGTCGACAGCTCTTTTTAAATTATAATCACTAAAATTTAGAATAACCACCATTCCAAGCACTATAAAAACAAATATTAATATATTTTTTACCATTGAATTTCTAATTTCTTATTTTCACATATAGTGTTTAGCATACTAAACATTAATGGAAAATGTTTAGAATTAAGATCTTGTAAAATTTTAGGTCCAATTTCTAATGCGAGTTGCGCACCCTCTACTGTAATATTTTTCATAAATTTTTCTTTAGCTTCTTTATATAGATATCCTTCACCTAAATATTTTCCCATCAAACTATTTCTTCCTCCTATTGCACTTACATATAAATCACCTAAACCAGCTAGACCATAAACTGTGTCTGCTCTACCCCCATAGAAAGAAACAAATTCAACCATTTCAGAAATTGATCTATGAATTAATGAGGCTGATGTATTTAAATAATATTTAGATTGAATTTCTTTAGGTGCTTTTGAATTACTTAATCCTTTAGATGCTCCAATTAACATTGAGTAAATATTTTTAATTGCACCTGATAACTCAATGCCAGTTAAATCATCTGACACTTCCGTTGAATAATAATTTGTTGATATAATTTTTTTTAATTTTTCTGTTTCTTTGATGTCTGGGTTTGCGATAACTGTTCCTGTTCTCATTTTATATGCAAGGCCTGCTGCTAAACAAGGTCCTTTAATTGCTGAAATATTTACTTCTCCATGACCTTTTTCCTTAAGAAGTTTTTTAATTTTATCTGAAAGTGTTATTAATTCATTGCCCTCTATGGCTAAACCTTTTGTTAATAAAATAATTGGAAGATTTTTTTTATAATTTTTTGATATTTGATTAACAAACCATTCAATTCCTACGGAGCTAACTCCAGCAACAATTATATCTACCTCACCTTCAAGTATTGATTGTAATTTTTCAAATTTTTCTACCTTTAATTTTGATGGTAATTCAATATTTAAGGCTGGATGGAAATTATTATTTAATTGAATTTTATTTATTAAATCATCCTCTAGATGAGTACCGATGAGCGTTACGTCATTTTTATTTTCTAAACATGGTACAGCGAATGCTGACCCCATTGCTCCAGCACCAATAATAATAATTTTTTTCATAATACTGTATTTTTTTATATTAATTTTTAGCATTTTGTTGGTAAAGTACAGTTATAAATTTATTAGAGAGAGGTGATTTTATGACAAAAGTAGCAATTATTGGTGCTGGGCCTTGTGGTTTATCTGCTTTGAGATCTTTTGAGCAAGCTGAAAAAAAAGGTGAAAAAATACCTGAAATAGTTTGTTTTGATAAACAAGAAGATTGGGGAGGTTTATGGAATTACAGTTGGAGAACAGGTTCTGACCAATACGGCGACCCTGTACCTAACAGCATGTATAGATATCTTTGGTCAAACGGCCCTAAAGAATGCCTAGAGTTTGCTGACTATTCATTTGATGAGCACTTTGGAAAACCAATTCCATCTTTTCCACCCAGAGAAGTTTTATACGATTATATCTTAGGTAGAGTTAAAAAAGGAAATTTAAAGTCTAAAATTAGATTTAACACCTCTGTTAGTAATGTGTCTCATGATGGTAAAAATTTTGAAGTTACTTATCGTGATAAAAAAAATGATAAAATTTCAAAAGATGTTTTTGATTATGTAATAGTATCAACTGGTCATTTCTCAGTTCCATTCATTCCAGAATATCCAGGTATGAAGGCGTTTCCCGGAAGAATAATGCACTCTCATGATTTTAGAGATGCTGAAGAATTTCGAGATAAAAATGTTGTTGTTTTAGGAAGTAGCTATTCTGCAGAAGATGTAGCTCTTCAGTGTCATAAGTATGGGGCAAAAAGTGTAACCATAGCCTATAGACATAATCCAATGGGATTTAAATGGCCCGATGGAATGAAAGAAGTTTTTCACCTAGATAGACTTGAAGGTAATAAAGCAATATTTAAAGACGGTCATGTACAAGAAACAGATGCTGTAATTTTATGTACGGGATATCTCCATCATTTTCCTTTTATATCTGAAGATCTTAAATTAAAAACAGGAAACAGATTATATCCACCAAAGTTATATAAAGGTGTAGTTTGGCAAAATAATCACAAATTAATATACCTAGGTATGCAAGATCAATTTCATACTTTCAATATGTTTGATTGTCAGGCTTGGTTTGCAAGAGATATTATAATGGGAAAAATTAAAGTTCCAAGTGACATAGAGATTGAAAAAGATATCAATAAGTGGGTATCTCTTGAAGAAAAGTTAGAAAATGCAGATCAAATGATCGATTTCCAAACAGAGTACACAAAAGAACTTCACGATTTATCTGATTATCCAAAAATTGATTTTGAATTAATTAGAAAAACTTTTAAAGAATGGGAACATCATAAAGTAGAAAATATAATGACTTATAGAAATAAGTCCTTTGCTTCACCTGTGACTGGTTCAATTGGTCCAAAACATCATACAGAATGGGAAGTTGCTATGGACGATTCATTGAAAACTTTTTTAGATCAGCCAAAATAATAGATTATGAATTATGATTTTTTGAAATTTTTCAGTAGATCATTTTCTGAGTTTGAATATCTTTACTAATTTATACCAAGATGTTTTTTTCTTTGATCAACCCAGGTTCGAATTAAATGATCAAATACTAAGCCTATAAAGGCAACACAAATACCCAACGTTAACCCAATACCCGCACCTTTTTTATCAGATATAGCTTTTAAAATATATTGTCCTAAGTCCTCAGTTCCAATAAATGCTCCAATAATTACCATAAATAAAGCAAAAACAATTGTTTGATTTAAACCAAGCATCATGTGAGGAAGTGCTAAAGGGAATTCAATTTTCATCAATCTTTGTATCTTTGTTACACCTGACATTGAAGCAGCATCGTGTAAAGATGCTGGAACACTTCTCAACCCTTCAATAGTATATCTCGTTGCAGGTATAGTTGCATAAACAACTACTGCAATTAATACCGATGTATCTGTAACCCCAAAAAGCATCATTACTGGAATTAAGTATACAAATGAAGGGAATGTTTGAAAAATATCACAGACTCCCAACATAAAACTTGTTGTATGCTTATTCTGAAAACATAAAGTTCCAACAGTAAAGCCAATTACACAAGATAAGATAACTCCAAAAGTTGCCATATATGTAGTAACTAAAGCTCTGTCCCACCACGGACTTAATGCTATAAACAATGTCAAAGCACCTACTACAAAAGCTGAACGTATTCCTCCAATTATATATCCAGCACCCATAACCAAAACAAATGTTGCGACAATAGGCATCCGTAAATAAGAAGCACGCATAGGCTGCAATACATCTACTATTAACCATGTATTAAAAATTTTTAAAGTTTGAAAGAAAGTATCCCAAATCCAATCAACACCTTTGTTCCAAAAATCTGCTGTTGATATTCCCTTGTTATGTGGAATTTCATATAAATAATTAAAACCTTCTTTAAAATAAAAAGATCCTGCATAAGCAAATATGATTCCAATCAATATTGCACCAGAAAAAAATAATGTATTTTTATATCGCTGAAAAAAAGTTAGGTTACCAAAATAATCTATTTGTTTATTTGCCCAAGCTAAAGATAATTTATCTAGCAATATCGCAATTAAACTAATACATAAACCTGCTTCTAATGCCAATCCGATATTCAGCTGATTTAAAGCTAATAACAAATTAAACCCTAAACCTTTGGCACCTATAAACGCTGAAATTACTGCCATAGAAAAGCACACCATGATAACTTGATTCACTCCAATCAAAATATCTCTTCTTGCAGTTGGAATTAGTACCTTAAACATAAGCTGTAAATTATTACATCCGCTCATTTTTCCAGCTTCAATAACTTCAGGAGATACTCCTCTGAGACCTAACAATGTCAGTAGTATCATTGGTGGGACAGCTACAACCATAGTTATGATTACTCCAGCATGATCACCAACACCAAAGAGAACAATTGCAGGAACCAATACTGCATATTGAGGCATAGTCTGCATAACTAAAAGTATTGGATATAAAGCTTTCTCCACGCGTTTACTTTTGAATGCTGCGATCCCTAAGCTCAAACCAAAAATAAAAGATAGTGGTGCTGCAACCAATATAAAAGAAAGTGTTTGCATCGAAGGTTTCCATTGACCAAAAATAGAAATATAAATCATGACTATAGCAGCGAATAACGCTAAACCTTTGCCACTTAATTTATACCCAAGTATTGCAGCACCTGCTGCAACAATTGTCCAAGGTAGTCCTGGCAATTCTGCCCATGAATTTTCACTTATCCAATCCCAACTTGTAAATGCAACAATAGTTTCAACACCACCTAATAAAATCTCTCTAATTAATTCTATGAGAAATGTTATAAATGAGGTTAAATTTCTCGTTATTTGTAAAACTAGAGGTCGGGTTTTAAATTCTTGAGTGTCTTCATTCCAAAATTCTATTGGCATCCAATCATTCATTAAAAAAAATAATGAATCATTTATCCATATAGGTAACCATCCAAGTAAAGGAGGTAGTCTCCAAAAAACATCAAATGCATAATACCTTACTTCTGCACCAAAGAGTGTGAAAGTGCTTTGATTTGGATCTTTAATGAATTCTGCTTGGCCTCTAATAAATTTATAAGTTTCTGGAACATCAATTGCAAAATATAAGGTAAAAAAAGCAATTAACAAAAATAACCATTGGAATACTTTTGGATATCTTTTTAATAATTCCATATTTTAATCATTATTTTTTTTTCCACCAAAAACTGTATGTATTATTTTTGATGGATGAACAGTACCAACAATTTGGTTATTTTCATCAATTACAGATATGGACTTTTCTTGAGTTAAGATTTTTTCAGCAACATTTTCAATTATTTCATTTCTTAAAACTTTTAAATCACTTAAATTTTCATTATTTGGTTTATCCATCACATCTTCTATTTTTAAAACCTTCTCTCTAGGAACTTCTTCAGTAAATTTTTTTACATATTCTGTTGCAGGATTTAACACAATGTTAGCTGGGGTATCCAGTTGTTCAATTATACCATCTTTCATTATTGCAATACGGTCAGCAAGTTTTAAAGCTTCATCAAAGTCGTGTGTAATAAACATAATTGTTTTTTGTAATTTTTCTTGGAGTCTCAAAAATTCATCCTGCATCTCTTTTCTAATTAATGGATCTAATGCAGAAAATGGTTCATCTAAAAACCATATATCAGGTTCAACAGCCAATGATCGAGCAATACCTACTCTTTGCTGTTGTCCACCAGAAAGTTCTCTTGGAAAATAATTTTCTCTACCATCAAGACCAACAAGCTTTACCATTTCCATTGCTTTATTGATGCTATCTTTAGTTTTAATGCCTTTGATTTGAAGTGGGAAAGCAATATTTTCCACAACTGTTTTATGAGGAAGCAAAGCAAAACTTTGAAATACCATTCCCATTTTATTTCTTCTAAGTTCAATCAGTTCTTTATTACTTAATGAAAGTAAATCTTGACCTTCTATAAAAATTTTTCCAGCAGTTGCATCTGTTAATCTAGAAATACATCTTAACAATGTTGATTTTCCTGAGCCTGATAAACCCATCACAACTAACATTTCGCCTTTTGAAACTTCAAAAGAGGCATTATTCACACCCACTATACATCCGTTTTCTTGAAATGTTTTGGCATCTACATTTCCATTTGCATCTTGAAGCATCTTTTTGGCATTTGTTCCAAAAATTTTATAAACAGATTCACATTTGATTACTGTATCGGTCATAATGTTTTAATAAGTTATACGAAATAAAAATAAAAAACACTTTTTATATTATTTATACTTATCGTTTTTCTCCTTAAAAATTTTTAATAAAATAAACTCTTGTATCAATTCCAGTACTTAAAAAATTTAAAACCTCTCCTTTAACAGTAATTTTTTCATCTACCCCAACATTATTTCCACTAACTGTAAAACCTGCAAAGCATTTATTATTTTCCTTATTCCATTTAACAAACGTTTCATCAATTTTATTTCCATTAATAGTATAAATATGATGTGCTCTAAAATTCAAAAAATTGGCACCCATAATTGCGCGCTGAGGAATAATCTTTGTTGCGTTGCAGACTTTTTCATATTGCTCTAAAGACAACTTATAATGATCAGTTCCATCATAAAATACTAAAATTCCTGATGGCAAACTTGAAATCAGTTCATTTTGCTTTCTTGTCTCTGCAATTCTTTCTTCTTCTTTTTTCATTTTAGCAATTAGTTCTTCACCCTCACCAAAAATATTATTTAAGATAGCAAAGGAAAAAATTACAATAATTATTAAGATGATAAGGCCTCCAAATTGTCTAACTGGCTCAGATATCTTCTTCAATTTATTTAAATATATATTTTGTAACATTTTTATCTATTCTTGAAATTTGCCATTTTTCCAAATTCCTTTTTTTTCTTTTCCATCGGACCATGTAAATGTTCCCTCTCCATTCATAAACCCATTAGCCCATTCCCCATCATAAGTTGCACCGTTTGGAAAGGTCAAAATACCCTTTCCACTCCACACACTATTTTTAAACTCACCTTTATAAATATATCCATTAGGCCAAGTCTCAACTCCTTGTCCTTGTTTTTGTGTGCCAATCCAATTCCCTTCGTATGTTGTTTTGTCAGTGTAAGTCCATTTACCAAAGCCATCTTTACAGTTTCCTTCGCAACCTGTCTTTCGAGCTGATACTGATGTTGCAACTAAAAAACTTAAAGCTATATAAAATAAATATTTTTTCATTTTTTTAAATTTAGCTACATAAGTAAAAAGAAATATTTTTTTCAAGATTATCACTTTTTATACCTATTGTAATTTCGTGAACTAATTCACCTGATTTTCTGTTAATTATACCTGATTCTGAGTAATTTTTTCTTTCATCAAAAGCTTTGAATAAAACTATGTCTTTATTTACAACTTTTACTTCAAATTTTGCAGTTTGTGAGAGGAACAATGATAACCCATTAATCAAAAGTTTTTCTGGTCTCTTTGCATCGATTTCAAATTTATCTAAATTTTGATTATCTAAATCTTTTGCTAAAAAAGTTTTATAATTATATTCTGAGTTCTTGAGTATTTTCTTTTCTAATTCACATACAAAACCAATTTTAATATCCTCTTGTATGTCTATATTTTTTGCAAAAGAAGAATTAAAAACTAATAGACTGATAGATATATATAAAAAAAACTTTATCATTTAATTAAAAAGTCCGTAATTTGAATTTGTGCGAAAGCACATTCTTTAAAAAAAATCCCCCCCAACATTGTTGGGAGAGATTTCAATTTATTAACTGTTACCCTTATTTAGTAAAAGCTTGCCAAACACTCTTATTATCAGCTAACCATTTTTTAGCTGCATCTTCATGAGTCAATTTGTCAAGGTCAACTAAAGCAGCCATTGCACCAATGTGACTTGTAGAGAATGACATTTTTTTAAATGCCGCTGCTGCTGCTGGATGTGTTTTTGGAAAGTCTGCAGTTACAGCCTTTTTCAAATAACCATCTGGCGAACCACATTTTCCATCACCACCGTCTTCTGGTCTACAACCTGCTGAATATGGAGGGAAATCTATAAAAGTAAAACCAGCACCATCTGTAAAGTTTGGTGTCCAGTTGAATATTATAGTTCCTCTTCCTTCTTTTTCAGCTGATTTAAGTTCTGCCCAAAGTGCATCTGCACTTCCAGCAAATTTAACAGTCCAAAGATCTCCAAGTCCTAAAGCATCAACCCTTTGAGGTATTAAATCTCCATGCCAACTTTGCGGACCTTCTAGCATTCGTCCTTTTCCACCTGAGTCAGGTGTTGTAAAGTTTTTAGCACAAGCTGGATTTTTTAATGCAGTCCAGTCTGGAAGACCAGGACATAATCCTTTTTCAGTAACCCAGTTTGGATATCCCATATCTTCAAGCGTTCTAGCTTCATGATCTCCCCAGTCAACTAAACCACCTTTGTCTAGCGCTGTAGTAAATGATTTTCCAAATGCAGATTCCCACACTTCATGAGATAAACTTACATCACCGATACGAATTGCTTCATAAACTGCTTGTGAGTCTGTATTTACATATTTTACATTATTTCCCATACTTTCGAAAATTCCACCAATAACATGAGCCATTACAATTTGGCTAGACCAGTTATGAGTTGGAATAACGATAGGTTTTTTACTATCTGCTGCATTAGATACTCCAGCAAAACTAACTGCTGAAATTACCAAGGCAGATATTAATGATACTATTTTTTTCATTATATTCTCTCTCCTTAATATTAATGTTTAAGTAAGTATGTTCTCACTTATTAAATTTATAGTCAATGGCCTTTGATTATATTAAGTTAATGTTAAATTATTTAAATTTATACTGGCAATGCTGCATACTAGTAACGATATACGAAATCCTGGCTTAAGAACATTACCACCTGGAGTTGAAAGATATTTTGTAAGAGGTGGTGGGCTCTCTATAATAGAAGTTTTGCCAGAAGATAAAATAGAAATCATTAATGAAGAAGGAAGACAAATTTGTGAAATAATTGTTTTTAATTCAAAAGGTAAATCTGATTTATCTATTTTAAATTTGAAAGAAAATGCTAATGCAGATTTTTCAAAAAAAACTATTGCTAATGATGAAAAAATTTCAAAGCTACTAAAGAATAAAAACCTTGATTTAAATAATGCTAAATCATCAATTGTTTTTAGTGAAGATTGTTTTATGGGTGAAAAAATAACATTAACCTCAAAAGATAAATGTATTGTAATGATTGCTGCACCTGGTGATGCAATGAATGTCCATGAACAAAATCCACCTACAGATTTAACTATTTTTTTAAATAAAGCTAAATTTATTGAAACAGATGAACAGTTTATTTTGCCAGATCCTCTTAGTGATCCAATTATTGAACAACTTGTAAAGAGAAGAACTGCTGAAACTTATGAGGTAAAAGCTGGTGAATATATTCAGATAATTGATCCAAGCGGAAGGCAATGCTCTGATTTTCTAGCTTTTGATACACAAAAATTAAATGACGGTATTGAAAGTATTATTGATGATAAAGCAACACGAACTTTTATGGGCGGTGCTTACCCTGGGCCTGGTTTGTTTTCAAAGTTTTATGATGGTGATCATGAAGCTATGATTGAAGTTGTAAGAGATACAGTTGGAAGACATGATACTTTCAATCTTGCTTGCACATCAAAATATTATGAAGATATGGGTTATATGGGTCATATTAATTGTACTGACAATTTTAATAATAGACTGGATAAATATGACATCAATTCTAGAAAAAGTTGGTCTGCAATAAATCTTTTTTTTAATACTGCAATTGATGCTAATAATGTTGCATCTTTTGATGAACCTTGGTCAAGACCTGGAGATTATGTTTTATTTAGAGCTTTAAAAGATCTAACATGTATATCATCAGCTTGTCCTTGTGATGTTGATGGTGCAAATGGCTGGAATCCCACTGATATTTTTGTTAGGACTTATTCAAAGGAAAAAAAGTATTCAAAAGCAATAGCATTTAGAATGAAAACAGACTCAGAACCTAAACTAACTCAAGAAACAGGTTTCCATAAAAAAACTTCAGAGCTAACAAGAAACTTTGTTGAGTATAAAGGTTTTTGGCTTGCTAATAATTTTACAAATTCAGGAACTATAAAAGAATATACAGCTTGTAGAGAAAGTGTGATTGCAACAGACTTATCGCCTCTTAGAAAATTTGAAATTCTTGGACCTGATGCAGAAAATTTAATGCAATACACGCTTACTAGAAATGTAAAAAAATTATCTATAGGACAAGTTGTTTATACAGCCATGTGTTATGAAAATGGGTGCATGTTAGATGATGGTACTTTATTTAAATTAGGACAAGATAATTTTAGATGGATTGGTGGAGATGAATACAGTGGTGAATGGTTAAAAGAACAAGCTAAAAAAAAAATTATAAAGTTTGGATTAAATCTGCAACAGATCATATTCATAACATTGCAGTTCAAGGACCAAATAGTAGAAAAATTTTAGAAAAATTTGTATGGACGCCTCCTATACAACCATCCATCACTGAACTTGAATGGTTCAGATTTAATATTGCAAGAATAGATCATGAAACAGGTACACCAATTGTTGTTTCAAGAACAGGTTACACTGGTGAACTTGGCTATGAAATTTGGTGTCATCCAAAAGATGCTGCGGAGGTTTGGGATAAAGTTTGGGAAGCTGGTAAGGAGTTTAGTATTACTCCATTAGGCTTAGAAGCTTTAGACATGGTTCGTATTGAAGCTGGACTAATTTTTTATGGTTACGAGTTCGATGATCAAACAGATCCATTTGAAGCAGGTATTGGTTTTACCGTTCCACTTAAAACTAAAGAAGATGATTTTATAGGTAAAGAAGAGTTAGTTAAAAGAAAAGCAAATCCACAAAAAAAATTAGTTGGTTTGGAATTGGTTGGTCATGAACCAGCAGTAAATGGAGATTGTGTTCATGTTGGTCGTGGTCAAGTGGGTGTAATAACAAGTGGAATGCTATCCCCTAAACTTGGAAAAAATATTGCACTTTGTAAAATTGACGTAAAATATGCAGAGATAGGAACGGAAGTTGAGATTGGTAAGCTTGACGGTCATCAAAAAAGAATTGGTGCAAAAGTTGTTCCCTTCCCTTTCTATGATCCAACAAAATCAAGAGTTAGAGCATAATAAAATGACCGATAACAGCAAAGATCTTTTAAATTTTTGGGAAGACCAGATGAAGCAATCACATACATCTAGTAACTATTTTTTTAGAAAATCTCCTTCACATTATCATATGATGTTACTTGTAATGTCAGCGCATAAACTTAATGAAAAGCTTTCTGTTGAAGGTCTAAAAACAAAATTATTTAAAACCTCTAGGCCAAAATCTGCTTTGATAATTAATGAGGCTTGTGAGAAAGGATTCTTTCGTTTGGAAAAAACTTCAACTGATCAGCGAATAAAAAATATTATACCTACTGAGACTTTTATTAATGAGTTTAAACAATACCTGGCTACTTTAAAAAAGCTAAGCTATTAGCACCTAATTCTACAATCTCTTTAAGTTGATATCTTTTATATATAAAATTTAGTTATAAATATAATTATATTAATTACTTTTTATAAAAAATAATGTTTTCATATGTCAACACTACCAACTAAAGCTAAAGTAGTAATCATCGGAGGCGGAATTCATGGCCTAAGTACAGCTTGGAAACTTTCAGAAACTTATAAAAATCCTGGTGACATTGTAATTCTTGAAAAAAAAGATACTGCAGCAGGTGCAAGTGGAATTGCTTGTGGTGTTATAAGAAATAATTATTTTCAACCAGCTATGAGAGAGTTAATGGCTCATTCTGTATCAGTATGGGAAAGTGATCCAAAAGCTTGGAAATATAATGCTGTAGGGTATTTACAAATATCTCCAGAGGTTATGCACGAAGATGTTGCTACAATTTATGAGCAGCAAAAAGCTATTGGTTACGAATCAGAATTTATTGAAGGTGAAAAAGAATGTACTAAATACATGAAAGGTATGTTTGATGATTGGCAAGCACAAGGGATAACATCTATACTTCATGAAAAAAAAGGTGGTTACGCATTTAATAAAGATTCAATAAAAGCTCTTGAGAGCAAATCTGTTACTAACGGAGTAAATGTAGTTAAAGGTGTAAAGGTTACAGGATTTAAAAGAGGTAGTAATAGCAAAGCTGTTACAGGTGTTGAAACAGACAAGGGGATTATTGAGTGCGAACAGGTAGTCGTTGGTGCTGGTCCTTGGGTTAGAGATTTTTGGAATATGTTAGAACTTCCAAAATTTGCAAATATTAAAGGACAAGATGGAAAATTTCATAAAGAAGATATGTGGAAATATTGGATGTTACAAGAAGGTGTTATTGGTGTTGATAAAGATTTTCTAAGAATGAATGATGGTGGTCAACCTCCAGTAATGCATGTCGACTCTACTGCACCTTTATATTCTGATAAAACTAAGAAATTAATTACTGAAGAGCTTTGGGGAATTTATTATAAGCCTGACATTGAAGGTCTTGGTGTTCAAGGTGGTACTTCTCCTTACATAGTTGATAAACATTTTGATAAAGTGGATGTTGATCCTTATGGACTCGATTCTCCTGAGTTTCAAACTACAGAAGCATTTAATGATATGTGGTGTTCAGCTTTAGCACATTGTCAAAAAAGATTTGAAGGTAAATCGGATTTATATAGAAAAGGACCATCAGGTGGTCTTGGATGTATGACGCCTGATAATTTTCCAATCTTTGATAGATTTTTAGAAAATGTTTACATGATTGCTGATGCTAACCATGGATACAAAATGATTGGTGTCGGTGAACTTGTTGCAAAAGAAATTTTGGGAACTGAAAGTGAATTATTAAAACCGTTTAGATTCAACCGTTACGAGAAGGGTGAACTTCATCCAACTTCTAACAGTCCATTCCCTTGGAGTTAAACTTCAAGCCTAGACACAAATAATTTTTTCAGTTACGGTTCGTTAAATAAAAATTCATTAGAGGGAGAGATAATGACTGATTTAGACAAGCATGTAGCACAACCTGGTAGAGATAAGTTAGTAAAACAAGTTAGAGCTAAAATTAACGAGCTAGGTATTGAATATATTTATTTTCAATTTATTTCTGTAACTGGAAGAGTTGTTGGAAAGGGTATTCCCACTGATCATTGGGAAAGAACTTGTGAAAAAGGGTTTCAATTAGTTTATGGTGCTACAGCAAACTTATTTGTTGATCGTCATGGAGATTATATTGGTTATGGACCAGAAGCAAAAGAACTGGTTGGTATACCTGATCCTGAAACTTTTTGTCAGCTTCCTTGGGATAAAAAAGTTGCAAGAGTATTTGTTACTTGCTTTAGAAATAGAGAAGAAAGAGATAATCCAGGTGCACATTTAACATCAGATTGTCGTGGAAATTTAAGAATACACGCTCAAGAATTTAAAAAGAAACATGGTTACCAATTAAGAGTTGGAACAGAGCCAGAAATGATGTGGTTAACTAAAAATGAGGATGGTTCACCAACTGGTAAAGGTTTTTCTAAACCTTATTGTTATCATATTGATCAATTTGAATCGTTAAGACCAGTTTTCATGCAAGTTTTTAAATACGCAAGAGCAATGGGTTTTGACATGATTCAGGGAGATCATGAAGATGCACCAGGACAATTAGAATTAAACTGGATGTATGATGATGTTTTAAGAAATGCAGATAGACTTTCAACTTATAGACAAATTTGTGCACAGGTTGCTAGAGAGTTTAATTTGATAGCTTGTTTTATGACAAAACCATTTATGGGTGTTTCTGCAAGTGGTTGTCACACTAATATGTCTTTGTGGACGGGTGGAAAAGATGTGATTAATAAACTATCTCATAAATCTTTGCCAGGAATGGATGAGGTATTCACTTACGTTGAAGGAGGAACAAATACCTTTATGCCCGATACTGATGATATTCAACTACCAGGTAAAATTGGTTTGAAAGCTATTGGTGGTGTGATGAAACATTTGGGTGCGCTAACTGCAATTGGTTCTTCTACTGTGAACTCATACAGAAGATTATGGGATACAGGATTTTGGGCTCCTGTTTATGCTGACTGGGGATTTCAAAATAGAACTTGTGGTTTAAGAGTTTCTGCTCCAGGTAGGTTTGAATATAGATCAGTTGATTCAATGCATAATCCATATTTAATGGGTTCTGGATTGTTAAAATGTTTTGATGATGGAATAACAAATAACATTGATCCAGGAAAACCTGAGTCTAGAAGTATGTATGAAGCTCAAGCAGCTGGAAAAATAGTTAAAAAACTACCCATGAGTCTTGGTGAGGCTTTAAATCGTTTAGCAGAAGATGAGGTTATAAAATCAGCTATGCCAGATGAAATGTATAAAGTTTTCCATTGGTATAAAAATGATGAGTGGGAAAAATTTTTAGGTGCAACAACTCAGTGGGATCTAGATACGTATCTGGACTGCCTACCATAGTCTTTAATAGAAATAGGAGAAATATATGTGTGGAATAGCGGGATTAATTTATAAAGATAAATCAGTAAATATTGGAACTCAATTGCAAGGAATGCTTCAGGCATTAAAGCATAGGGGAGAAGATTCTACTGGATATGCACTTTATGGAGATACAGATGGTAAAAATTTTATTATGCGCTTTAAAGTTGGAGAAAATGTTGGTGAAGGTAGTTCGTCTGTAAGTGAAGAAACTTCTGTTTACGATGAAAGAATTAAAATAGTTAAGTCATATATCTTGGGTATGGGTGCAAAAATCATTAAAGAAGAAAGAATACTTCCTTACTCTTTAAGATATGAGGTTAGTTATGATGAAAAAGATTTAAGAGAATTTTCTAGAAAAATCGAGAGCGTTCCTGGTGTTGAAATTCTTTCAATGGGAAAATCTTTAGAAGTTATTAAAGATTTAGGAAATGCTAAAGACGTTTGTGATAGGTATAATTTAGATAAAGTTGTGGGGACACATGCTATTGGTCATGCAAGAATGGCTACAGAATCTGGTGTAGATATTAAGTCTGCCCACCCTTTTTGGGGATACCCATTTAGCGATGTATCTGTAGTTCACAATGGTCAGTTAACAAATTATTGGAATAATAGAAGAATGCTAGAAAACGAAGGTATGAGATTTATGTCTGAGTGTGATTCAGAGTTGATCGCAGTATATCTTGCAAAAAAATTAAGAGATGGAGCAACACTTGAAGAAGGCATGAAAGATTCTTTAACGGGTCTTGATGGGGTATTTACTTACTTTGTTGCAACAAAAAACTCGTTAGGAATGGCAAAGGATACTATGGCTGCAAAACCATTGGTTCTTTACGAATCTGATAATTTAATAGCAATGGGATCTGAAGAAATTGCAATTAGAGCAATTCTTCCTCAAGAAATTGATACATATGATCCATATGATGGAGAGGTAAAAGTATGGCAAATTTAAAGACTACAGAGAAAAAAACTAAGTCCCAGTCAATGGGTATGCACACTGAAGTGCTTACAGGAAGAACTCAACAAAAGTTTTTTAATCCTGACGAAGGTGAAAATCTTTATTATTTTGGAACTTATGATGTAGATTTTAATAAAAGAACAGATCTAGATGTTAAAGAAATGACAGCCACAGAAGCTAATAAAGAAATTGATAACTTAATGAGCCAAGGTTTTGGAACAATTGTTATTAAAAACCCTCAAGGAAAACATAGTTTAGGTGTTGGTATTTTAAATAAATTAAACTTAATTTTTGAAGGAAGTTTGGGTTATTTTGGTATGGGTTCTTGTGATGGACCTACTGTTAGAATTAATGGTAGAGTTGGCTGGTCTTGTGCTGAAAACTTAATGGCAGGAAAAGTTGTTATAGAAAAAAATGCAGGATCTTGCTTTGGTGCCGCTATAAGAGGTGGTGATTTAATTTGCAAAGGAAGTGTTGGTGCAAGAACTGGAATTGACATGAAGGGTGGAACTATCATTGTTGGTGGTGATGCTGGAGCTTTTACAGGTTTTATGATGCAAAGAGGAAGAATAATTATTCTTGGTGATGTTGGAATAAATTTAGGTGACTCAATGTATGATGGAACAATATTCATTGGTGGAAAAATAGGATCATTTGGAAGTGATGCTGTTCCATCAGATCTTACAGACAGTGATCAAGATTGGTTAAAAAGAAAATTAAAAGTTGCAGAGATAGGTGAAAAATTTGACGTCAGTAAAATGACAAAAATAGTCGCAGGGAAAAAACTTTGGAACTATGATAATCTAGAACCTCATGAAAAGAAAGGAGCTATCTAATGGCTAAAAAGAAAGTTAAAAAAAATAGTAAAAAATTAAAAAAAACTAATGGAAGTGTTGGTGGTAAAGCTGACGTTCATGCACATGAAGAGGGTAAAAGAAACAAAAGTCTGTTAGGTCACAACGCTATTTTTACTCCTGAAGTTATAGACGATATTCATATTAAAAGCTCAACTTGGAAGATACAGAATGCGTGGAATGGCATTAATGAAAAAAATTCCTACATTTGATGACTTGGTATTTTTACCAGGAACTCTTACAAGATTTGTAATTGAGGGTTATAGAGAAAAATGTGAAACAAAGACTATTATTGGACCAAATTGTGAAAACCCAATTGAACTAGATATACCAGTATATATTACGGGTATGAGTTTTGGAGCACTTTCTTATGAAGCAAAAACTGCTTTAGCAAGAGGAGCAACAATGGCTGGAAGCGCAACATGTTCTGGTGAAGGTGGAATGATTCCAGATGAGAGAAGATATTCTGAAAAATGGTATTACCAATGTATCCAATCAAGATATGGTTTTAATCCTCATCACGCTCAACTAGCTGATGCAATTGAAGTATTTATTGGTCAAGGACAAAAAGTTGGAATGGGTGGACATTTAATGGGTCAAAAAGTTACTGATCAAGTTGCAGAAATGAGATCTCTACCATCTGGTATTGATCAAAGATCTCCAGCAAGACACCCAGACTGGTTAGGTCCAGATGATCTAGCTTTAAAAGTTGAAGAATTAAGACAGCTTACAAAAAATAAGGTTCCAATTCAGTTAAAACTAGGTGCATCAAAAGTTTATGACGATGTTCGTATGGCTGCAAAATGTAATCCAGACTCAATATTTTTAGATGGTATGGAAGGTTCAACAGGAGCCGGTCCTCATATAGCTGCTGCAAATACTGGAATTCCAGGAATTGCTGCAATCAGAGAAGCTAGAAGAGCTATTGATGATGTTGGTAAAACTGGACAAGTAACTTTAATTTATGCTGGTGGTGTTAGAGATGGTGCTGATATGGCGAAGGCTTTAGCCTTAGGTGCTGATGCAATAGCAATTGGAACTGGTGCTTTAATGGCTTTAAACTGTAATAAAGATATACCAGAAGCAAATTTTGAAAAAGAAATGGGTGTAAAGGCTGGTGAATGTTATCACTGTCATACTGGTCGTTGTCCAGTTGGTGTTGCAACGCAAGATCCTAAATTAAGAGCTAGATTAAATCCTGATGATGCTGCATTAAGAGTTTATAATTACCTTCATGCAATGACATTAGAGGCTCAACTTTTAGCAAGAGCTTGTGGTAAAACTAATATTCACTCATTAGAGCCTGAGGATTTAGCTGCGCTAACGATGGAATCATCTGCATTAGCTAAAGTTCCGTTAACAGGAACTAACTTCACTGTTGGTGTTGATAACTATCACAAAATATAAGGAATATTTATGGTTAAGAAAAAAACAAAAACAAAAGTAAAAAAAGAAAATCTAGGTGGAAAATCTAAAGAGACAGCTAGAGAAAAATGATTGGGCAACATATCGGTTATAGATATGACGTTAACCTATTACCTGATTATAAGAAGATGACTCCATTCTTAAAAAAATATGTAGAAGCTATGGGATGGGACGATCTTAACTGGTTAGAAGATATTCATATGGGTTATGAAGAGGATAGACCTGCTGTATTTTGTAGAAATGCAAATGGTTGGGTTACAATTCCAAAATCAATCAAATTACCAAATAACCAACAAGACAGAGATATGATTGCAAGAGAGCTTCTAGTTAAGTTTCAAATGTCTAAAAAGCACCCTCTTGTTGATTTGAAAAAAGCTTACCTTAAGTTTTAGTCGATCAATCAAAGGTTGATTATTTTTTTTAAATATGCCGTCATTGCTTATCTATTTAAGCACTGTATAGTTTGTCACACCTAATAAAATCTCGTAAGCTTTCCTTAATTAACAAGGAGAGAGAGATTATGGATGATCAATTAGGTGCTCTTACAGTTATATTTACAGAATTTTACTACTGGGTAACAGTAGTATTAATGTTCCTGATTCACGTCGGGTTTTGTATGTATGAAGTTGGAGCCTCGCGTTATAAACATCACCAACACACTTTAATGAAAAATACCATGGTAATACCGCTAGTAACGGTAACCTGGTTTTTCTTTGGTTGGTGGATTTACTGGGCATTCCCAACAGGACCGGGGATAGCTCCATCAATAATGAATGAGAGTTCAGCATTAATTACTGACGAAAGTACTTTTAGTGCAAAATGGTATGTAGCAAATACTGAATTTATGGCTGTCAACTTAGGTGACCGTATAAGTGGAGTATTCTGGGCTGCATTCTTACTATTTTCATGGACAGCTGCTTCAATTGTTTCTGGAGCAATCATTGAAAGAATTACAACTTTTGCATTTGGTATTTTAGCAATTGCAATTGGTTCGTGCTTCTGGGTAATTGATGCTGCTTGGGGATGGCACTTTGATGGATGGATGCTTAAAATTTTAGGATATCATGACGCTTACGCATCAGGAGTAATTCACGCAATTGCGGGTGGGTTTGCTTTAGGTGTTCTAATCGTTTTAGGACCTAGAATTGGAAAGTTCTCATCAAGTGGTGAACCAAGAAATATAGGACCAAGAAACCCATGGCTAGTTACAGTTGGATTATTTTTAATCTATACTGGTTTCTGGGGATTTTATGCGGCATGTAATATACCGATATTTGATCTTGGACCTGAGTATGGAATGGAAGGTGTAACGTACTGGACAGCAACAAATATATATGTAACCCCAACCACACTGAGTGGAATAACCTATAACTTCCTGATGTCATTATCGGGTGGATTATTGGCTGGATACGTGGTCGCTAAAGGTGATCCCTTCTGGACTTACTCAAGTGGACTGGCTGGTATCATTTGTGCATCTGCAGGTAATGATTTGTATCACCCGATACAAGCAATGCTTATTGGTGCGATCGGTGTTGTTATAGCATACAAAATGCATTACTGGGTTGAACGTAAGTTCAAAATTGATGATGCAGTTGGTGCAGTAGCAGTACATGGTTATGCAGGTGTTGTTGGTCTTATAATTTGTGGATTTGTTTTAAATGGTTACCCAGCATCTGGATATAATGTTGGAGCTATGTGGGACGGATCAACTTATGCATCAATCAATCCACTGGGACAATTTCTTGGAGCAATTATAATGTTCGGAGTTCTTGGAATGCTACCAGGCTACGTTATTGCTAGAATACTAAGCGCTTTTGGTAAATTAAGAATACCGCGTGAAGTTGAAATAGCAGGACTAGACTATGAAATAATGGAGGACGATAGAGAAGCTGAAAAAGCGGTCGCCTCTTCAACTAGGTAAAGGAGAAAAATATGGCTACAGTTACAAACTGGATAGATCATTTAAGTGCAAAAGAGGTTGTCGGAGCGGTTTATCCGGGGGCTGGATCCACTGAAACTTTACTAGTTATTCTTGGTGTAGTTTTTTGGATTGGCTGGCATGTTTTGACTGCTAGATCTGAGAGTGAAAAACTCTCAAGATTGGCTAGAAAAAGACATGGTGCTAATGATCATAAAAGCAATATTACCGACTGGTAATATAAAATAAACTTTGGGCACTACATAATTGTGGTGCCCTTTTTTATATAGAAATTCAATATGACTGAAAATAATAACGAGGATCAAAGACCAAGCAAAATGATTGGTGTAGTTTTTCCAAAAGCAAAGTATGGGGTTATTACAGCTATAATAATTATTATTGGTGGAAATTTAATCTATTACAAGGAAGCTATTTTTTCTTTTTTAAGATAATGGCAAAAAATTTATCTAAAATTGCTAAAGTAAAAAAGATTAAATACTTTTTAATTAGCTTTGTAGATTTATTTGGTATCTTGAGATCAAAATTAGTCCCAACCGAAGCAATTGGAGAAATGCAAAAAAATGGTGCTGGCTTTGCTGGCTTTGCAACATGGTTGGATATGTCACCTGCTGATACAGACATGTTTGCTATTCCAGATCCAGATAGTTTAATTCAATTACCTTGGAATAAAGAAGTTGGTTGGCTTGCATCAGATTTATGGATGGGTGGGAAACCTGTAAAAGCATCCCCAAGGGTTATGCTTAAAGAGCAAATAGCTAAATTGAATAAAAAAGAATTACAAATGAAATCTGGGGTAGAGTGTGAATATTTTTTGATTTCTCAAGATGGTTCAAGTATTGCAGATCTACGAGATACTCAATCAAAACCTTGTTATGATCAATCAGCATTAATGCGAAGGTATGATTTAATTAAAGAAATTTGTGATGCTATGATTCAAATGGGGTGGCATCCATATCAAAATGACCATGAGGATGCTAATGGACAGTTTGAAATGAATTGGGATTATGATGATTGTTTAATTACAGCAGATAGACATGTCTTCTTTAAATATATGGTAAAATCTTTAGCAGAAAAACATGGGCTTAGAGCAACATTTATGCCAAAACCTTTTAGTAATTTAACTGGGAATGGTTGTCATGCTCATGTTTCTCTTTGGAATAATGACAAGAATAAATTTTTAGATACCAGTGATAAACTTGGTATAAGTAAACTTGCTTATAATTTCTTAGGGGGTGTAATGAATTTAGCCCAACCACTTGCTGCATTTTTTAACCCAACAGTTAATAGCTACAGGAGAATAAATGCACCACCAACAAAATCTGGTGCAACATGGTCACCAAGTAGTATTTCTTATACAGGAAATAACAGAACACACATGATTAGAGTGCCAGATGCAGGTCGATTTGAGTTAAGATTAATGGACGGTTCATCTAACCCCTACTTACTTCAAGCTGGTATTATTGCTGCAGGACTTCACGGTTTAAATAATAAGATTAACCCTGGTGAAGCATTAACTTGCAATATGTACACTGATTACAAAAATTACCCAAATTTAAAAAAATTACCTAATGAAATTGAGGATGCTTTAAATTTTCTTCAAAATAGCAAAGAACTTAAGGAAGCATTTGGAGATGATGTTATAACAAGTTATATAAAATTAAAAAATATGGAAATTAAAGATTTTAACAAAAAAGAAAAATTTGATAAGAAAAGCTCAGTAACTCACTGGGAAAAAAATAGCACTCTTGATTGTTAATAAAAATGAAATCAATCCTTCAGAAAGACCTTTGGTCCATTACATCTTTTTTAGAAAATAAAGAGTATAATTTTAATAAAGAAAATATACTCACTCAATTACCAGAAAAATTTATAGATGAAGCGATATTTGCTATATCTAGTTGGGATAACTACGCTCCTACTCCACTAATTAAATTAAACAAATTAAACGATGAATTAAAATTTAAAAATATTTACTACAAGGACGAAGATAAAAGATTTGAACTTAAGTCATTTAAAGCATTAGGTGGGGCCTTTGCTGTTTACAAAATTGCAAGTGAAAAAAAGAATATAACAGTTTCGACGGCTACAGCAGGAAATCATGGAAGATCAGTTGCTTGGGGAGCACAAAGATTAGGTTTAAAATGTAAAATATTTATAAGTGAATTTGTTAGCGAGTTTAGAGCTGAAGCTATGCGGAATCTGGATGCTGAGGTTATTAGAGTTAAAGGTAATTACGATAATTCATTGAAGGAATGCATCAAGCAATCTAATGCAAATAATTGGGAAATTGTACAAGATGTGTCTTGGGAAGGTTACAAAGAAGTACCAAAATTGATTATGGCTGGGTACACAATAATGGTTAAAGAAATTTTAGATGAAATAAACTCAAATTCAATATCACACGTATTTCTTCAAGCAGGTGTTGGGGGAATGGCAGCGGCAATGATTGCTGGCTTTGCAAAATTATCTAAAAATATCCCAAAGTTTATTACTGTTGAGCCAGAAAATGCAGACTGTGTGCTTCAAAGTATTAAAAATAATAAGCCCACAACTGTTGATATAAAAAAAGAAACAATAATGGGTGGAATGTCTTGTGGAGATGTTTCAAGTATTGCCTGGGAAATTTTAAAAAATTCTACTAACTACTGCTTAACCATACCTGATGAAGCAATCTCAACTACTGTTGCAATGCTAGCAGAAAAACATTTATCTGATGAAAAAATAATAGCAGGTGAATGTGCTGTGCCAGGTATAATTGCGTTAATAGGCTCATTTAACAATAAGGAATACTTAGATAAGTTAGAGTTAAATGAACAATCAAATGTACTTTTATTTGGTTGTGAGGGTTTAACAGATAATGCAATGTATCAAAAACTACTAAGCGATGGATTGCAAAAAATCTAAGTAAATATGACAAAAAAAGCCATTGTTTGGATAAGAGAAGATTTTAGAATTGAAGATAATGAAGCTCTAGCTATTGCAACTCAAAATCATGAGTTTGTAAGTGCTCTCTATATTTATAACCCAAAAAATTTTGATAAAAAAAGAGAGGCTCAAAAATGGTGGATCTCTAAAGCTTTGGAAAATTTTAACCTAGATCTAAAAAAATTAAATATCACATTGGAAGTTCAATTAGGTGATGAACTAGAGGTATTGTCAAATTTAAAGAAGAAAGATGATGTTACTGTTTATTGGAGTAAAGTATATGAACCAGATGTAATTAATAAAGGTAAAAAAATAAGAGATCAATTCATTAAAAATGAAATTCAATATAAATATTTTAAAGGAAATATTCTTGTAGAGTTTCAGGAAATGACCAAAGATGACGGTACACCTTATAAAGTATTCACTCCTTTTTGGAAAAAGACTGAACAACTTTACATCTCAAAAATACCTTCTAAATTTATAAAAGTTAAATCAAAAGTAAAAAAAATAAACATATTTAAAAAATCAATTTCTATAAAAGAAATTTTACCTAAGAAAGATTGGCATAAAAAGTTTGAGAAGTACTGGATACCATCTGAACAAGAAGCTAAAAAATATTTACAAGAATTAATAAATAATAGAATTGAGGACTACGGTGAAGCACGAGATATTCCAGGTGTTAATGGAACCTCAAAGTTATCTCCTTTCTTAAAATTTGGACAAATACATGTGGAGACAATTTGGAAGAAATGCCAAGATATTAAAATTAAAAAAATGGGATATAGAAAGTATATTAATGAATTAGGATGGAGAGAGTTTTCTCATAGTTTAATTAATTACTTCCCACAAATGCTAAAAGGCAACCTTAGAAAAGATTTTGATAATTTTCCTTGGGTTAAAAATGAGAAGTTTCTTAAAGCTTGGAAGAAAGGTATGACAGGATATCCCATCGTTGATGCTGGAATGAGAGAACTATATGAAACAGGATGGATGCACAATAGAGTAAGAATGATTGTTGCTTCTTTTCTTGTAAAGCATTTAAGAATTCATTGGAACGAGGGTGAAAAACATTTTAAAAATTGTTTGGTTGATTATAATGAAGCTAGTAACGTTGCTCAATGGCAATGGGTTGCGGGCTGTGGTGCTGATGCAGCTCCCTATTTCAGAATATTTAACCCTATTCTTCAAGGTGAAAAATTTGACAAAGATGGAATTTATACAAAAAAATGGGTTCCAGAACTTAAAAACATGCCTAATAAATTTTTATATAAACCATGGGAACTAGAAAGCAAATACCAAGAGCAGATTAAAGTTATTGTAGGTGCAGATTATCCAAAACCAATTGTAGACCATGCTGAAGCAAGAAATGCAGCATTAGAAGCTTTTAAAACAATTAAGAAAAGCTAATCACCTAAATAATGAAGAACAATCAATCTTTTTTGTTTCTCAATTCTATGCTCAAAAAGATATAACCCCTGCCAAGTTCCAAGTAATAACTCATAGTTTTTAACACTCAAAGAGATTTGATTATTAGTTAACGAGGACTTAATGTGTGCAGGCATGTCGTCTTTCCCTTCTGCTGTATGGATATAAAGAGAATTATCCATTGGCACGAGCTTATTAAAAAAATTTATTAAGTCAGTTTGAACATCTGGGTCAGCATTCTCCTGAATTATTAATGAAGCACTAGTGTGTTGAATGCTTATATTGATAATTCCATAATTAAACTCATTATCACTAACCCATTGATTTACTTGGTTGGTAAATTCATAAAGACTTTGACCATTTGTATTCAACTCTAAATTAAAAAATTCTTGTCTCATATCTTGTTATATTTGATAGATGTTAATTCATATAATCGACTAATAGTTCTTTTAAATATTTTTTTTAAATCCTCTGAGGAACTTAATAAATCTAATTGCAATTGAGATGATATCATTAGAGGTATATTTTTTTCATAAAGAATATCAATTAGTGTAATAAATCTTTGTTGTTGATTAGAAT
The DNA here is from genome assembly GCF_047724975.1 of Candidatus Pelagibacter sp. Uisw_106. Lineage (GTDB taxonomy): Bacteria > Pseudomonadota > Alphaproteobacteria > Pelagibacterales > Pelagibacteraceae > Pelagibacter. The sequence goes on from NZ_CP159819.1 coordinate 896,181, forward strand.
TATCAATATTAAAGATAGGAATATTTTCTATAACAATAAAGTTACACACTTCAGCTATTTTTATATAATCCTCTGCTCCAATATTTTTAGAACATAATTCTTTAAAATCAAAACGTGCTATTCCATTAAAATAATTTTTAATAATAAATTTTCTACTTTTGATAATTAAGGTCATTTCTTTGTTAGGAAGATTTTTTGTTATTTTTCTAAAAAACTTGTTAAGTTTAAAATTTATTGTTTCATTTAATGGAAAAAAATATCTTTCATTTTTATTTTTCAAAGATTTTCTATAATCTTCTTCGATAATTAACTTTGCTTGAAAACATCTATCTTTCATTATTTTAATAAAGGGAAGAAATTGATCTCGTTGCAATCCATCTTTGTAAAGATCATTTAATTTAGCATTTGATGTAAATAAAACTTTTATATTTTCATCAAATATTTTTTTGAACAGGCTACCCAAAATCATAGCGTCTACAATGTTGGTAACCTGAAACTCATCAAAATAAATTAACTTAGATTTACTTTTTAATTTTTTAACAAATTTATCTATAATATTTTCTTGGTTATTTTCTTTATTTTTAAAAACAAAATCATGAAAACTAATCATAAACTCATTAAAGTGAAATCTTTTTTTAGTTTTATCAAAATTATTATAAAAAAAATTCAATATCATAGTTTTACCCACACCTACATCACCCTGTAAATAAAATCCTGTTTTAGAATTCTGTTTAGTAAATATTTTTTTTAAAAGTGATTTATTGAAGTTCTGATTGTAAAATAAATTCAGCTCTTCTATTAAGTCTAGTTGATTGGGATTAATTTCTAAATTATTTTTTTTACAATAATTTAGAAATGATTTATTTAAATTCATTTTTTTGTTTTAAAATCCATACCATACTCTGACCTCGGCCCTTTTCTTAATCCGAAGGGTCCAGATATAAACAATGTAAGAGGTTTTGTTCCTAGTTTAAGATCAACTCTATGCAAATTGTTTGCTGACCTAAAACCAATATATCCAGCTGGTCGCCAAAATCTTCCAGAACTTAATGTTTCCCAATAACCATCCCTTAATATAATAGTTATATATGGAAATGTATGGTTATGAACACCTTCCCCATGATCATCAGCTAACATTTCATGTAATAGAATATTAAATGGAAACCATTTTGGTCTATGTCTTAATAAGACATAATATCTATTCATCCAAGGTTTGGCTTCATTAAATTTGGGGTGAGAGGGTCCTCGATCTAAAACAACTTTTTTTCTTCCTAATTTATCAAGTAACCTAAGAAGCATTACTAATTAAATTTAATAATAGAACCATTGCTTATTAAAAAAAGATTATTTTCATTTATAAAGGGCTGTAAAATTTTGCCTCCTGAGATTTTTACTACATTCAAGATATTACCTTCGTTACTATTTACAATAATTAATTTTCCATCACTATTAGTTAAGTATATTTTATTCAAAGCTATAAAAAAACCTGTTGGTTTTATCTGTTTTCTTTTTTTATCTTTATAATCTTTATATAAATCATTAATTCTAATTATATTTCCTGATTTTTTATCAACTACATATAAATATCCTTTTTCAGATATAGTTATTACAAGGTTGCCAATAATTACAGGTTTAAGGTCTGAACTAATTTCAGTTATCCAATTAACTAAACCTGTTGTAGTATCAATAGAGTAAAATTCATTTTTATTATTAGAAAAGAATATTGTATTTTCATTGATCACCAATTCTGAATTTGATAATTGAAATGCATTTTGACTAATATTGTTATTTCGTGTGGGTAATTGCCAAACAAGTTGGCCAGATTTCATATCTACAGCTGTGATATCCCCAATTGAATTATTAAAATAAATAATTTTTTTTTCAAGGGCAATTGATATCTTGGTATTTGATTTTGTTAAAGATTCTTCGGTTTTTAAATTCCATATTTCTGATCCATCTTTTATTGATATTGATCTTAGAATATTTTTATAATCTACCACATAAAAAACATCATCTTTTATTTTGATGTTAGAGTTAAAGGGAACTATGTTTGTTTTTGTCCATAATAGCTCACCTGTATCAATATTAATTGCATAATATTTTGCCACATTATCTGTTACAATTAATATATTATTTTTTAATGCAAAATTTAATCTTGGCTTAATTTTTTTTTCACTTTTATTGTAAAAATTATTTTTCCATAGAGTTTTTTGGTTTTCATCGTAAAGGGTTATTTCACCCTTATTGTCATAAAAAACTAAATTTTTATTATAAAATAAAGGGCTAGGACTTATAAAATCAAAATCATTAAATTTAGAAAAATTATATTTTCCAATTTTTTCCAAGATACCCTCATAAGCTAGCTCTCCCATGTCATTTTGATTATTCAAACTATTTTGATTAAACTTTCCATTGGATATTTTAACGTAAAGATTTGAATTAAATTCTTCTTCCAATCTTACTTGTTTAGTTAAAATAGTTTTGGTATTTTCAATTTGTTTTTGATCTTTGTTATCTTTATCCCAAAAACCTACTTTTTTACTTGCTGAACAGTTGTTTAAGATTAAGAGGATTAAGACTGATAATAGTGTTTTATTCACCAAGATCTCTATTTAGTCTCTTTTGTGACTCAACTTTAATTGTGCTGCTAGCATTAGGTAAAACTAAAATTTGGTTAAAAAACTCTTTAGCTTTTTGTTTTTCATCTTTTGAGTAAAAAAATTCTGCAAGTAAGTATAATGCGTGGGATTTCCAAATACTTTCAGAATTAATCACTGGACTAAGTATTTTTAATAATTCATTTTCACTTGCAAAGTCTGAATTAAATAATGCTTTTTTATATATAATTAAATTCTTGATTTCATTTTCAAGGTTTGTTTTTTCTATCAATTCATTAAATAAGGTATTTATCTCTTCATTGTTTTCTAATAAATTATTGTCTAACAGATGATATAAAGCCAATGGAGAGTATGTTGCGTCATTACTTTTTACAACATTGACCATTTCGTTAATTGTTTTTTGTTTATTATCCGGATTAAGATCAATTAAAGCTAAGTTATATTGATTTGCTAATTTAATTTTGGTTCTTTCTTTAGATTTTTCAAATGAAAGATACCCAATTATAATTACTAATATTATTGAGACAGTTATTATAAGTTTTTTTTTATTATTTATAAAAAAATTCCTTATTCTTTCATTTCTTGTGTTAGAATCGATGATTGTAATTTCTTCGTCCATTTTTATATCATATTCCTTAATACATATTGAAGTATTCCACCATTTTTATAATACTCTAATTCGTTTTTAGTGTCTATTCTACATAGAGTTTTAATTTTTTTAATATCTCCAGAGGCATATTTTATTTCAACCTGAACATGATCTGATGCATTGATACCCTCTTCTATTTGAAGAACGGTTATTAACTCTGATCCAATTAATTTTAAGTTTACCCTATCGTTTCCTTCAGTAAATTGAAGTGGTAAAACGCCCATTCCAATTAAATTAGATCTATGAATTCTTTCAAAGCTTTCTGCTATTACAACTTTTACACCTAATAACTTTGTTCCTTTGGCAGCCCAATCTCTTGACGATCCTGTTCCATATTCTTTTCCACCTATAACAGCAAGGTCTGTTCCTCTTTTTTTATATTCCTCTACAGCATTATAAACTGGCATTACTTTTTCTTCTGGGTAAAGCTTTGTAAACCCACCCTCTGTTCCTGGCGCCATTTCATTTCTTATTCTAATATTTGCAAAAGTTCCCCTCATCATTACTTCATGATTGCCTCTTCTTGATCCATAAGAGTTATAATCTGATGGAAGTATTTGATGTTCCATAAAATACTCACCTGTTGGGCTTTCTTTTTGAATATTTCCTGCTGGAGAAATATGATCAGTTGTAACCATGTCTCCTAAAATCAAAAGTGGTCTTGCATCTTTAATTGGCTTAAATCCCTCTGGTTGATCTGGTAAATTTTCAAAGAATGGTGGTTTCTTTACATAAGTTGAACCTGAATCCCAATTGTAAATACTTGTATTTTCAGTTTTAATTTCTTGCCACTGCTTAGGGCCCTCTGAAATATTTGAATACCTTTTAACAAACATCTCTGCGTTAAGTGACTCCCTTAATGTGTCTTCAATTTCTTTATTTGATGGCCAAATATCTTTTAAAAATATATCCTTACCATCTTTGCTTTTTCCTAGAGGTTCCTTGTATAAATCAAACTCCATATGACCAGCAAGTGCATAAGCTACTACAAGTGGCGGTGAAGCTAAATAATTAGCTTTTATATGTGGAGATATTCTTCCTTCAAAATTTCTATTTCCTGATAAAACTGATACAGCGTAGATGTTTTCCTTGTCTATGGCTTTAACAATTTCTTCCGGTAAAGGTCCTGAGTTTCCTATACAAGTTGTGCAACCATACCCAACCAAATTAAAACCAAGTTTATCTAAAAATACATTTAGTCCTGCTTTTGCTAAATAGTCGGTAACCACTTGTGAGCCTGGCGCTAATGATGTTTTTACCCACGGCTTAGTTTGTAAACCAAGTTCAACTGCTTTTTTTGCTAATAATCCAGCTCCAATTAATACATTTGGATTAGATGTATTAGTACATGAGGTGATAGCTGCAATTAATATTGAACCATCTTTAATTTCATAATCTGTCCCTGATACTTTTGAAACACGTTGCTCTTTTCTACTAGTAGCATCCTCAAAAACTTTTTTAAATCCAGTGGATGCATCTGTTAATAAAACTTTATCCTGAGGTCTCTTAGGTCCTGAAATAGTTGGAACAACTGTAGACATGTCTAATGATAAAGTATCTGTAAATTCAACTTGATCATTAGCCCACAAACCTTGCTCTTTTGCATACTTCTCAACTATATTAACTGTATTCTCATCTCTTCCTGAAAATCTTAAGTATTTTAATGTCTCTTCATCAATTGGAAAGAAGCCACATGTTGCTCCATATTCTGGTGCCATATTCGCAATTGTTGCTCTATCAGCAAGAGTTAAATTTTTTAAACCTTCTCCATAAAATTCAACAAATTTTCCAACAACCCCTTTATCTCTTAACATTTTTACAACTGTTAAAACTAAATCTGTTGCAGTAGTGCCTTCTGGCATTTTATTGGTTACTTCAAATCCAATTACTTCAGGAATGAGCATTGAAATTGGTTGGCCTAACATTCCAGCTTCAGCTTCAATTCCACCAACACCCCATCCAAGAACAGATAATCCATTAACCATGGTAGTATGACTATCAGTACCAACTAACGTGTCAGGAAATAAATAGTCCTCATTTTGAAATTTTTCACACCATACTACTTTTGATAAATATTCTAAATTAACTTGGTGACAAATCCCTGTTCCAGGAGGCACAATTCTAAAGTTATTAAATGCTTGTTGACCCCATTTTAAAAAAGAATATCTCTCACCATTTCTTTTAAATTCAATATCAACATTTTTTTCAAATGAATCTTTATTTGCTGATTTATCTACTTGAACTGAATGATCAATCACAAGGTCAACTGCAGAAAGTGGGTTGATTGTATTTGGATCTTTATTTTTTTCTTTAACAGCCTCTCTCATAGCCGCAAGATCAGCAACTGCTGGTATTCCAGTATAATCCTGCAATAAAACTCTAGCCGGTCTATAAGCTATTTCAGTTAATGATTTTTTTGTCTTCAACCATTCCTTAATTGCTTCTATTTGGCTTTTGGTAACAGATAAATCATCTTCATATCTTAATAAATTTTCTAATAAAACTTTAAGAGATTTTGGAAGTTTTGAAATTCCATCCAAACCATTTTTTTCTGCTTCTGATAAGGAGTAATATTTGTACTCAGCATCATTTATACTGATAGATTTTAATGAATTATATGAATTTTTATTTCCTGGTTTCATTTAGTTTTAGATATAGAACCCTATTATACAAACGATAAGTAGCAATGACATAGCATAATTAAATCGTTTAATAAAATTATTATTTGTAGCAAATTTCCTTAAAAACTTACCTAAAAATGTCCACGAAGTGATACTTAAAAATGCTGTCACACTACAAACTATAATTACCCAAATAGAGTGATTCAAGTAGTTTTCCCCTTGTTCTACAAAATTTGAACTCAATGTAATTCCAGCCATTACTCCTTTTGGATTTATAAATTGAAAGATAAATTTATCAAAAAACTTTACTGGATTTTCTGTTTTCCCATCTGAAGAAATTTTTGAAAATGAAATTTTATAAGCTAGATAAATTAAAAAAATTGTTCCAAGAACTCTGATAATTTCCTGAATGATTGGGTAATTTTTGAAAGTTGATATTAAAACAAAATTAATTAATATAATTAAAGTTGTATAACCAAAGCCAACTCCTAAAATTAATGGTAAAGTTTTTCTGATACCAAAATTAAAACCTGAATATGCAGCAACAGCATTATTTGGTCCTGGTGTAAATCCCAATGATAGAGAAATTCCTATTAATAATAATAATTCTGGATGCATAAAAAAATTAAGCTATTGGAAGACCGTTTTCAGATTCTTGAGATGGATGAACTAATATAACTTTTCCCTCTTTATCAATTGAACCTAAGATAAGAACCTGTGAAACTATTCCTGCAATATTTTTCTCAGGAAAATTACAAATTCCCACAACTTGTTTTCCTTTTAAATTTTCCTCATTATAATAATGGGTAATTTGTGCTGAAGACTGCTTAATTCCAATTTCTTTACCAAAATCTACTTCAATAACTAAAGAAGGTTTACGCGCTTTTTCATTTTTTTTTACAGATATTACAGTTCCAACTCTAACATCTACTTTATCAAAGTCATCATAGGTAATTTGTTCTTTCATATATTTAATATATAATGGTTGATAATTATGAGTACAGAAAATAATTCAGAGCTATTGTATGATAATTCAGTTCAAATTTTAAAGGACTTAATAGCTTTTAAAACTATTTCAGGAGAAGATAATAGCTCATTAATTGATTATTGTGATGATATCTTAAAAAAGTTAGGTGCTACTTCTTTTAGAACTTATGATGATGAAAAAAAAAGAGTAAATTTATTTGCTACACTAAAAGCTAAAAATTCAAATAATAAGAAGCCAATTATTTTATCAGGTCACACTGATGTTGTTCCTGTGTCAAAGGGTTGGAGTTCTGATCCTTTTACTGCAACTATTAAAGGTGATAAATTATATGGGAGAGGTTCTTGTGACATGAAAGGTTTTATTGCTTGTGCTTTAGCTTATGCACCTGTTTATTCTAAATCAAATTTAGATAGAGACATTCATTTTTCATTTACATTCGATGAAGAAACGGCATGTCAGGGTGCACCTATACTAATAAAGGAATTAAAAAAAAGAGATATTAAGGATGGTATTTGTATTATTGGTGAACCAACTAATATGAAAATTATTGATGCTCATAAGGGATGTTATGAATACACAACATATTTTAAAGGTTTAGCGGGACATAGTTCGGCACCTCATAAAGGTGTAAGTGCTGTTGAATATGCATCACGATATGTAAATAAATTAATTGAACTTAGAGAGAAACTTAAAAGTAGAGCACCTAAAGACTCTATTTTTGACCCACCTCACTCTACCCTTTCTATTGGTGGTGTGTTTGGTGGTATTGCTCACAATGTAATAGCAGACAAATGTCATGTTAATTGGGAAACACGACCAGTTGTTAAAGAAGATGGTGTATTTCTAAATCAAGAAATTGATAAGTATGCAAATGAAGTGTTATTACCTGAAATGAAAAAGGTTTTTCCTAATGCCTCAATTGAAAAAGATATTATTGGTGAAATAGTTGGGTTTGATAGAGAAGATAAGTCAGAAGCTTGTGAATTAATTTCAAGTTTGACAGGTGATAATTCTAGACAAGTTGTTTCATTTGGAACTGAGGCGGGCTTATTTCAAGAAATTGGTATTAGTACAGTGGTCTGTGGTCCGGGATCAATTGATCAAGCTCATAAAATTGATGAGTTCATTGTTTTAAATGAATTAAAAAAATGTTTAAACTTGCTTGATGGCATCAAGGTAGAGTCTGTTTCAAATTAATAAATTGTTAAACAATACAAAGTAAATTATAATTTTTTATGTCTAAAAAAAATCCAAGAGATATGATTGGGTATGGCTCCAAAGATCAAAAAATTAAATGGCCTAATAATGCACGTATTGCTGTTCAAATAGTTTTAAATTATGAAGAAGGTGCTGAAAATTGTGTTTTAAATGGTGATAATAACTCAGAAGTTTTCTTATCAGAAATTATTGGTGCTCAGCCTGTAAAAGGTAGACATATAAATATGGAGTCTCTTTATGAGTATGGTTCAAGAGCAGGATTTTGGAGATTACATAAACTATTTCAAGAAAAGAAAATTCCAATAACAGTTTTCGGAGTAGGTATGGCTTTAGAGAAAAATCCTGAAGTTTCTAAAGCTATAATAGAAGCTAATTATGAGGTTGCTTGTCATGGGTGGAGATGGATTGATTATCAAAATATAAAAAAAACAGAAGAAAAAAAACATATGAAGCTTGCTATTCAAGCTCATACAAAAATTTTTGGAAACAGACCTGATGGTTGGTATACAGGTAGATGTAGCCCTAATACTAGAGACCTAGTTATGGAAGATGGTGGTTTTTTATATGATAGTGACTCGTATAGTGATGACTTACCATTCTGGGAAACTAGAAATAATAAAAAACAATTAATTATTCCTTATACTTTAGATAATAACGATATGCGATTTGCAACCAATCAAGGGTTTAATACAGGTGATCATTTTTTTTCTTATCTAAAAGATAGCTTTGATGTTTTATACGAGGAAGGAAAAACAAACCCTAAGATGATGTCAGTAGGATTACACTGTAGATTAATTGGAAAACCAGGTAGAATTCAATCTTTAAGGAAATTTCTAGATTATATTCTTAAACATGAAGATGTGTGGATATGTAAAAGAATTGATATAGCTAAACATTGGATTAAAAACTATTCTAAATAATGTCAAAAAAAATTGTTTTTATAAATGGTCTTATTGATTTAGCTCAACCTAGATTAGGCACTAAGGTTATATTTAAAACCGATGACTTTTTTGCTTCAGCTAATAGAATTATTAATCCCTTGCCAGCAATTTTTAAAGATGGATTGTTTGATAAAAATGGTAAATGGATGGATGGATGGGAGTCTAGAAGAAAAAGAACTAAAGGGCATGATTACATAATTTTAAGATTAGGAAAACCTGGTTCTATTAAAAAAGTTGATGTAGATACATCGCACTTTAATGGAAACCAGCCAGCAATGATTTCCATTGAAGGAACAAACTCAAGTTCAAATAAAATAAGTCAATTAAAGTGGGAACCACTACTTTCTAAGAAAAAAACTAGAGCAAATAGCCATCACTTCTTTACTGTAAATAGTAAAAAAAATATTACACATATAAAATTTAATATTTTCCCAGATGGTGGAGTTGCTCGATTGAGATTATTTGGTTCAATTGCTAAATCTAATAAATTAAAAAATAAGAAAATAAATCTTGCATCACTATTAGATGGTGCTTCTGTTATTGCTTGCAACAATGAGCACTTTGGTAAAGCTGAAAATATTTTAGCCCCAGGTAAAGCTAAAAATATGGGGGATGGATGGGAAACAAGGAGAAGACGTAGTCCAGGATTTGATTGGTTAATATTAAATTCTATAGATGGAAAAGAAATTGATAAAATTGAAATTTCTACTCATCACTTTAAAGGTAACTTTCCAAGCTATTGTTCTTTACAAGCTGCTTATTTGCCAACAATAAAAAGCTCTAAACAAATTTTAAATTCCTCAATCAAATGGAAGTATTTATTAAAAGATGCAAAATTATCCCCTAATAAAGTGCATGTTTTTAAAAATAATCTAATGAAAAAAGATAAAATTAATTTTATAAAAATTAATATTTTTCCTGATGGTGGGATATCTCGATTTAGAGTTTATGGAAAAAATGTATGACTAACTTTGTGATCAAACCAAAGCCTATTAATAAAGAAAATTTTAAAAAGTTTGGAGATATGATTACAACAGCTGATATTAAACCGATTGAAATTAACGAAGGTTATGCCAAAAGATTTGATGGAATAGCTAACTTAGATACTTCAAAAGATAATGGAGAAACTACTATTAGTATTTTTTCAGCTCTAAAGAGATCTTTTCCAATGAAAATTGATATGATGGAAAAACATCCTTTGGGAAGTCAAGCCTTTATACCAATGAAACAAACTACTTTTTTAGTACTTGTTGCACCTGAGGGCAATAAACCAGATATTAATAGAATTGAAGCTTTTATTGTTCCTCCAGAAATAGGTGTCAATTACAATCCGGGTACTTGGCATTTTCCTCTAATAGCCACAGAAGATATGAATTTTTTAGTAGTTGATAGAAAAGGTTCTGGAGATAATCTTGTTATTGAAAATATAGAAAAAGAAGAAATAATCCTTAAATACTAAAACCCGCCGCATTAATGCGACGGGTTTTTTTTTAACTATAGAGTTGTTTTATGATCTTTTAGATATTGCTAAGTGAACTACAGCACCCAATGATGCTCCAATTATCCAAGCATATCCTCCGCCACCACCTAAGTTAGCAAAGAAATCATCTAAACCTAAAAATAAAATGTTCGGCCATACAGATCCTACTGCAATATATCCTGAAAGAATCCAAGCTATCATTCCTTTGTGATTAAAACCACCATTGTAATGATACTTAGCATTTGGACTAGCATCAAACAAATCGTCTACATCTATTTTTTCTTTCTTGATAATGTAGTAATCAACCATCATGATACCAAATACAGGTGCAAGAATTGCTCCTAATGTATTAACAAATGGAAATAAACCCATTTGAGTAATAACAGCAACCCACATACCACCAATAATAAAACCAAAACCAGCAGTTATTAATCCACCAGTTTTAAAACTAATTTTACTTGGCATCAAGTTAGCTAAGTCATACGCAGGAGGTATAAAGTTCGCAACCATATTTATTCCAACTGTCGCTGCAAAAAAAGCAAATGCAGCAATAATTGTTAAACCTAGGTTATCTACCTTAGCAACCATCTCCGTTGGACTTGCTACGTACTCACCAAAAATAGCTATTGTTCCACCAGTGATCATTAAAGTTATGAAAGAGAATAAAATTACGTTTCCTACTAATCCCCATAGGTTACCTTTTTTCATTTCTTCTTCATTTTTAACAAATCTAGCAAAGTCACCAAAGTTAATTACTACTGCAGCAAAATATCCAACCATAATTGAAAATACAGCTATGAAAGCTCCCATTGATCCTAAGCCTTCAAAACCACCAGTTCGTTCTCCTCCAGAAAATATAGACCCTACTTCTGAAAAAAGTCCTCCACCTGCTTTAACCCAAATAACGATCATTAAAAAAATCATTACCGCATAAACTGCTGGTCCTGCAAAGTTTAAAAACTTTTTAATAAGATCAACACCTTGCCAAAATAGATAAACTTGGAAAGCTGATACAAATATAAATGAAACCCACATTACACCTGTCATACCAAGCATCATAACTTCACCTTCCATTCCTGTGACACCAGTAATTAAAAGTGCTACTGCAGTGGATGCAGCGTAAGTTTGTGCTCCATACCAAAACATTGCAACAATTCCTCTAGCCATTGCTGGAAAGTTTGCTCCAAATACACCCATACTTACACGGGCAAATACTGGGTATGGAATTCCATGTTTTACACTTGGTTTACCTGAAAGGTTAACTAGCCACATTATAAAAAATCCTGCAAGAATTAATGCAGCAAATACAGCCCAGCCGTTCAATCCTGATGCTAAAAATAATGATGCTGCCAAAGTATAACCAAATAAACTTTGAACATCATTAGCCCACACGTTAAAGATTTCGAACCATCCCCAATTTTTTTTATTACTTGGAGTTGGAGCTAAATCTGAATTGTAGAGTTTTGACGATCTACCCATATTATTCTCCTTATTTAATTGTTTGCTCATTTTGCTACCGTGAATAAGATCAGGTAACTATTGATGTAAGGGTATGGATTGACCACTAAAGTGCAAATAAAAAATACACAACCTGTTATTGATAAGAATTAATGGCTATAGTAAATACTAATTTAATTAAACTAAACCTATAATGGGCATATAGTATTTTAAACTCAAATTGGTTAAGGAAAATTTTATTAATTTAGAATATTGAAAAAAAATTAGTCGTTCCAACCACTTACAACTTTAACTTCTAGGTATTCTTCTAAACCTAATTTACCAGCTTCACGGCCAATACCTGAATGTTTGTATCCACCAAAAGGAGCGTCAGGAGCTAAACCAGCACCATTAATATCAACCATTCCTGATCTTAGTTTTCTAGCAACTCTATTAGCTTTTTCTTGATCTTGAGTTTGAATAAAATTTAACAATCCATAAGGAGTATCATTTGCAATTTCAATTGCTTCTTCCTCTGTTTCAAAGGGTATAATTGATAAAACGGGTCCAAATATTTCTGTTCTTGCAATTTGCATTTGATTATTAACATCTGCAAAAGCAGTAGGTTTAACAAAATAACCTTTGTCTAATCCTTCTGGTTTGCCCGTTCCGCCAGCTACTAATTTGGCACCTTCGTCTATACCAACTTGAATTAACGCTTGGATTTTATCAAATTGAGCTTTTGAAACAACAGGTCCAATATGATCACCTTCTTTTGTTGCAACATCAACCTTCATTGAGTTAGCAAAATTTTTTACTCTTTCAACAGTGTCTGCATAAATTGATTTTTCAACTAACATTCTTGTTGGAGCATTACAAGATTGTCCTGAATTTCTAAAACATCTAAGAGCACCTCTTTCAACAGCTTCTGCATCTGCATCTTTAAATATAATGTTTGCTCCTTTTCCACCAAGTTCAAGGCTAACTCTTTTAAAATCACTTGCTGCATTTTGAGAGATTAAAGCACCTGCTCTAGTTGAACCTGTAAATGAAACCATGTTTACATCAGGGTGACTTGTCAGTGCATTTCCAGTAACTGCACCATCTCCATTTACTAAATTGAATACACCTTTTGGTAATTTAATTTCGTCAATCATTTCTGCTAAAATCATCGATGATAATGGGGCTATTTCAGATGGCTTAAGTACCATTGTGCAGCCTGCTGCGATAGCTGGTATTACTTTTAAACAAGTTTGGTTCATCGGCCAATTCCATGGAGTAATTAACGCACAAACTCCTTTTGGTTCATGTAAAATATTATTATTAAGAGCGTGCTCTCCTAACTTTGCTTCAAACGTATATTCTTTTAAAACTTTTATATAAGATTTTATATGACTAGCTCCAGTTCCAGCTTGCAATTGAGTTGAAAAATCAATTGGCGCTCCCATTTCAAGAGTTATAGCTTTAGCCATATCAGCCCATCTTTTTTTATAAACGTCATATAAAGCCTCTAAATATTTTAATCTCTCTTCTTTAGAAGAAAACGCCCATGTTTCAAAAGCTTTAGTAGCAGCACTTACTGCATCATTTACATCTTCTACTCCGCCTAAAGATATAACCGCACAGTCCTCTTCAGTTGAGGGGTCTGTTACGTTAAAATCATTTGGTTTTTTTGGGGAAACCCATTCTCCATTGATATAAAATTTTTTCTTATCTAGCATTTTGAGAAACTATCCTTTCTTTATGATTTTGCAAATAAATTTGTTAATTCATAAACAATGGTTGCTGCAGCTAACGAGGTAACTTCAGCATGATCATATGCTGGAGAAACTTCAACAACATCTGCAGATACAAGATTTAAACCAGACAGTCCTCTTAAAACATTGACCATCTCTCTTGTGGTCATACCAGCAATTTCAGGTGTACCTGTACCTGGGGCAAAAGCTGGATCTAATACATCTATATCAATAGATAAATAAAGTGGATTGTTACCAACTCTTTTTCTAATTCTTTCAGCAATTTTATCTGTGCCTTGTGTTTGAAACTCATCACAGTGAATAATTTTAAAACCAAATTCTTCATCATTTTTAATATCATCTCTACTGTAAAGAGGACCTCTAATACCAACATGCATTGAAGCATCATCTAAAAATAAACCCTCTTCTCTTGCTCTTCTAAAAGGAGTTCCATGTGTATAAGGAGCACCAAAATATGTATCCCAAGTATCTAAATGCGCATCAAAATGCACTAAAGCAACTGGGCCATTACATTTTTTATTAATTGCTCTTAATAATGGTACAGCAATTGTATGGTCACCACCTAAGCTAATTATACCACCAACTTTATTTAATAAGTCTGTTGCTCCAGCTTCAATCTGTTTTATCGATTCATCAATACTAAAAGGATTACAGGTTATATCCCCAGCATCTGCAACTTGTTGCACCTTAAAAGGTTCAACATCGTAACTTGGATGATAATTAGTTCTCAAATGTCTTGAAGCCTGTCTAATGCTCATAGGACCAAATCTAGCTCCTGGCCTATAACTAGTACCAGCATCAAATGGAATTCCAACAATTGCTACATCACAACTTTCAACATCTCTTAATTCTGGTAATCTTGCAAATGTAGATGGCCCAGCAAATCTTGGAACTTTAGTTCCACTAACAGGTTGAATTGGGTTTTTATTTCTTTCTTTTTTCATTTATAAATAAAATGTACCACATTCTTTGATAATGGAATATCTTCTATCTTTATGATTATGAACTCAATAAGAGCCATTTTACTATTAATTATTTTTATTACCCCACTAAAAGCCAATACTATTTATAATCTCATCAAAATACCCAACTTAGAGATTTATGAAATAAATACTAAAAATAAACTTAAATATTTTTATGCTGTCAGACCTTTTAGGCTAGGTACTCAAAAAAATGTTGTTTGTTCAGATTCAAATAAAAAAGATTTAGATACAAAATATGAAATTATTCATAAAAATCTTAATAGATATTCCTATGATTATTTAAAAAAAATTAATCTCAAATATATTGTTATGTGTGAAAATTTATCTATCTCAGAATTATATACGGCTGGTATTCCAGATAATGTAATGAAAACATTAATACTGGATATTAAATTTAATGAAGATTACTTTGAAAGAGTAATTCATCATGAGGTTTTTCATATAATACATCTTCAACATAAAAGTATTTTTAAAGAAGAAGAGTGGATTAAATTTAATAATTCTAACTTTAAATATGCTGAATGTTCCACATGCACAAAAAAAATAAGCTTAGAGCAATACCAAGAAACAAAAGGTTTTTTCACAGAATATTCTAAGTCAACAGCTTCAGAAGATATGGCAGAAGTTTATTCACATATGATCTTTTTAAAGGAAAAGGAAATTAACCAAATTCGTAAATCAGACCCTATTTTAAATAATAAAATTTCATATATTGAAAATAGAATAAAAGAAATAGATAATTCTTTTACATTTTAATGATAAAAAAAATTAGAGCCTCTAAATCAGAAAAATTTATTTTTGTTTTTTTAATTTTATTAAGTATCACAACTTTCTGTACATATTTTATAGTCAAAAATAAATGTTTATTTGTCAAAAATATTGATCCAAAGAATATTGATTTTAAAAAACCAAATAATATTGCAATTTTAAATGTAACTTGTGGAAATGTAATTATAGAACTTTACCCAAATATTTCACCTAATGCTGTTCAAAGATTTATTACTTTAATTAGATCTAATGCTTATGAAAATATTGCTTTTCATAGAGTGATTGAAAATAAACTTATTCAGGCTGGTGACCTAGAGTTTGGAAAAAAAGGAAATTTAGATTATGGGAAAATTGGTACTGGAAAATCTGGTTTAGGAACGATTAAATCTGAAATCGATAATAATTTTAATTATACCAAAGGTAGTGTCGGATTAGCTCGAACATTTAAGAACGATACTGAAGACAGTCAGTTTTTTATAATCCTACAAGATGAACCATTATTTGAAGGTGAGTATACCCCTGTTGGTAAGGTCCTTTTTGGACTAGAAGTCCTAAAAAAGATAAAATATGAAAGACGCTCAGAATATATATTAAGACCTGACTTCATTAATTCATTTAAAATGCTTAATTAATAAGGGATAAAATCTCAAGTTGAACCCATTTTAGTCAGTCTATTACTATTATTATTAGTTAAAATTTGGTGAAGTAAGATTGTGAAAAATGTCCTAAAAAATACAATTAGGAAGAAAATTAATTTAAGCAGAAAAAAATTAATTGGACAACCATTAAAAATCTTAAAAAAAATTAATATAGAAAAATTAACAAAGTTTGCATCATCATCGCTAGCGGAAAAATATAAGAACTTCAAAGAAAGAGCTAAACAAAAAGAACTTCATAGAATCAAATTATTAGAAGAAGAAAAAATTAAGGAATTAAAAAAAGAAAAGTTAGAACAGGAAAAACAAAAAAATGAAGAAATAAGGTTAATTAAACAAAATGAATTAAATCTAATAAAAGAAGAAAAACAAAAAATAGAGAACCAAGAAAAACAAAAAATAAAAATTGTAAAACAACAACAGCAAATTGAAAGAAAAAAAATTAAACTTGAAGCTCAAAGAATTAAAGCTGAAGAGCAAAAACTAAGAGATGAAGAAGAGGAAAAAACAAGACAAGATGATTTAAGATTAAAAGAAGAAAAACTAAGATTAGATTTTTTTGAAAAGCAAAGAATAAGACAAGAACAACAAAAAGCCAAAATTGAAAATGACAAATTAATGGCTCTTGAGAGACAGAATGCCCGTGAAGCTAAACAAAAAATAAAAGATGAGGAAGAAAGATTAAAAAATATTGAGATTGATAAACAAAAAAAAGATGAGCAAAGATTAAATGAAGAGGAACATAAATTAAATTATCAAAAACAAAAACTGGGAGAAATTGAACAAAATATCAAAAAGATTGAGGTTGAAAGATTAAGAGAAAAAGAAATAAAAATATTAAAAGAAGCTGATGAGTTAAGAGAAAAAGAAAAGCAACTTAGACTAAAAGAACAATTAGAAATAGAAGAACTTAAGGAATTGAGACTAAATGATCTCAATCAAAGAAAAGCTGAGGAAGAATTACAATTAAAAGAAGAAGAGATAAAATTAGAAAATCTAAGAGAACAAAAAATAATTCAAGCCAGAATTCTTGAAGAGAAAAGAGTCAAAGATGAAGATGAGAGAATAAAAGAATGGGAAAGAAAATTTGATAAGGAGCAAATAGCAAAAGAAGAAGAATTGATTAAAAAGTTTAATGACCAATTAATTAGAGAAAAAGCAGAAAGTGAAAAGATAATAGAATTTAAAAAAGAAGCAGTAATAGAAGAAAAGAAAGAAGAAATATCAGAAAATGAGGTAAAGAAAGCAGAAGACGAAAGATATTAGTTAATTAAAGGTTTTCCTGTTGCTAGTGTATGTTTAATTCTATCTCGTGTTTCTTTTGTTTCGACTAATCTCATAAATGCGTCTAATTCTAATTTAAATAAATCATCTTCCGATAAAATTTTATCAATAGTTGTGTCTCCACCACTCAAAACATGGGCCAATTCTTTTGCAACAGTCACACCATGATCACGAATTATTTTTTCATTATAAAGCTTTTCTACAATTTTATTCATTTCTATTAAAGCTTCTTTTCCAGGTAGGTTGAATTCTGTTTCTAATGGAGCTTTAAATTCTTTATTGTTATCTAAGATTTTTTTTGAAACTTCTAGTAAACTATTTCTATTCATTATCTTTTTATCTTCAGGTTTTAAATATTTTAATGGCTCTGCTTCAACTGGTGAAGTGGCAGTTTTTCCATAACCAATAATATCAAACACTTTAAGAGGTGCGTAATGAGGATCTTTTTTAGCCTCATCGGTATCAAGCCATCTTGCTAACATTTCTTTACATCCCCCACCAGCTGGAATTAATCCAACTATCGTTTCCACTAATCCAACTACAATATTTGTATGTGCGGCTACAAAATTACTTTGAACCATAACTTCAAATCCTCCACCAAGTGTTAACCCTGATGGTGCAGATACAACTGGATGATTAGAGTACTTAAGATGTTTGCAGGTTTCTTGAAAATATCTAATAAATTTTTCTATGGATTGAAAATCATTCTTATTTGCAAAATCCATCGTATAACTCAAGTTTACTCCAGCAGAAAATTGCATACTTTCATTTATTATAATCAACGGTTTATCTGTAGCTTTTTTTAAAGCATCCATTGAGTCATAATCTAGAGCATTTGCTTTAGTGGTAAACTCGACAATATTATAATCATTAAATCTATATATCTGAGCGGAACTATTTCCATCCACGCTTAATGCTTTCTTTTTAGCTTTTCCAAATGTTTCAATGTCAGTATATTTTTGTCTAGATCCATAAAAATTTTGATTTTTGTTTTGAGATAAATTTTCTAAAAAAATATTTCCTTTAATGTCATCAATCTTATCAAAAAAAGTTTCAACTCCAATTTCTTCCAACATTTCAAACGGACCTTTAGTCCAGTTAAAACCCAACCTCATTGCTTCATCAATATCATTAAAATCTTTTGTAATTGACGGAACTAAAGAAGAGGCATATTTAATAATCTTAGAAATAACTGACCAAGCATACTCACCGTACTTATCTTCTTTTGAGATCAATTTTTTAAGATCTACTTTATCTGATTTAATATTAATCTTTTTACTTGCTGAATATTCACCAGTTTCAAGATTAATTGCTTCCATAACTTTAACTTCACCAGTTTTATTAACCCTGTAAAACCCACCCTTGCCTTTTCGACCTGTGTACCCAGTTTCAATTAACGTCTTTACTAAAGGAATTTCTTTTGCAACTGTTTGAAAAGGATCATTTTCTGGTAATTCTTTAATAAAACTTTTTAAAACATCGGCCATTAAATCAATACCAATTAAATCATAAAGACCAAACACACCTGTTTTTGGTATACCCATAGGTCTTCCAAAAATTGCATCAGCTTCTTCTATCGTTAGTTTCATTTTAAAAGCCTCCGTCATTGCAACTTGCATTGCAAAAACACCTATTCTATTTCCTAAAAAACCTGGAGTATCATTACAAATAATCGCACCTTTTCCAAGTTCTGTTTCACAAAAATTTTTTAAAGAGTTTATTTTATCTAAATCATTATTTTCATTTTTAACTATCTCTAATAATCCCATGTATCTAACTGGATTAAAAAAGTGGGTAATGCAGAAATCTTTTTTTTCTTCTTCTGATAAATGTTCAGATAAGACTTTAATAGGTATAGATGAAGTGTTTGAGGATACTATTGCACCTTTTTTTCTTTCCTTAAATATTTTTTGATAAATATCATGTTTGATATCTATTCTTTCAACAACAGCTTCGACTACCCAGTCTGCCTCTTTAACTTCATCGAAATTATCTAAAATATTTCCTACTTTAATGTTGTTTATTTTGGACTTATCTAACAAAAGTGGAGGTCTTGATTTGTGAATTTTATCTCGTGCTTGCTCACTTATTTCAGTTTTTAAATCTAGCAAAGTTACCGGAATATTTGCATTGCATAGATGTGCTGCAATTCCACTGCCCATAGTTCCTGAACCAATAACTACTACTTTTTTAATTTCCATAAGATTTAAAAAATTGAAGAACTATTTATAATAAAAAAAATGAACTTAGTAAATGAATTACCTATTAATTCCTCTTAGTCTTTCAGACCTTCTTCTTAGAAGTTCTGCACTAACTAGAATTAATGTAGACATTATAATCAAACAAGTTGCCACAGCCATTATTGTTGGACTTAACTGCTCTCTTAAACCAACCCACATTTGAATTGGAATAGTAGTGTTTTCTAGTCCTGCTAGGAATAATACAACTACCACTTCATCAAATGAAGTTACAAATGCAAATAGTGCGCCAGAAATAACACCTGGTAAAATTAATGGTAATGTTATTTTCATAAAAGTATTTACTGGATTACTTCCCAAACTTGCAGCAGCTCTTGTAACACTATGATCAAAACCCGTTAATGTTGCTGTTACTGTAATAACTACAAATGGTGTTCCTAAAATAATGTGTGCTAAAATTATTCCTGCATGTGTTGCAGCTAAACCTACTTTTGCCATAAAGAAAAATATTGCTGTTCCTGAGATAATTAAAGGAACAATCATTGGCGATATCAATAAAGCCATGAATGCTGCTTTATAAGGCATATGCCTACTACTTAAACCTAATGCTGCAACCGTTCCAAGAATTGTTGAGCCAATTGTTGCAAAGAAAGCAATGATAATACTATTTTTTGCAGCAAGTCCCCATGGGTTTTTAGTTCCATAAATCATGTCCTCATACCATCTCAACGAAAATGCATCTGGGTCAAGTGCTAACATTCCTGAAGAAAAATGAATGTATTGTTCAGCATTAAATGAAAGTGGTAAAATTATAAATAATGGTGCAATTAAAAAGAAAAATACTAGTCCACAAATAGTTAAATATGTGTAGTGCCAAATTCTATAATTCCATGCTGTATAAGTTGGTAATGACATAATTTATCCTAGTTTAATATTATCTATTCCTACTAATTTATTATAAATCCAATAGATTGTTAAAACACCAACCAACAACATTGTACCTAATGCAGCTGCAAATGACCAATCTAATGAACTTTTCATATGATACGCAATCGTATTACTAATTAAAGATCCGCTTGCTCCTCCAACTAATGCAGGAGTTATATAATAACCTATTGCTAAAATAAAAACTAACAAGGATCCAGCACCAATTCCTGGAACTGTTAATGGAAAATATATTTTTCTAAATGCTACAAATGGTGTTCCACCTAAAGATTTTCCAGCTCTCATTAAGCTTGGAGATATTGTTTTCATTACACTGTAAAGTGGTAAAACCATAAATGGCAATAAGATTTGAGTCATTGCAACAAAAGTTCCAACTACATTGTACATTAGTTCTGGCCTAGCATCGTTCGCTGCAAGTCCAAGCCATACAATTAAATCATTAATTGGGCCTTGCTGTTGAAGTAAAACCATCCAACTTGAGGTTCTAACTAACAGTGATGTCCAGAATGGAAGAAGTACACATATCATTAGTAAATTACTATATTTCATAGGTAATGTAGCTAATAAGTAAGAAATTGGATAAGCAAGAATGAAACAGAATATGGTTACCCAAAAAGCAACTTTGAGAGTTCTTAACCATAAAATTTTGTGAATTCTTCTATCTTCATCTTGTTGAATTATTTTTCCATCTTGATTAAACTTTAAATCCACACCTTTTAGATATTTAGCATAAGTCCAATTTGGTGCAGCATTCTTTAAAGCAACCAAATATTCAGGTTGGCCCCATCTCTTATGGGTTTTTATAAATTGTGATTTGTAATCACCTTCTTCAAATTTTCCAAGTTTTCTAACTGTTTTTTTTATTAAACTACTGAATCCACCTTTTTCATAATTTAATCTTGCTATGATCTTACCGTAAGTTTTAGTTTTTTTTAAATACGCTAAATCTTCATAAAGTGCTGCATATACTGGCTCTTCAGGTAAATCTTTACCATCCCATTTTTCAATCGCTGTAAAGGTATTTGGTAGCATTTTAGTGATCATTCGATCATCAACACTTCTAAACAACATGTCACCTATTGGAAATACGTATGTGATTATAAGAAATAAAAATAATGGTGCTACAAGCATTACTGCTCTTAATTTATTTTTTCTCTCAGCCTTCTTTAAACTCACCTCTAGAGGTAAACCGTCTGATGATAATATTTGTTCTGTACTCATATTTTAAAAATTCTTAAAAAAAAAGGGCGGTTATTTTGTAACCGCCCTAATATTTTATAATAAAAACTTAATCTATAAAACTAAATTATAGTCCAGCTTTCATTGCTTCCCATTTCTCATTGATTTCATCTTGGTTATCTGCCCAGAAATCAGGATTCATTAGGATGTATTTTTTAGTGTTAACAGGTGCTGTAGGCATGTGTTGTACCATGCTTGTTTTACCATCTTTATACCATGGCTCTCCAGCATCTATAATAGCAATTGAAGATTTTCTCCAAGGAGCGTAAGCAATATACTTAGCACTTCCAGCTAACCCTTCAGTACTTGTCATTTCTCTAAGTACTTTCATAGCTTTACCGTTAGCATCGTTAGGTCCACCTTTAACCATTGCAAAGTATTCATAGTCAAGAATTTGTCCATCCCATACTTGTACAAGAGGAGTTCCTTCCATTTGCGCATTAAAGAATCTACCGTTCCAACCAGTTGCCATTACTACTTCACCGTTAGCAAGTAATTCAGGCGGTTGAGCTCCAGCATTCCAGAATACACATCCACCATTTGGATCAGTACAAAGGTCTGTAATCATTTTCATTGCTCTGTCAACTCCACCATCAGCAGCAAGTTTTCTGTAAGTAAGATCAGAACCTTTACCAGGGTTTACACCGTCTGCAGTGATAGCAATTTCTAAGTTAGACATTGCGCCTTTGTAAATTGATCTTTTTCCAGGGAACTTTTTAGTGTCAAAAAAGTCTTTTAGTGTAGTAGGTTTTTTGTCACCAATTGTTGCGTCATTGTAAGCATAGTTCCAAGAGTACAAGATGTTTCCAACTGCACATTTAGAAGGCATGCCAGTAAAGAAGTCTTGACTTGCTGGTGTTCCATCTGGAGCAGGTGCGAAGTCTTTATCGAAATCGAATTCAACAAAAATTCCTTCGTCACATCCAATGATAGTATCTTTTGCGTATACATCAATGATGTCCCAAGTGATTTTTCCAGCTTCTTTTTGAGCTTTAATCTCTGATAATCCACCTGTGTAGTCTACCCAGTTTACAGGTATTCCTAATTTAGCAGCAGTAGGATCACCGTACCCTAATTTTTGACTTTCAGTGTAAGCACCACCCCAAGACACTACAGTAACTGCAAATGCTGAAGTTGTGATAGAAAGTACAAAAGATAGAGCAAGTAATAGTTTACTTAATTTTTTCATTTTCTCTCCTATTTAACGTTAACGTTTGTTATTTTATAAAGTGAAAGTAAAACAATATAGGCCTGTTTAGTCAACAGCCAATTATGTCTAATTTGCCTTTATTTATCTAGGAAATTGTTACAGCTTATTTTGGATCTAAAGCTCTACAGTCGACACTGTTCCAGCCTATATTAAGCACATTGCCCTTTTTAAGATCTAGTCTTGCAGTGCTATTTGGTACTTTAAGGATAAAATCTTTATTACCAAGTAAATCTACTCTAAGTCTTGTGTGATCACCATGATAAATTATTTCTTCAATTTTACCTTTGTGATTGTTATCCATTTTATCTGTAGGATCTATAATTGCTCTTTCAGGTCTTAGTGAAACTTTAGTTTTATCGCCTTTTGCTTTTACAGCAACAGGATTTGCTAAAATTTCCGTACCATCTTCTAATTTTACTTTACATTTATCACCTGAAATATCTGCAACCTGACCTAAAAATTTATTGTTCTCTCCAATAAATTCAGCAACAAAAGAATTAACTGGTTTTTCATATAATTCATCAGGGCTTGATAGCTGCTGAACTTTACCATCATTGAAAACTGCAATTCTATTTGACATTGTTAACGCTTCAGTTTGATCGTGTGTTACATAAACAACTGTTACACCAATACTTTCATGAATATGTTTAATTTCATACTGCATACTCTCTCTTAAATTTTTATCTAATGCTCCAAGTGGCTCATCCATCAATACTACCTGTGGATCAAAAACTAATGATCTTGCAACAGCAACACGTTGTTGTTGTCCACCAGATAA
The DNA here is from genome assembly GCF_047724975.1 of Candidatus Pelagibacter sp. Uisw_106. Lineage (GTDB taxonomy): Bacteria > Pseudomonadota > Alphaproteobacteria > Pelagibacterales > Pelagibacteraceae > Pelagibacter. The sequence goes on from NZ_CP159819.1 coordinate 919,951, forward strand.
TTGCATCGGCATTCTTGCTTCAAAACCGTGCAGTGAAACCATTGATAAGGCTTTATCAATTTTTTTATCTGCTTCGTCTTTTGGAATTTTTCTAACTCTTAAAGGAAAAGCTAAGTTTTCATAAACAGTCATATGAGGGAACAAAGCATAGTTTTGGAATACCATTCCTATTCCTCTTTTATGAGGTGGAATATTTGAAATCACCTTACCATCTAGGTAAATTTCTCCATGAGTTGGAGTTTCAAAACCAGCTAACATCATAAGACAAGTTGTTTTACCAGAACCAGAGGGTCCTAACATTGTTACAAACTCACCTTCTTCGATATCTAAATTTAATCCTTTAACAACTAATATTTTGCCATCGTAGCTTTTGTCTACATTGTCAAATTTTACAAATTCTTTATTTTTTGCCATATTTTCTCCAAGGGATTTAAAACATTTGTTGGCTTATTTATCAAGTTTTTTAATTTCAACTACTTAATGTGAAGATCTTTTGAAAAATTACAAAATAACTCACACCCTTTGTCGGTTATTCGTATTGCTTCTGATGCTTCAACACCCCACCCTCCAAATTGCATTACAGCAATCATATGAAAAGTAACATTTGGTTCTAAAATAGTCATATCGCCTTTAGATATATTAAGGGTATGTTCACCCCAATCAGGTGGATAGCCAATTCCTATTGAATAACCAGTTCTAGAGGTTTTTTCTATTCCATATTTATCTAGAATTTTCCAAAAAGCTTGCGCAACATCATCTGCCGTTTGTCCAGGTTTTGCAGCATCTATTCCAGCTTGAAGAGCCTCATTTGTTTTATTCATAGTATCAATTTTCATTTGATCAGGTTTTCCAAGTAAAACTGTTCTTGCCATTGGGCAATGGTACCTTTGATATACCCCTGAAAGTTCAATAATTGTAGCCTCACCCTCAACAAACTTATCTTGTGTTGCTGTTAAATGTGATGCTGAAGTACCTTTTCCTGTTGGAAGTAATGTTGCAATACTTGAATACTCACCTCCAAATTCTGGGGTTCCATAAAACAATGCTTTTTGAATTTCACCTACGGCATCGCACTGCCTGACACCAGGGTTTATTACATCAATTGCTGTTTGCATTCCTTTTTGAGAAATTATTGCTGCAGATTTCATAAGTTCTATCTCTGCATTAGATTTAACAACACGAGCCCAATTAACCAATCTTTCAGAATCTTTTAACTTAACATTTGGTAGCCCTTGTTTCATTTTTTCATAACAATAAGCTGTAAAATAATGACTATCCATTTCCAAACCTATTGTAAGTTTATCCCACTTTCTTTCTTTTATAATTTCTACTAAATTATCGTAAGGATGAACTGGCCATGTATGAATGTATTTTTCGTTATAAACTAAAATATTTTCATTTTTTAAATAAGTTTTTATATAAGCTCCACCTGAGTCTTGCTTTCTAACCCAGCATAATGGCTCATCAGCATTCACATGAACAATTACAGCTTGAGCATAATAAAATGACCAGGCATCATAACCAGTTAAATAGTTCATATTTGCTGTATCGCTAGAGATTAATAGTTCTATGCCTTTTTCTTGCATTGAGCTTTGAACTTTTTTTAATCTTGCTTTGTATTCTTCTTTACTAAAATTCATATAGCTTAACTATTAAATAATTTTCCAAAACCTTCAATCTTTTCTTTATAATTAATTACATTAAGAGAATCCCAGATTAAAGATTGATTGCTTGATAGAACAATTTTATTTAGTTTTTTTCTAACTTATCAATTATAGATAATACTGGTAAAGCCGTACACGAAACAAATAACGCCTCACTATCTACAAGATCTATTTTTGACAAGACGTCAAATAAATGATCCTCATCAACTTTTCCAATATCTAAATCAGAATCAATATCAAAATAAGTTAAAGAACTAATACTAATGTTTTCTTTTTCAAAGTAATTAACTACAGAATCATTTATTGTTTTTGTATAAGGTGTAAAAATAGATATCTTATTAATGCCTAATTTATTTAATGCTTTAATAGCTGCAGTTATTGGCGTTGTTACCTTTGCTTCTGGTTTAGCTAAATTTACTTTTTCTTTTATCACATCATACCCAGCTGCAACTGTTCCAGACGTGCAACCATACGCTACACAATCTATTTTTTGATCTGGCAAAATATCTTTTGTAACATCGGTAATGTCATCTGACATTTTAGCCAACGTTTCATTGGTTAATGGATTGTAGCAATGAATTCTATTTACATAGAGATCAATGTCTCTTCCATAGATCACATTATTAAAATCCTTTTCAATTCTAAAATCGCTACCTAACGTTATAAGACCAATTCTTGGATTGGATTTTGAAATGTATTTTGGCTCAACTTTGTTTAATTTCATAAATTACCTATAATATTTTGATTAAATATATATTGAATAAGGAGTCTAGTTAAAATAGAGTTTAAGAAAAAGCGTACATAACTCGTCGTTACTTAAGGTTTAAAAGGTACTAAAGAATACGAAAGTGGGATCAGTCGTCTTTAAATTTAATTATTTAAGGAGGTTTGAATGAAGTTTGGATATTTTTGTAACACTACTAACTGGGATCATAAACCATACAATCAATTACTGGATGAGACCAAAGAAATTACTACTTACTGTGATGAAAATAATTGGGACTCAATTTGGTATACAGAGCATCACTTTAATCATGAAGGAATGGAATCTTGTACGAACCCTTTAATGATGGGAGTAGACGCTGCTGCAAGAACTAAACAAATTAGAATAGGTCAAGCCTGTAATGTAATTACTTTTCATAACCCCATACGTCTTGCAGAAGACATAGCTTTATTGGATCAACTATCAGGTGGGAGAGTTGACGTTGGTATTGGAAGAGGAATATATGGCAGAGAAGCTATCAACATGAACAAAGAGGCTGACTTAAAAGATCAAGCAAAAAATTTTAGATTATTTGATGAAACTTTAACAGTGATGAAAAAAGCATGGACTGAAGAATTTTTTAGTCATCAAGGTGAGTTTTATACCTACCCTACTCCTGGTTTTACTTGGCAACATGATATGAGTCCACCTAGTGATAAATTTTTAGATACAAAAACAAGTGAAATAAAAAAAATTAGCGTTGTTCCAAAGCCAATGCAACAACCACACCCTCCTATATGGCAAGTAGTTGATGGAGCGAGATCGATTGAATGGGCAGCACAAAATGGATTAAACACTATAATGTGGATACCTACTGTTAAAGCTTTAAAGAAAAGATTTGAGATTTATAGAGATGCAAAATCTAAAGCAGAAAATAGAGATGTGCCATTGGGAGAGGGTGTATCTTTAGTTAGAGATATGTTTGTAGCAGAAACTATGGAAGAAGCAGAAAAAATGGCTGGTGAACATATTATTAATTATATGAAATGGGTTTGTCATTGGAGAGGATTGGGAAATCATATGAATCCAGATGAGGAGTTACCAGAAACAAAACATAAATTAGATCTATTGAACTATGACTTCTTACATAAAAGAAATTTATTATTTGGAACACCTGAATATGTGGTTAATAAAATAAATGAATTAAAATCTGAATTAAATTTACAAAACTTGCAAGTATGGTCTAACTTTCCTGGTATAGAGCATGATGCTTGCATGAGAAGTATAAAACTGTTTAATGATGAAGTAATACCAAAAATTAATTTAGATAATTCAAATATAGAAATGGCTAGTTAATGAAACTTGAATTAAGAAAATTTGCAAAATTTGTTGATAAAACTTTTATTGAAGGTGGTAAGGAAGCCAAAGAACCTGTTTTACTAGTTTCGGTTGCTGCTGTATTTAAAAATCCATGGCATGGAAAAGGTTTTGTTGAAGACTTAAAACCAATCATTTTAGATTTAGCTCCCAAATTAGGTACTATTCTAGTCTCTGAATTAATAAAAGAAATGGGCTCTCCTGAAAAAATTTTAGCTTATGGTAAGGCTGGAACTGTCGGACTTAATGGTGAAATTGAACATGCATCTGCATTTATCCACACTTTAAGGTTTGGTAATAAATTTAGAGATGCTGTTGGTGGAACATCTTATTTAAGTTTCACGAACACAAGAAGTCCCGCTGGTTCTAAAATGTCAATTCCGATGATGCATAAAACAGATTCAGGTCTAAGGCCCTATTATCTTACACATGAATTTACTATACACGATGCCCCTTTTGATGATGAAATAGTAATAGCAATAGGTGGAGCATCAAGTGGTAGAGCTCATGCTAGAACTGGCGATAGATATCAAGATATGAAGGAAATGGGACTGGATCCTAAATAAATTAATGCCTCACAATTTTGATCCTAATCAAAATTATCATTCATTCATTGATAATAAAACTGAGCCATTAGTTTTCGTTCATGGTGTTGGTCTAGATCAAAAAATGTGGGACTCTCAAGTTAATTCCTTAAGTGATCATTCAATAATTACCTATGATTTATTAGGGCACGGAAAAACTCCTTACAATAAAGAAGAGATCACATTAAATGATTTTTCAGATCAACTAGACTATTTATTAAAGTTTTTAAAAATTGATAAAATTAATCTTGTAGGTTTCTCTTTAGGATCATTAATTGCATTAGACTTTGCGTCAAAATTTCAAGATAGATTAAAAAGCCTTACATTAATAGGAACAACATATAAAAGAACTGAAGAACAAAGAGCTTTAGTCATAGAAAGATTTGAACAGGCTAAATTGAACAAACCTATTTCAAAACAAGCACTAAAAAGATGGTTCACAGATCAATACTTAAAAGACCATCCAGAAATTTATGATCAATTTATAAAGATCTTAACAAAAAAAGATGAAGATCATTTAAACTTTTTAAAAGCTTACAAGCTATTTGCAAACCACCAAGATGATATTGATATAATTAAAAATATTAAAACTAAAACTCTTATCATGACAGGGTCAGGTGATACAGGTTCCACAGTTCAAATGTCAAAATCCTTATCTGATGATTTAACAAATTCAAGTTTTATCGAGATAAAAAATGGAAAACATCTTTGTAGTATAGAGTGCGCAGATGATGTTAATATAAATCTTAAAAATTTTATTGGTAATTAAATGACAAAAATTCAAAACTTTAAAATGTACATAGACGGTCAATGGGTTGAGTCTGAGTCTGGTAAAACTATTGAAACTTTAAACCCAGAGAATAATGAAGTTTGGGCAACTGTACCTGAGGCAGATGCAAAAGATGTAGATAAAGCAGTTAAGGCTGCACAAAAAGCTTTTGATAACTCCTGGTCTAATTTACATCCAAGAGATAGAGCTAAATATTTAAGGTCTCTTGCAAACTTACTGAGAGAGAATGCTGAACATCTTGGAACTATAGAAACTATTGATACAGGAAAAATTTTTAGAGAAACTAAAACACAAGCTAATTATATTGCTGAATACTATGATTACTTTGCAGGTCTTGCTGATAAAGTTGAAGGAACAGTCGTACCAATTGACAAACCAGACATGCAAGTAACAACTACTAGAATACCTATTGGCGTGGTTGCTGCAATCATTCCATGGAACTCCCAAATGTTATTAACAGCTGTTAAACTTGCCCCCGCATTAGCTATGGGAAATACCGTTGTAATAAAAGCATCCGAACTTGCGCCTGTAACTTTATTGGAATTTGCAAAATTAATTGAAAAATCAGGAATACCAAAAGGAGTGGTTAACATAATCACTGGTTTAGGTGACCCTTGTGGTAAAGCTCTAACTACACATAACCTTGTGGAGAGAATTGCATTCACAGGTGGTCCAGAAACTGCCAAACATATCGTAAAAAATTCTGCTGAAAATTTATCACAAGTAAGCTTAGAACTGGGTGGAAAAAGTCCTGTTGTAGTGTTTAATGATGCTGAACAAGAGAATGCACTTAATGGAATTACTGCTGGCATTTTTGGTGCAAGTGGTCAAAGCTGTATTGCTGGATCAAGACTTTATATTCAATCAAAAATTTATGATGAATTTTTAGATAAGTTAGTCACAAAAGCTGAAAAGATAAAACTAGGCGCCCCAATGGATAAAAACACTCAAATGGGTCCTTTAAATAGTCTCAAACAATTAGAAAATATTGAAAGAAATATTAAAGCTACCATTGAACAAGGTGGAAAAATTAGATGTGGAGGAAAAAGATCTGATATATCTAATAAAGGCTATTATTTTCCAGCTACAATAATTGAATGTAAAAATCATACCCTACCTGCTGCTGAAAATGAATTATTTGGTCCAGTATTATCTGTTATGAAATTTGATACAGAGGAAGAGGCTATTAAATTGATGAATGATAATAAATATGGATTATCCTCTGGGGTTTATTCATCAAACCTTGGGAGAGGTATGAGAGTATCAAAGGCAGTGAGAGCTGGAATAGTATTTGTAAACACATATAGATTAATTTCACCTATGGCTCCCTTTGGAGGAATTAAAGATAGTGGCTACGGTAAAGAAGCTGGAATTGAATCTATCAAAGAATATACAAGAATAAAAACTACATGGTATAATTCTTCGGAAAAACCGATGACAGACCCATTTACAATGGGTTAATTTTTTGACTACCCGACATTATTTTTTAGTTTTATTTATTATGTTTATTTTTGGAAGTTCATATCCAGTAAACAAGCTTGCCTTAAATACATCCTTACCACCCATGTTAGCAGGATCCTTAAGAATGTTTATACTTTTTATTTTTCTCATTCCATTTTGTAAATTTAAAATCCCAGATAAAAAATATTTTTTTCCTTTAATAGGTTTTTCATTAACTATGGGCTTTGGAGTTATATTTTTTTTAAATTTATCATTAGGTAAAGCAACTTTAGTTGCTCCTATTATTATTGGAGCTCAACTAGCAATACCCTTTGCTATTCTTGTAAGCTCAATTTTTCTTGGTGAAAAAGTTAGTACGAAACAGTGGATACTAATACTTATTTCTTTTTTTGGAATTTTTCTAATTGGTTATGATCCAAATTTAAAAGGAGAAATTTATGCACTTTTTTTATGTGGCATTTCTGCTTTTTTTTATGGAATTGCAAATGTGTTATCAAGGTACATCAAAGAAGTTGATGTAAAGTTTTCAAATATGATCATGGGACTTACAGGCTTTATTACCATCTTAATATTTTCAATTTTTACTGAAGGAAATACAATTAATCATTTAAAAGATATTGATATAAACACGTGGTTTCTTTTGCTTCATAATGGAGTAACTGTCTCCGTTATTGCTCATACTTCTTTATTTTATCTCTATAAATTTTATTCAGTTAATAAAGTTATGCCCTTCTACTCTCTATTTCCAATATTTGGTTTAATTCTAACTTTCTTAATTTTTGGAGAAATTCCAACGATATTAAGTACTATTGGTGGGGCTATTGTGATTATTTCAGTCTATCAGCTTCAAAAAATAAGATAATTTATCCATTGAATTATTAGATTAATCGTAATTTAATTGGTTTTTTATAAATTGTTAACAATCAAAGAGGAAAATAATGAAAAAACTATTTATTGCTGCATTTATATTCGTTTCTACTTTTACAACGAATACATTCGCAGAAGTTAAGATGGGAATCATCCTAGGATTTACTGGTCCTATTGAATCTCTAACACCAGCTATGGCTGCATCTGCAGAGCTTGCATTTAAAGAAGCTTCTGATTCAGGTTCACTATTAGGTGGAGAAACTATTTCAGTAGTAAGAGCAGACTCAACTTGCGTTGATTCAGCAGCAGCAACAGCAGCAGCAGAAGGTGTTATTGCACAAGGTGTTGCAGCAATTATGGGTGCTGACTGTTCAGGTGTAACTGGTGCTATCGCATCTAATGTTGCTGTACCAAATGGTGTAGTAATGATTTCACCATCAGCAACTTCGCCAGGACTTACAGCTTTAGATGATAAGGGTTTCTTTTTAGAACAGCCCCATCTGATGCTAGAGGTGGTCAGATTTTAGCTGATATTACTAAAGACAGAAGAATCAAAAGTGTAGCAATTACTTACACTAACAATGACTATGGAAAAGGTTTAGCTGATGTTTATGCAGCAGCTGTAAAAGCTCATGGTATTAAAGTAACAATTGTATCTGCTCATGAAGATGGAAAAGCTGATTACTCATCTGAAGTAGCTACTTTAGCTTCAGCAGGTGGTGATGCAGTGGCAGTAATTGGTTACCTAGACCAAGGTGGAAAAGGAATTATTCAAGGTTCTTTAGACTCCGGTGCATTTGATAAATTTATTTTATCTGATGGTATGATTGGTGACTCGTTAACTGATGCTTTTGGAAAAGATTTAAATAAATCTTTTGGTTCAATGCCTGGTTCAATGAATGAAAAAACAGCAGGTACTTTTGCGTCTGTTGCTAAAGCAGCTGGTATCGACTCGTCTGGACCTTATACTGGTGAATCTTATGATGCAGCAGCTTTAATCGTTCTAGCGATGCAAGCAGGTGGATCAGCTGATAGAGCTTCTATTGCTAAGAATGTAATGGATGTTGCTAACGGTCCTGGAACTAAAATTTATCCAGGTGAACTTAAAAAAGGTTTAGATTTATTAGCTAAAGGTAAAAAAGTTGACTACGAAGGTGCAACTGGAGTTTCTTTTACTAGCGTTGGTGAAGCTGAAGGTTCTTTTTTAGAGAAAGAAATCAAAGGTGGAAAATTTAAAAATAAAAAACAAAGATAATTAAAATTTTAGTTTTAAAACCCTCAGCAGTGAAAATTGCTGGGGGTTTTTTTTATCTAAAAATTGCTGATAATCCTAAAAAACCCAAATATTGAGATGAATATAAGAAAGTAAAAAACAACTTTTCTATATGTCTCCTCTTTACTTTTAATAAAAAATTTATCACCAATATAAACACCTATTGGTAAAATAATAATCAATGGAACGGTCCTATAAATAGTTGTGGTATCTACAATTCCAGCAAAAAAACTAAGAGCAAAAGCATAAATATCTGTTAAGAAAAATAATGCTGCTAATGAACCTCTGATTATCGCAGGTTGAATACTTGTAACTAATAAGAATAGTGCAACAGGCATTCCTCCTAAAGTAGTTAATCCATTTAATGTTCCGGAAATTATTCCTGTAAAGAATTTTCCATAATTGTTATTAATCTTTTGATTTATGTAGCCTCTCATTAATAAAAATGAAAAAAATATGATTAGTACACAAACAGATAGATGTGTGACGTCAGGGGTTAAATATTTCAATAGATAAATACCAACAGGAGAGCCAATAATTATTCCAAATAACAGTTTTACAACAAAATTCCAATCTATTTTGTTCCATATATATGGAACCATAAAAATACTAATAATGACCTCAAGTATTAGAATAATTGGAACTATTTCTATCGCTGGAAGAATAAAAGAAAAACCTGAGATGCATATTGCTGAAAAGCCAAAGCCATTAAATCCTCTTATAATAGATGCAATAAATACGGTAAATATTACAAAATAAATTTCAACTAAGCTGAGTTGAAAATAAGCTAGTAAATCCATCTTACTTTCTCTCTTTAAAATCAGCTCTTAATGTTGACAAAATAATTAAAACTAAAAATATTATACAAACTAAATTCATTGTTTTCCAACTTGTTAATGTTAAGAAAACTCCTGCAGATAAACTCGCAGTTGCTTGAATTGAATAAACTATTAGATCATTAAATCCTTGTGCTTTAAATTTTTCGTTTTCCCTATAAGATAAAACTAATAGACTTGTTCCAGATATAAATAAAAAGTTCCAACCAAATCCTAAAAATATTAATGCAATTAAATAATTAGTAAAATTTTGATCAAAGAAACTAGTTAAAACTGTTATTAAAAATAAGAGGGCACCAGCGTACATTATTTTACTATGTCCAAATTTTCTAATCAAATTACCTGTAACTAGTGAAGGTAAAAACATTGCTGCGATATGAAGCTGAATTACAAGTCCTGTTTTAGTTAAGCTTATTTTTTCCATTACATGCATGCTTATTGGTGTAGCTGTCATTAAAAATGACATTACTGCATATGCAAACGCAGATGCTACTAAAGCCTGTAGAAATCTTGGTTGAGAAATTAACTCTAGATAGCTACGTGAAGTTTTTTTATTAATACGATTTGGTTTATGTCCGTCTTTATAGAATAATAAAAAGATTATTGAGGTGAGTGTTAAAGCTGCAAGTGCGATATAGGAACCGGCATATAAATGTTCAGCAATAATATCTTTTGTTATATTAGCAACATTTGGTCCTATAAAAGCTGAACCTATTCCTGCTAATAATATTATTGAAATAGCTTTTGGTGCCATATCTTTTTTTACTGTTTCAACAGCTGCAAAACGATATTGATGACTAAAAGCAACCCCAGCCCCAAGTAAAAAACATGCAAAATTAAATAATATAAAACTTTCAATAATTATTGAATAAGCAGCAAGTAATGATGACAATGAACTAATGATTGATGCAAATATAAAGCCTGCTCTTCGACCAATTATACTCATAACCTTTGCTGCAAAGATTGCAAAAATTGCTATACCTACAATTGATAAAGCCATCGGTAAAGTTGCTAAAGATTTTACTGGACTAAACTGGGAACCAATTATTCCACTTAAAAAAACTGTCACTGGTGCTGCTGTGAAAGCAAAAATCTGACTTAAAATTAGCAGCCATAAATTTTTATTCATTAAAAAAAATATTTATCACCGATGTACATAGCCCATGCTACTGCAGCTCCGAGTATAATATATTTCATAATAAATTTATTTTATTTCGATTTTCTCAGGAAGTATACCTTTAGGTCGATACCTCATGATCAGTAAAAGACCCATACCCATCATTAAATATCTAAAGTATGGAACACTTTCAATTAAATGAATTTTTAACGAATGTGTGTCTGCTAAACCTGCTGTAAATAGATTAATTAAGAATAATGCAATTGGTGCTGCCTCAATCCACAAAAACCAGACTGCAAAACCACCTAAAATTGCTCCAAAATTGTTTCCACTTCCTCCGACAATAACCATAACCCAAATTAAAAAAGTATACCTCATAGGCTGGTAACTACCTGGTGTAAATAAACCATCTTGAGTAACTAACATGGCACCAGCAATTCCAACTATAGCTGAGCCTAAAATAAAAATTAATAGGTGTTGTTTAACAACATTTTTTCCCATTGCGTTAGCAGCTTCTTCATTATCTCTTATCGCACGCATCATTCTTCCCCATGGAGAGTAAAGAGCTTTTTGAGTAACTATTAATAAAGTTATAACAACAATTAAAAATAAACCTGAATAACAAAGTTTTACAAAAACTGATGATCCCTCAATTACTAATTGATTAAGGGCTGCCTGTTTATCGTTAATACTTGAGATTAAATCTAATTTTCCAGAATTAAATTTTGCAACTAGATTTATAAACCATTCTTTAGTTTGGAGTTCAATTTCATAAGGTACTGGTCGATCCAGTCCAATTACATTCTTAACTCCTCTTGTTAACCAATCTTCATGTTTAATGATGGCTATAACTATTTCTGAAATTAGTAATGTTGCAATAGCTAGATAATCTGCTCGCAAACCTAACGCAACTTTACCAACTATAAATGCTAGACCTGCTGCAAAAAATGCACCTACGATCCAAGAAAACATAATTGGCAATCCTAATCCGCCAAGAAATCCTGTTGTTGCAGGGTTAACATTTTCAATAGCCTCAATACTTGTCTCTGATGTAACTCTTATAATGATAATTCCAGCAATAATAATTGTAGCAATACCATAAGTTCTAATTTTAGATTTTTCAAAATTTTTTAATACAAAACGTATTGCAAAGACCATCACAACTATTAACCACAAAGACATTAAAATACTAAAACCACCTGCAACCCATGCCTCTTGTACAGGTTCAACAGATATCAAAACTGCAGCTAATCCACCTAATGCTGCGTAACCCATAAGACCAAAATTAATTAAACCTGCATACCCCCATTGAATATTTGCACCCATGGTCATTACCGCAGAAATCAAACACATGTTAAAAATTGATAGAGCTACATTCCATGATTGAAATATTCCAACTAAGATAATAAGTCCCATCATTATTGTATAGGCTAGAATTACATTTTGGAAATTTCTCACAGTACCTTCCCTTTGAATATTCCGTTAGGTCTATAAAGTAAAACGATCACCAGTATAGAAAATGATACAGCGAATTTATAATCTGTTGATAATAATTGAACTAAAGTTTCTGGCTCCATGCTTGCTGGTAAAACATACATAAAGAATTTTTTATAAGCATAAGTTAAGAATATTTCCGAAAATGCTATGACATACCCTCCTAAAAATGCTCCAAACGGGTTTCCAATACCCCCAACAATTGCTGCAGCAAAAATCGGTAACATGTTATTAAAGTAGGTAAATGGCTTAAAACTTTTGTCTAAACCATATAAAGCCCCACCAATTGTCGCCAAAATACCTGCTATAATCCAAGTAATCATAACCACTCTTTTAGGGTCAATCCCAGATAATAAAGCTAAATCCTCATTATCAGAGTAAGCACGCATGCTTTTTCCTGTCTTAGTTTTGTTTAAAAACCAAAATAAAATAGAAACTAATACAATTGTTACAAATATTGTTAATACCTGGCTAGATTTAATTGCTAAACCTTCATTAAGTCCAGTCATTTCTTTGAACTCACCTGCTTTGATAATAAATTTTTCTCCATCAAAAAATCTTTGATCTGATGGTCCAATTATTATTCTAACTGCTGCTTGTGTTACAAACATCACACCAATACTAACCATTGCAAGCTGAACAGGAGGACTTTTACTTACTCTATAATATCTAAAAACAAATTTATCGACTAAGAGCATGTACCCAATAGTTAAAACAATTGCAAAAGGGATGGCAAGTAATGCTGTTGGTAAAACTCCTAAAGAAATTCCAAGTGATTGAAAATACCAAGTGAACAATATTGTAACCATTGTACCAAAAGCCATCATGTCTCCAGTTGCAAAATTAGCAAATCTCAGAATTCCATAAATTAAAGTTACAAATATTGCACCTAATGCTAGTTGCGAGCCATACGTAAGTGCTGGCATAAAAATGTAATTTAATAGTAATATAATTGCGTTTAAAAATTCCATACTATCCACCTAAAAAAGAGCTTCTTACTCTTGGGTCGTTTAATAATTCTTTTCCTGTTCCTGAATATTTATTTTCACCTGTAACTAACACATATCCTCGATCAGAAATATTAAGAGCTTGCTTAGCATTTTGCTCGACCATTAAAATTGCAACATTAGTTCTTTTAACTTTAATTATATGATCGAATAATTCATCCATTACTATTGGAGAAACTCCAGCAGTTGGTTCATCTAACATTAACACAGATGGTTTTATCATTAATGCTCTACCAAGAGCTACTTGTTGTCTTTGACCTCCTGATAATTCTCCAACTAATTGATTTCTTTTTTCTCTAAGTATTGGAAACAGTTCATAAATTTCTTCTATTATATTTTGATAATTATCATCTCTTAAGTAAGCCCCCATCTCTAAATTTTCTTCAACGCTCATTCCTGAGAATACATTTTTTGTCTGCGGTACAAATGAAATACCTTCTCTCACCCTATCTTGTGGTGAAAGTTTTGAAATATCTTTGCCATCAATTATAACTGAGCCTGATTTTAAACTTAAGAGACCTAGTAATGCCTTCATTGCTGTTGATTTACCAGCACCATTAGGCCCAAGAATTGAAACTATTTCACCTCTATTCACATCAACAGAACAAGAATTGATGATATCAGGTCCATTACCATAACCACCTGTCATTTTTAAGCCTTCAAAAAAAGCCATTAATTTTCATCCTTTATTTTTGATCCTCTTCCTAAATAACTTTCTATAACCTTTTCATCTTTCTTAGCTTCTTCAGCAGTACCCTCAAATAAAACGGACCCTTCTGCCATAACAATAACAGGGTTACACAATCTACTTATAAACTCCATATCATGTTCGATCATACAAAATGTGTACCCCTCTTCCTTATTTAACTTAAGAATTGCAGTACCTAGATCCTTAAGTAGTGTTCTATTAACACCAGCCCCTACTTCATCTAGTAATACTAATTTTGCATCAACCATCATAGTTCGTCCAAGTTCTAATAATTTTTTCTGCCCACCTGATAAATTTCCAGCTAATTCATTTGATAGATGTGTCAGATTTAAAAAATCAACTACATCCTGAGCCTTTTGTTTTACAGCAAGTTCTTCAGTTCTAACTAAACTTGGTTTTAGTAAGGCTGTCATTAATTTTTCACCTGATTGGTTTGCTGGAACCATCATTAAATTTTCTAAAACAGAAAGATTGGTAAACTCATGAGCTATTTGAAAAGTTCTTAATATTCCTTTTGAAAATAATTCATATGAAGGAACATCTGTTACGTCTTGATCATAAAATAAAACTTTTCCACTTGATGCTTTAAGGTTTCCAGCAATTAAATTAAATAAAGTAGTTTTACCAGAACCATTAGGTCCTATAATTCCTGTAATAGATCCTTCTTTAATTTTTAAAGAACAATCTGAAACTGCAGCTAACCCTCCAAAATATTTAGATAGGTTTTCAATTTGTAAGATATTCTGTTCTTGATCCATGGAATTTTATTTATTTAATCTTTTATGTATACTACTGAGTGTCTTCTCTAAAGATTTATAAAAACCAGCTTTTGTTAACTCTTTAACACCTTGTTCATTTAATCCTTTTGGTGTTTGAGATTCTTTTACTAAGTATTTTAAATCTTTTTTAGAATTCACAACCGCATCTTCAGATAACGCTAAAAATAAAGAAGTTATATATTTTTGTGCATCATTTCGCTTAACTCCTCTTTTAACCAACCAGTCAGTCATCACTCTTAACAGTTCATAAAATGGAGCCATCATTCCAGATGTTGACCAGAAATTAATTGAAGATTTTTCATTTTTAATTTCAACTGTTGTGCCAATTTGATTAAAGAAATCTTTTACCTTTTTATTGGGTGGGTAAATTGGTACTGGTCCTTTTTTTAATGATATTGGAGGTAACGGTATTGCTCTTATAATTTTTGCCTTAACTTTAATTGCTTTTTTAAGTTGAGCTAAAGTAATTGTTGATATGAAGCTGATTATAGTTTGATTTGATCTAAACTTTAAATTTTTAATAATTTTTTCACCCACAGTTGGAGTTACTGATAAAAATATCCAATCACATGAATTAACTATTTCCTGATTATCTTTGCTAATAGTTATCTTTTTAAACTTTTTTTTTAAGGTGCTAGATATAGATTTATTTCTCTGCGAGATGATTATTTTATTATATGGAATACTAGAGCTACAAATACCAGTAACTACTGCAGATGTAATTTTACCTGTTCCTATAAAGCCTAATTTCATAAATATAGTTACTTTATAGTGATATTGGTGAATTAATTAATAAAAAAAGAGCCTCTAATTCTCAACAGTTCTCTACTTAAATCTTTATTCTCTTTGAAAGGTTTTCTTCCATGTAGCCAAAAATAATTATTAGCTACAATACTTGACCCAGGTGCTAGTTTAGTGATTACTTTATTCTTACTCTCCTCCAAACCATCTGATAACTTTTGTAAGAAAATTCCTTGATCCATATTTTTTGGCTCAGGGAATTGATCAATATAAGAAATTTTTGACTTACCCTTATCATCTGTAGTGAAAACTGGATGTTCAACTTTATATTCTATATTTTTACTTTTAGGGGAACCCCAAACAAAATCTTTTCTTCCAACTGGATCATTAAATAAATCCTCACAATGTTCCCAGTCATCAAGATGAAGCATTGCCGTTTCTCCACCCTGAACATTTTGTTCTTCAATTTTAGTCATAAGTAGCCAATCTGTGGTCTCCTTAACATATGTTCCGTCTGTATGAAGATCCATATTTGTGTAGGCTTTTCTCAAATACGAATCACTTTTATCTTCGTGCTTTACAAAAAATCTTGCATAATATTTTCCAGCCATTGCATCATGGTTTGGATTACCAATTAAATAAGCAATTGCTGTTGATAGTTTAACTAAAAACGTATCATTAATTTTTGGACTTATATTTTTTGGACCAATTATAAAACAGCCCGTGTCTCTGTCTCTTACTATTGAATTAAGTAATTTGCTTAATTTATTAGAAGTTAAATCGTCTAAACTTTTAGCAATAGTAAATCTAGTAAATGGTTTATACTCCAAAGCAGTGATATCAAATTTGTTGAATGGAAATATCAATTTCTCTAAAATTTCATCTTCAATTCTAATATCAATTATTCTTTTTGAATCTTGATGTTCGGTTATTGTTATTCCAGAGATATTTTCCATTAGAGATAATTACTTAGTACCGTCATTATGATAGCAGAAATCACAGTTGGATAAACAAAATTTCTTTTTGAAATAAAAAATATGAATAAACAAAATAAAACCACAACAATTCTACTTAGATAGCTAGCATCAGACAAAACACCTACTGGAAATATAATTGTTCTGGCTATTAATGCAGCTAGTGTTGAATAAGCAAGACAATTAAACCATCTAAATAACTTTGAAGTTTCTTTTATTCCTTCTGATGAAATTACACCCAATAATCTAGATGAAAAAGTTGCTAATGATGTAACTAAAATTGCAAGAACTACACTAGTTGACATTTAGCTCTCCTATAAAATAAGCAATGGTTCCACCAACTAACCCACCTAGTAAAATTGACCACTCAGGTGATAGAAAATAAAATATTGGTCCCAATAATAGACCCAAAATTACTGCAGCTGTAATTTGAATGGTCTTCATTGCACCCACCATCATACATAGGAAATAAATTGGGTTTAAAATTGCTAAACCCATCATCATATTTTTATCTAAATAATCTGAAGCATAAAAACCAATAAAAGTGCCTATTACTGCTGTAGTCCAGGTTGCACAACCAATTCCAATCCAAAAATCAATTCTGTATTTTTTTTCAACACTTTTATAATTACTCTTCATTATCAGCCATGCAGACACAGCTATGAAGTGACAAGAAAAATAATATTTCCATTTAGGTTGGCTTTTATGCATCATTAATGGGAATAAAGAAACTGCCATTGGATACAATCTTGCATTAACAAACCAAACAGCCAAAAATATATTAAGTAAAGATGCTCCAACTAATAACGACTCCGCCATTACTAGCGATCCAGGTAGTGCATAAGTAAGCATTGTTGAAAAAATACTTTCTTGAATATTAAAACCCAAATTTTTAAGAAGTGCACCTATTGCTATAAAACAACAACCGAGTGCAAGGGCAGGACTATCAGGAGCTAGAATTGATCTAAAACCTTTAAAGAAAAATTCTTTATTAATCATTAACCTCCAAGGAATAATCTACCAACATCAGGATTTTTTAACAAATCATCCCCTTTGCCAGCGATCGCAGTTTGTCCAGATACTAAAACGTAACCTATATCTGCAAACTCTAATCCCTTTTTAGCATTTTGTTCTACTAAAATAATTGTTTTCTTCTCTGTTTGTTGAAGATCCCTTAAAATTTCAAAAACCATATCGATATATCTTGGCTCTAATCCAATAGATGGTTCATCAACTAGTAATACCGATGGTTTCATAACTAGTGCTCTAGAAATTTCTAATAATCTTCTTTCTCCACCTGATAAAACTTTAGCAGGTTGATTTCTTCTATTTCTTAATCTTTCATATTTTTCAAAAATTCTTTCTGCTTCTTCATGGGACTCATCAGTATTTTCTTTGGAATAACCACCCATCAATAAATTTTCTTCAACAGTCATATCTGGAAAAACAGAATTATCTTGAAGTATATAAGCAATTCCACATGATGTAAGTTTTTGAGCTGGAGTTAAGTTGGTAATTTCTTTTCCATCAATTTCTATTTGTCCTGAAAAAATATTTGTAAATCCATAAATAGAATGAAGTATTGTAGATTTTCCTGCACCATTTGGTCCAATCAAACATAGTGACTGAGCCTTACTTACATTTAAATTAAAATCATGAAGTATTTCCATTTTACCATAACCCGCTGATAATTTTTTTATAGTTAGGTGGTTATTATCTGGTGATAGTTTTTGTAAATCTTCTGGCCCTGGTGCTTTACCTAATACATCATATTGATTTGACATTATTGTGCTCCCAAGTAAGCGTCTAGCACACGCTTATCATTTTTAATTTCATCTGGAGTTCCGTTTGCTAACATTTGACCGTGTGCTAAACAAAAAACTCTTTGTGCTAAATTCATTATTACTTTCATATTATGTTCTATAACTAACAAGGTAATTCCATAATCTTTATTAACACTGATTAAACGGTCAATTATTCCATTAATTAAAGTAGGGTTTATTCCAGCTGTTGGTTCATCTAATAAAAGCATTTTAGGTTCATTCATTAGTGCCATTGCAAGTTCCAATAGTTTTTGCTGTCCAAATGAAAGATCTCCTGCTCTGAGCTTTCTTTTTTGATGAAGCCCTACAAATTTTAATAATGTCTCAGCTTTATCTGTTAAATCAGAAGGTATCTTTTGAAATACTGATAATATTCCATCATTCTCAGGTTTATTACTGATTAACATATTTTGAATACAGTTTAATTTTCCATAAATTCTAGTTTGTTGAAAAGTTCTAAGTAATCCAAGCTTTGCAACAACAGGCACTGGCAGTTCTGAAACTTCTGTACCATCAAATTTAATTGAACCATTGTCGATTGGATAGGTTCCTACAATAGAATTAAATAAAGTAGTTTTACCAGATCCATTTGGACCAATTAATCCAACAATTGAACCTTGTTCAACTGACATTGAAATATCAACATTAGCTTTAACGCCACCAAAAGACTTACTTACATTTGATACGTCTAATATAGCCATTACTTTAATTCCACCTGTGCTTTTAAGTCAGCTTCATCGACAACTTCACCAAATCTTTCAGGATATTTTTCTCTTAACCATCCCATTACCCCTTCAGGAAAATAAACAACGATTACAATAATTAAAACTCCAAGAGCAACATACTGCCAGCCCAAGAAGTAAGTCCAAAAACCTTCTTTAAATAAGTGAAATATAGTTGCACCAACAAGTGGCCCCCATAAAGTTCCTTTACCACCAAGGATTGCCATTAAAACCATGAACACACCAAACGTTGGTCCAGCAAATGCAATTTCGGTTGGTTCAATATATCCATTTATATGACCCATTAATCCTCCAGCAATTCCAACAAAGAAAGCTGATACCATCCAGCCAATAATTTTATATCTCATGGTGTGAATTCCCATTGCCTCCGCTTTATCTTCATTGTCTCTTATTGCATTTAAAGCTAATCCAAATCTTGTGCTGTAGGCCCACTTCAAAGTAACAAAAGTTACAACTGCGAGAGCAAAACACAAATAATATAAAAACTGAGATGATGATGCATTAGATCCAAATCCTTTTGGCCAAACTGGAACAGTCATACCTTGGCCTGCACCAATAATCTCAATTCCACCCGCTAGTTCGCCTGCAGCAATTCCTAATGCTAAAGTACAAATTGCAAAGTAGTGTCCTCTTAAACCTAAAATCCCATAACCAATTACTCCTGCAATTATTGTCGGAATAATTCCTGCTAACAATATACCAACACCAAAACCTTGAAAAAATTGCGGGATAGTATGAACAAAAGTTTTTTCTCCTCCCGCATCTGTCCACTCAGCAAGTGAAAAAAACATTGCTATTTGAGTGCTTGATGCAACATACATTCCGACACCAAAAAATAATATATTACCGAATGTATTATAACCCATCTGTCCACCTTGAACATCCCAAGTCATAGCTAAGACAATTAATATATAAAGAAACGATAATTGAAGTTTATAAGCTGGAAATATGAATGCTCCAGCCAAACCAAAAATTATTAAGCCTGCGTATAGGAGTGTATTTTTATTCATTATTTTAAATACTCTCTTTTTCGAGCTAATTTAAACCTTCTATAAACCAATATAATAACTAGTAACGAGAATACTGCTGCAATTCTAAATTCTGTTCCAAGCAGATAATCTGCCCATTCTTCAAATACACCAAGTCCCATTCCTGATATTGCAACAGCTGGTAAATTTCCAAGACCTGCAATAATTACAATCATAAAAGATCTAACCGTGTAAGGTAGTCCTGTGTAAGGGTGAAGTGTAAATGTGATTGCAATACATGCTCCTGCTATTCCACATAATGCTGCATTAATTCCAAAAGTTGCAGCATATACTTTTTCTGTATCAACACCCAAGATCTTTGCTGCTCTTGCGTTTTGAGCAGTTGCTCTAATTGCTCTACCTAATTTTGATTTCTTCATGTAGATAACAAGAATAATTGCAGATATCACACAAACAGCTCCTGAAAATATTTTAGCATTTGGCAGTGTAACAGAGTTGTTAAATAACATTGTTGTTCCAAAATTTGATTGAGCAACTACTACGTCTGCACCAAATGCAAAATTCATTAGTTGTTGAGCTAAAATACTAATTCCAAAAGTTGCAAGAATTGAAGTAAATAAATCTTTATCTACTACTTTATTAATAACAAGTTTGTACATTCCCCAACCCACACAATACATTATGATTGGTGATACAATTACTCCAAAAGCTGGGTGTATTCCTGATAAATACATAAAGTATGCAATGTATCCACCCATTATTACTAATTCTCCTTGAGCAATGTTTATTATATTCATTACTCCCCACTGCAATGCCATTCCGTAAGCGATTAATGCAAACAAAATACCAAGAAGTATTCCGTCCATTGACGCTTGAACCATTAAAATAGGAGCTTGGAAAATTAATAAATCCATAAATTCTTTAGATGTTTATAAAAAAATGCCCCCTATTACTAGGGAGCATTTTACATATTAGGTATTATCTTTCTGACCAAGATGGAATTGGGTGCACCAACTCAGCTGATGCCCATTTTGTCGGAGCTACAACTTTGTTTTCACACACACTACCATCATCGTTACATGATACTTGGAAAAGTACCATTGGCTTAGATACGTTTTGTCCACCTGCAGCAAATTTTATGTTTCCATAAAAAGTTTGCATATCAGTTGCAGCTAAAGCATCTCTAACTTTTTTAGTATCAAATGATTGTGCTCTTTCGAACGCATCTTTAAAAACTAATAAAGCAGCAGAAGATTCGGCAGCTTGGTATGGCGGCGCATATCCAAATGCTTTAGTAAAGTCTGCATCATATTTCATACCACCACCAAAGTAGTTATCTTTGTATGATAGAGATTTATGCCATTGAGAAGCACAAAGTGCGTACTCAGAAGCTTTACCATGTTGCTTGGATAATTTAGCAGCATCACAGTGAGTCATTGCTAACATTTTCACGTCAACTTTCATCTCTGAGATTTGTCTAACAGCTGTCAAAGCACCTTTTGTATGACCTGAAACTACAAGAACGTCTGGATTTGTAGCTTTTACTTTAGATAAAGTAGCAGCCATATCGTTAAGCTCTTTTGGTAACTTGTCATCTATAATGATTTTAGAACCTGTTCTTTTAGCAGCTTCAACAATACCCAATCTCACATCTTGTGAAAAAGCATCTTGTTCAAATGCCATTGCAATCTTAACTGGCTTTCCACCATTTTTTTCAACCGCAAGGTCAATTGCTACATCAAGATATAAGTTCGCTGGGGCAAGTACTGCAAATAAATATTTGTATCCTTTAGTGAATAACGATCTAGATGCACCGTTTGCTTCAACCATAGGAACTTCATATTTTTCAGTTACAGGAGCCATAGCTTTTGTAAGTCCCGAGCTATAAGGCCCAAGCATAAACTTAACACCATCTTGTTGAATTAATCTTTCTGCAAGTTGTGCTGCTCTTCCTGAGTTTGATTCATCATCGTAATAAATAATGTCAAACTTATAAGTTTTTCCACCAACTTTAACACCACCCATGCTGTTAATTCTCTCAACTGCTAAGTTATAGCCGTTTTGAGTATGAACACCATTAGATGAATATTTTCCAGTTAATGAAACAGCTGCACCTAAAATAATTTTATCTCCAACTACCTTTGCAAAAGATATAGTTGAAGCTGAAATTAAAAGAGCGATTGCAGAAACTAAAGTAATAAGTATATTTCTGATTTTCATTTTATTTCTTCCTCTATTAGTTTTAAATTTAAAGAACAATTAAACATCTAAATGAATAAAAATACAACTAACGTCATACAGACTTAATTGCCGCAATTATTTTAATAGTTAATTAATATTTTTGAATAAACGCAATAATAATTGCAATTATAATTAATACGCACGCTGAAATTGTATTTATAACTTTTGGGTTTGCTTTTATCCAAATAATTAACTTTCTAGCAAGTACAGCATAAGCAATTAGAGATAAAAAATCTAAAACAACATACGTTGTGATCAAAATAAAAAATTGAACGATATAATTTGAATTAAAGTCAATAAACTGTGGAAATATTAATGGAAAGAACATCCAAGCTTTAGGACTTGTCCCTGCGACTAAGAAACCATCTTTAAAAAAAGAAAAAAAACTTTTTGATGAAATATTATCTGAACTTACATCTTTAAGTCTTGAATTGTAAATATCATAAGCGAGATAGAGTAAGTATGCAATTCCTATCCACTTAAAGATATTTAAAAAATTTGGATTATCGACAAAAAAAGATCCCAAAACAAAAATTACCAATGTGGCTTGAATAATATTTGCTGTGATATCTCCAAGAGCTGTCCAAATACACTTTTGAACTCCATAATTCATTGAATAAGAAATAATTACAATTCTAGGTGTGCCAGGAGTAATAAATAAAAATAAAATTATCTGTAAAAAAAGGAAATAATTTAAAGGGAGCATTTTAAGGTTTAAGGATAGTCCAAAAAAACCGGGAGCTAAAGATGGCTAAGATGGACTATCTAGATTTAAAGATACCACGACCCTTAATAAAATGCATTAATCATTTTTTTCAAATATAATGATTATTGAGGATTTATGAAAAAAAAAGGTCACACCCCCATAACTAGAGTTAAAAATCCAGAGCCCCATATATCAGATCCTGACTGGATCGTTTGGGCTGCTTGGGCAGATCGTATCACTTTTGAGGAAATTGAGAAAAAGACTGGAAAAACAGAAGGTGAAGTAATTAAAATTATGAGACGATCTATAAAGCCTGTTTCTTTTAGATTGTGGAGAAAAAGAGTTAATCAAAAAAGTATTAAACACAAAAAAAAGTTCGAATATTCGAGAAAAGAAATTACTAGCAAAATTAAAAAGAATGATTATTTATAAGTCATGAAATCAGTAATTATTTATACAGGACCACTTTGTGCTTTTTGCGATGCAGCAAAAAAATTATTAACTAGAAACAACGTTGAATATAAAGAAATCAACATTGCAACTGTAGATGGGGCTATGGATGAAATGATTACAAAAGCTAATGGTAAAAGAACTATTCCTCAAATTTTCTTTGATGATCAACACATTGGTGGTTACGATGATGTTAGAGCCCTTGAAAAAGAAAATAAATTACTAGAACTTTTAAAATAAATTAATTTTTAGGCTTAAAGGTTAAACAAACACCGTTATTACAATATCTTTTGCCTGTTGGCTTTGGTCCATCTTCAAAAATATGACCATGATGGCCACCACATTTTTTGCAATGATATTCCACTCGCTCATAACCTAATAGAGTGTCTGTTTTAGTTTCAAAAGCATCTGGTAGTGATTGATAGAATGAAGGCCAACCTGAACCACTTTCATATTTAGCATTTGAATCAAATAATTTTTCACCACAATTAGTACAGTGATAGCTACCTTCTCTCTTCTCTCTATTTAATTCGCTTGTGCCTGGTGCTTCCGTACCATCTTCAAATAAAACTAATTTTTGTTCCGCAGTAAGATCTGGATTAATTTTTTTTGTCATAAGCTTATTCTATTACTCTTAAAGGTTTACCAGCAACACAAGCTTCTAACCCTTCAATCATCTGTGTATAAAACATACTATAATTTTCTGCAGTAACATAACCAACATGAGGCATTAATAATGCATTTGGTAAAAATCTTAATTTATTACCTTCTGGTAAAGGTTCTTTTTCATAAACATCAAGGCCAGCACCAGCAATAACATTAGTTGAAAGTGCTATGATTAAATCATCCTCATTGATAATTGACCCTCTTGATGTATTAACTAAAAAAGCAGTTTTCTTCATTGTGTCTAACTCCTTTAATTTTATTAAATCTTTATATCTTTCTCCACCTTGAACGTGAATAGATAGAAAATCAGAATTTTGAAATAAATCTTCTTTGCTACAAGGTAATACGTCTAATTCTTTACATGTATCTAGGTTTAAATTTTCACTCCAAGCCATAACTTGCATGCCAAAAGCTTTTCCAATCTTAGCAACTTGTGACCCAACTCTTCCAAGTCCAACTAAACCTAAAATTTTTCCCTTAAGCTCAAATCCAATAGTTGATTGCCAGTAACCTTGATACATATTATCAATTTCTTCTTTAAAGTTTCTAGCTAAACCTAAGATTAAACCCCAAGTTAATTCTGATGTACCTGAAAAACCAATCTCAGTTCCACACACTATAATCTTTCTCTTTTTTGCAGCAGCTAGGTCGATAGCTTTATTTCTTGAGCCGCTTGTGATGATGTATTTAAGGTCATTTAAATTATCAATTAAATTTTTAGTAATAGGAGTTCGTTCTCTCATTATCAATAACGCTTCAAAGTCTGATAATTGCTCTATAGCGTCTGCTTCATCCTCAAATGGTTCACTGAATATTTTAAATTCATATTTTCCAGATAGTTTTTTTAAATCAACAAACTCATGAGAAACATTCTGATAATCGTCTAAGATAGCAACTTTAAGCATTTTTTATTTTTCTATTTGATAAAAGAATTCCAGTTAAAATAAATATTGCGCCTAACATATGGTAAAACATAAATTTTTCATTAAAAATAATCATTGCCATAATTGCACTTAATATAGGCATCATATGCAAAAAAACACCTGCACGATTAGCTCCTATTAAAGAAACTCCTTTTATCCAAAAAATAAAAGAAGCAAGACCTGGAAACAACACTACATAAAACAAAATCATTAAAAAATTTTGATCTAGAATAATTCTATAACCCATTTGATACTCTATAAAATATATTGGAATTAAAAAAATAAATCCAAATGAAATTACCACTTCTAGTAATCCCAGTTGAGATAGTTCATGTTTTTTTTTCTTTAATAATGCGGAATAGGTGGCCCAAGACAACATTCCAAAAACCATTGTAATGTCACCCTTATTAAAATCTAAATTTATTAATATTCCAAGATTTGCTTTGGTTATAATCAAAACAACTCCAATGAAAGAACATGTAACTCCCAATATTTGAAAAGTATTAGTTTTCTCAATTTTTAAAATTGATGAAATGAAAATGATCATCACTGGTATTGTTGATATCATCAACACTCCACTGATTACTTGTGTAAAGTTTAAAGAATAATAGACGATTGAATTAAATATAGTAACACTGGTTATTCCAAGCACTGTGTAATATTTATAATTTTCTAAAATATAACTTCTTTTCTTAAATAACTCTTGAATTGTAAATGGAGCTAAGATCAACCAAGCAAAAAGCCATCTATAAAAATTTAATGAAAATGGAGGTATTTGATATTGACTGGCAAATTTTCCAACTAAAAAATTTCCTGACCAAAATAAAGCTGCTAAAAATAAAAAAATATACGCAACATTATTTTTATTTATCACTTAGTTAAACCTAAGAGAACTATATGGTTTTAAATTTAAGTTTGTGTTTTCTTCAGCAATCATTCCAGAGATTATTTTCCCTGAAATTGGTCCTAAAGTCCATCCTAAATGATGATGACCAAAACAATAAAAAACATTTTTGTATTTTTTTGAAGGTCCTATTACTGGTAAATAATCTGGTAATGTAGGTCTAAAACCAAGCCACTCATCTTCATGCTCAGGTAAATCACCCATCATATATTTTGCATTATTAATTAAATTTTTAACTCTTGATTTAGATAATGGGTTATCTAATCCACCAAATTCGACAGTGCCTACAACTCTAAGTCCTTGTTCCATAGGTGTAATACCAAACCCTCTATTTTGGAAAATTACTGGTCTACTTAAAAGATGATCACAATCTTTAAAATGAACATGGTATCCTCTTTCAGTATCAAGAGGTATTTTTTCATCCAAATTGTCTGTTAGTTTTTTTGAAAACGAACCACAGGCAATTACAATTTTATCAAAAAGAAAGCTTTGTGTTTCAGCTTTTATAACTGGTTTTTCATCATCAAAACTTATGTCTTTAACATTCATTTTTAAAAACCTGCCACCCTTTTTTAAAAAAAGATCATAAAGTTTTAAAAGAATTTTTTTTGGATTTCTAGCATGTCTACCATATTGATAATAAACACCTCCATGATAGATCGGTTTTATGTTTGGTTCTAAATCATGAATTTCTTTTGGTGTTACTTCTTGTTGGTCAACACCCAGTTCATTTCTAATACTGATTTCAAGCTCTCTACTTTTTAAGTTTTGACCATTCCAAATATATAAAATACCTTTTTTTTCAACTAGTCCTCCAAGCTCAATATCATCAAATAACTCATCATAAGCTGGTAGTGCTAAATCCAAAATTTGATGCATATTTTTAGCAGTGTGCATCATTTTTTTTGTTGTGCAGTTTCTTATAAACTTTAAAAACCAGGGTACCATTTTTGGAACATAGTTCCATTTCAGCGCAAGTGGCCCTGTCGTGCTTAAAAGCATTGCAGGGACATCACTTAAAACATCAGGTCTATTTATTGGAACAGATGCATATGGAGAAAAGTGACCAGCGTTACCATAGGATGCAGCGGGACTTCCCGGCTCATCTCTATCAAATATTGTTACACTGAAACCTTTTTTTTGTAAAAATAACGCATTGGAAATACCCTGTATGCCAGCACCTACAATTCCAATTTTTAAATTTTTTCCCATGACACTTTATATAATTCTTAAATTTAAATATTCTCGCGACAAATTCGACAAGTAAAAGTGTTAAAATAATTAAGCTATTAGTTGTTTATAGTTAATTTTTGCACTCATAACGATTGCAAATCCAATCATTGTTGCTAGCATTGAAGATCCTCCATATGACATAATTGGGAGTGGTGATCCTACTATAGGCAATAAACCCAAAACCATAGACATATTTACTGTTACATAAAAGAATATTGCAGACCCATAGCCATAGCAAAAAAGTTTAGCAAAATAACTTCTCGATATTACGCCAATTCTTAATACTCTGTAAATAATGATTATATAAATTAGCAATAAAAATAAAGACCCTAAAAAACCTTGCTCCTCTGCAAATAAAGTGAAAATAAAATCTGTATGTTTTTCTGGTAAAAATTCTAAATAACTTTGAGTACCTTTTAAAAATCCTTTACCAGTTAAACCTCCTGATCCAACTGCTATTTTAGATTGAATAATTTGATAGCCCGCTCCTAAAGGATCTCTATCTGGATTAAGAAATGTTAAAATTCTCAGTTTTTGATAAGGCTGTAAAAAAGCAATAGCAAACGGCAGTGAAATTAATAAAATTATGAATGAATATATAAAATATTTAATATTAATTCCTGCAAGCCAAATAACTACTAATCCACTTAATGCAATTAAAATTGAAGTACCCAAATCAGGTTGAATAATAACAAGCATAATTGGTAAAATTAAAATTACTAAAACGACAAACATAACTTGAAAACTATTAACTTTATTGAGTTGTATACGGTGATAATATTTAGCAAGACATACTATTATTGCAATTTTCATTAATTCAGATGGTTGCAAATTAATAAAATATAAATTAATCCATCTTTGCGATCCTGAAGCTTTAATACCATATAAAGAAGCCCAAACTAAGAGAAGCAAAACAACAACATAAAAAAAATAAGCAAAATTATGCCAGAACTTTATATTTAAAAATGACATGAAAATCATCATTGTAAAAAAGATCAAAAATTTTGAAATATGACTTTTGCTATGAAATAAGATTTCTCCACCATCTGTTGAATACATAGACAAAGCACTAATCAATCCTAGTAATAAAATACAAATTACTAAAATATAATCAAAATTTCTTAATTTATGAAAAAAGGTGGGTTGTGAATTAAATGAGTTGTATTGCATTTATATTTTTAAATTATTTTGTTTACTTTGTTTTTCCCTAAGCTCGTGTCTATCTATAATTAATTTAAAAAGTTTTTTTGCAATCGGGGCAGCAGTGGAGCTGCCTGATCCACCATGTTCTATAACAATACTTAATGCGTATCTCGGATTCTTATATGGACCAAAAGCTATATATAAAGCGTGATCCCTCTCATTATATGGAATTTCAGAGGTACTTAAATCAAGTTTTCTTGCAGCTTCAGTTATTCTTCTAACTTGTGATGTTCCTGTCTTTCCAGCAAATTGATATTTGGGATCTTCAATTCGTGATTTGTAAGAAGTTCCTCTAATTTCATTTGTGGATGCAAACATCGCATCACGAACTAGGTTTATGTTTTTAGAACTTTTAAACAAGGTTTCATGTCTTTTTTTATTTAAAAACTCTAAAAGTTCTGTTGCGTCTTTCAAACCACTATCTTTTTTATTTAATTCTTTTCTATTGTCATTCATTATAACTCTAATTTCTTCTGCTGTTTTGCTATCCTCTTCCACTATTATTTTTGGGTAAATCTTAAATCCTCCATTCGCAAGTTGAGCTGTCATTTGACATAATTGTAATGGTGTTGTTTGAGTGTAGCCTTGTCCAATACCTGTAATTAATGTTTCACCTATAACCCAGCCTCTGCCCAAATTATTTTTTTTCCATTTAGTGTCAGGAATTAGTCCTTTTTTCTCATTACTAAATGTTTCATTTAAAACTTTTTCTCCAAGACCA
Organism: Candidatus Pelagibacter sp. Uisw_106; assembly: GCF_047724975.1. GTDB lineage: Bacteria > Pseudomonadota > Alphaproteobacteria > Pelagibacterales > Pelagibacteraceae > Pelagibacter. Next base: position 948,929 of record NZ_CP159819.1, read on the forward strand.
AATTTTGTAGATGTTTCTTTTAATCGGTCTACACCAAGTTTTCTTGCAATCTCATAAAAATATGTATCACATGACTGCTTCATTGCACTTTTTAAATCTACAATACCATGTCCTTTTTTTTTCCAACAATGATAAGTTTGCCCATACATTTCAATTTTTCCTTTACAGTTAACTTTAAAATTTTCATCAATAATTTTATTTTCTAGTGCTGATAAAGCTACCATTGGTTTGAATGTTGAGCCTGGTGAGTATAAGCCTGATAAAGTTTTATTAACTAATGGTTTTAATGGATTATTTCTAATTAATTGCCAATCATCTTGGTTAATTCCAAAAAGAAATAAATTAGGATCAAATGATGGAGACGATTGCATAGCAACTATTTCACCAGTATAAATATCCATTACACTTATAGAACCAGCCACACCTTTCAAAAGTTTTGTACATAATTTTTGAATTTCTGTATCAATTGTAAGTTGGATTGTTTTGCCATTCAATCCATTTGTATGATCAAGTTGGCTAATTCTTTTTCCATAAGCATTAACTTCATATCTTTGGATGCCATTTGTACCAATTAATTCATCTTCAAAGGTTTTTTCTAAACCAGTTTTTCCTACTTTAAGTCCTGGTACATGTGTGTTTTTTATAATTTTATTATTTAAGATATCTTTTTCACTCGCCTCACTAACATAACCCAAAACATGTGTATAACTCTCATTGAACGGATAGTTACGTGAGACAGACAGAACTGGTTTAGCTCCTACTAAATCGTGTAAAAAATAATTAACTTTAGTGAACTCTTCCCAAGTTAAATTTTTTGAGATAATTATAGTTTCCCAAGGTCTTTGATTATTTTTTTGTTTTATTATTTTTTTAAAACCATTATTACTGATTTTTAAAATTTCTTTTAACCTTACCATTAGATATCTAAAATCTTCTACTTCTTCAGGAATGACATGAAGTTGGTATACTTTTAAATTACCAGCAATAATATTTTCAAAATAATCTAAAAACTCACCTCTAATTGGGGGTAATTTCCATTCTCGTAATCTATTTTTGTCAGATAGTGTTAGATATTTTTTGTTCTCTGTTATTTGTAATGAAAATAATCGAGTTATTATTCCAGTAAATACAATAAACTTAGCAGCACCAATAATAAACATTCTTCTATTAATGGTTTGAATTTTTTTTACACCAAAATCTTCACCCAGCATTATTGTTTCTCACAAAATAGCTTTCAAAAAAATCAAATAAATTTGAAAATAAAAAATAAAATAAAAAAGTGAATGTAATATTTATTATTTGGTCAAAATAATTTAACTCATAACTAAAAATAAACTTTAAAGATAAAAACAATAATGAATTTATAATTAAAATTGTTAAAAGAAAAAATATACAATCTTTTAATAAACTTGGTCTCAAAGTGATATTTCTAAGATAGGATGCTGCTACACAAAGTATTAGATACATTAAACTGCTTAATCCAATTGGAGTTCCTGCCACAACATCATTAAATAAGCCTGCTATAAAAATATAAGTATATCCTAAACTTTCATTTTTTTTTAGATTGTAGTAAAAAATTAAAATGTATGAAAAGTTAAATGAAAAATATTTCAAACTTAAATGATTAAAATCATAATCATTTAAAACAGATGCAAAAAGTAGAATTAAGGGTACTTTTGATAGTATTATTTTAGTAAAATTTTTATTTCTTAACCCTGTCATTTGTTCTCACTCTTTTTATATGAAACAACTTTTACAAATTTTAATTGAGAAAAATCAGAAAAAAATTCTACTTTTTTTTCATCACCCAAATTTTCCACATTCATTCTTCCTATAGGTATTCCAGCCTTGAATAAACTGCCTGCTCCAGAAGTGTAAATAACAGACTCATTTTTTATGTCCTCATATTTTTTACTATATTGAATAACCGCATAATCTTTACCTGTACCTGAAAGTATAGAGAATACTGCGTTTGGTTCTACTATAACTGGAATTTTACTATTCAAATCTGAAAGTAGTAATACCCTAGATGACAAATAATTAACCTCAACAACTTTTCCAATAAGATATGCTCCATCCACTACAACCATTCCAAGGTTGATTTTATGTTTACTACCTTTGTTAATGATGATTGATCTTAAAAATGGACTGCCTTTATCACTTAAAACTTTAGCAATTATAGTGTCTGATTTAACCAGATAATCATCAACTATATTTTTTAATCTTTGATTTTCTAAAATTATAAATTCATTTAATAAATCTTTACCTTTTAAAATTTTTAGTTCAGATTTATTTTTTTCATTTTCCTTATAAAGCTTGTTGTGATTTTGAATTGTAAGATAGCTATCTTTTAATAAATTCTCTGGTACAGAAATTATAAAGGAAGACCTATAAACTATTTCATTAATACCTATTTTTACATAGTTTATAATTTTAAAGTTAAAACTACCTAAAGTTAAAAAAATTATAGAAAAAAATATTAAACTTAATAACGAGAACCTTTGCTGTGTTCCTTTTTTTAAAAAAGCAGATCTTATTGCAATTACAAAGTCATCTCTACTTGTTTCCATTATTTCTAGTATTCAGATAGCATAGTAGAGAATGTTTCTTCTTGATCTAGAGCTTTTCCTGTCCCAATTGCAACACATGCTAATGGATCATCTGCTATAAAAACTGGCAACCCAGTTTCTTTGGAGAATCTTTTATCAATATTTTTTAACAAAGCTCCACCACCTGTTAACGTTAGACCCATATCCACTAAATCAGCTGATAATTCTGGTGGCGTGTTTTCAAGTGCATCTTTTATACCATTCACCATTTCTTTTAAAATATCATTTAAAGCTTCCGCTGTGTCTTCTTCAGTAATATTTACTTCTTTAGGTGTTCCAGATCTTAAGTCTCTACCTTTGACGGCATAGGTATTACTGTTTGATGGTATAGCAGTACCAATTTCTTTTTTTATTTTTTCAGCAGTACTATCACCGATCATTAAATTATATTCTTTTCTCATATAATTTACCAATGCTCCATCCATTGCATCTCCAGCAACTCTTAATGATTTAGAATACACAAGACCTCCTAGTGACATAACAGCTATTTCTGTAGTACCTCCACCAATATCAACAACCATTGATCCTGTTGCTTCTGAAATTGGAAGGCCTGCACCAATTGCTGCTGCTATTGGTTCTTCAATTAATTGTACTCTTCTAGCACCAGCTGCTAGTGCACTATCTTGAATGGCTTTTCTTTCAACTGGTGTTGATCCAGTTGGAACACAAATTAAGATTCTAGGATTTGCAAAAGTTTTACCAGCATGAACTTTTTTTATAAAGTGTTTAATCATTTCTTCAGTGACTATAAAGTCTGCAATCACTCCGTCTCTCAAAGGTCTAATTGCACTAATGTTACCAGGTGTTCTTCCAAGCATAGTTTTTGCTTCATCTCCAACTGCTAAAACAGTTTTCTTTCCATTATTCTCAGCTATAGCAACAACAGATGGTTCATTTAAAACCACCCCTTGTCCTTTTAAAACAACAAGTGTGTTAGCGGTTCCAAGGTCAATCGCCATATCTTGGCTCCAAATACTACTTAAATTTCTAAACCAATTAGCCATCTTAATTATATACCTTTCACTTTTTGAGTTTCGTGCTCTATTGGAGCAGTTTTTTTTCTTTTAATAATCATTTTATTTAAAGCACTTAAATAAGCGTTAGCTGACGCTACTAATGTGTCAGTATCAGCGGCTTGTCCAACTGTAGTTTTGCCCTCTTCTTCAATTCTAACACTTACTGTAGCTTGTGCATCAGTTCCTTCCGTAACAGCGTGAACTTGATATAATTGTAATTTCACATCGTGTGGATATAAAACTTTTATACATTTAAAAATAGCATCTACAGGACCATCACCTGTTTCTGAAGTTGATTTAACTTCACCATAAACATCTAGAGTCATTTCTGCTTTTTGAGGTTCGCCTGTTCCTGCAAAAACTTTTAATGACTTTAAGTTGATTACATATTTATCTAAAATCATACTGTCATCAACTAAGGCCGCGATGTCATCGTCATAAACATGTTTTTTCTTATCAGCTAAAATTTTAAATTTACCAAAAGCAGATTGAATAACGTCATCAGTTACATCTGCATAACCAAGATCATTTAATTTTTCTTTAAAAGCATGACGACCTGAATGCTTACCCATTACCAATGAAGTCTTTTTAACTCCAACACTCTCTGGTGTCATAATTTCATAAGTTTCTCTATTTTTAAGCATCCCATCTTGATGAATACCTGCTTCGTGAGCAAAAGCATTTTTTCCAACAATTGCCTTATTAAATTGAACTGGAAATGTTGCATTAGAAACTACTTTTGAAGCTTTACTTAATAATTCTGTTTTAATTCCAGTTGAATAAGGCATCAAATCGTTTCTTGTTCTGATCGCCATAACAATTTCTTCAAGTGCAGCATTTCCTGCTCTTTCACCTATTCCATTAATTGTGCACTCAACTTGTCTTGCACCAGCTGAAACACCAGCTAAAGAATTTGCTACAGCCAATCCTAAGTCATTATGACAATGTACAGATAAAATAGCTTTTTCTATATTTGGAACTTTATTTTTTAATGTTGTTATAATTTTAGTAAATTCTGAAGGGATAGTATAACCAACAGTATCTGGAATATTTATTGTTGTAGCACCACTGCTAATTGCTGTTTCAACTATTTTGCACATAAAATCTATATCAGTTCTTGTTCCATCTTCACAAGACCATTCAACATCATCTGTAAGATTTCTTGCATAAGTTACACTTTCCTTTATTGCATCGACAACTTCTTCAGGAGATTTATTTAATTTAAACTTCATATGAAGTGGACTTGTTGAAATAAAGGTATGAATTCTAAATCTTGGAGCAGCTTTTAATGCTTCATGACACGCATCTATATCTTTTTTGCTAGCTCTTGATAATCCACATGGAATTGCATTTTTTAAAATTTTGCTTATTGCTGTAACAGCTTCAAAGTCACCAGGAGAAGCAATTGGAAAACCAGCTTCAATAATATCTATACCTAATTCATCAAAAATCCTTGCTATTTGAATTTTTTCCTCAAGGCTCATCGATGCGCCTGGTGATTGTTCACCGTCACGCATTGTAGTATCAAATATAAAAATTTTATCCTTGTCGCTCATAGTCAGTAATCTTAGAAAATCTATAATACAATCTATAATAGAGATTGCAAAATAATTGTTATATTTTGGCTATAATTTCTGACCGAATTAGGTTTTTAGTAAAAATTAACTCTTATCACTATCTATTAATTTTTTCTTACCAATCCAAGGCATCATTGCTCTAAGTTCAGCGCCAACCTTTTCAATTGGATGATCCGCAAGATCTTTTCTCATTTTTAAAAAGTTCTTTTGACCGCCCTCACATTCTTTCATCCAGTCTTTAGTAAATTTACCAGATTGAATATCAGCTAGAACCTCTTTCATTCTTTTCTTACTTTCGCTATCTACAACTTTTTTACCAGATACATATTCGCCATACTCTGCAGTATTTGAGATAGAATAATTCATATTGGCAATTCCACCTTCGTAAATTAAATCTACTATTAATTTTACTTCATGTAGACATTCAAAGTATGCCATTTCAGGTTCATAACCAGCTTCTGTTAGTGTTTCAAAACCATTTTTAATAAGCTCAACTAGTCCACCACATAGAACTGATTGTTCACCAAATAAATCAGTTTCACATTCATCTTTAAATGTTGTTTCAATAATTCCCGATTTTCCACCACCTATTGCTGAGGCATATGATAATGCAAGATCTCTTGCTTTACCTGTTCCATCTTGATGAACAGCAAATAAACAAGGAACTCCACCACCTCTTTCAAATTCACTTCTAACTAAGTGACCAGGTCCTTTTGGTGCAACCATAAATACATCTAAATCTTTTCTTGCTTCAATTAATTTGTAGTGAATATTTAATCCATGAGCAAAAGCTATGCTTGTTCCTGGTTTAATTCTTTGGTCAATATGATTTTTATAAATTGCTGCTTGTAACTCATCAGGAGTTAGTATCATTGCAACTTCTGCCCACTCTGCAGCATCAGATAAACCCATTACTTTTAAACCTTTTGATTCTGCTTTTGCTTTACTCACGGATCCATCTCTAAGCGCTACTACAACTTCTTTAGCTCCGCTATCTTTTAAATTTAAAGCGTGTGCGTGTCCTTGGCTTCCATAACCGAAAATTGCTATTTTTTTACTTTTGATTAAATCTACATCTGCATCTTTTTCATAAAACATTTTCATTTTTCTTCTCCTATTAGTAATTAATTTAAAATTTCTGCACCTCTGGTCATTGCTACCGCTCCAGTTCTTGAGGCACTGACAAGACCAAGTGGTTTTAAATTTTTTATCATATTATCTATTTCCCTTCTTAATGCTGTTATCTGAATGACGGCAGATTTATTTGTCTGATCTAATATAACTGGATTATACTTTTTACAAGTATTTAAAGCTTTCTTAATCTTGATAGAATTTGCAACAATTTTCAATAGTGCCATTTCTTTAAATATCACTTTTTTATCTTCTCTTTTAAAATTAGCAACATTGTGAACTGGAACTAATTTTTTTAACTGTAATACAATTTGTTCTATAACTTGAGGAGTCCCAGTTGTTACAATTGTAATTCTTGAAAGATTTTTTTTATGATCCACTTCAGCAACTGCCAAAGATTCAATATTGTAACCTCTACCTGAAAATAAACCCACCACTCTTGATAATACACTTGCTTCGTTATCAACCCAAACAACAATTATATGAGTATCGATTTTACCTAACTTACTAGGTGTGCTATATGCTGACTTAGATTTTGCCATTTTAAACTAAAGACTTCCCTTTACCTGTTATTTTATTCTCTTCTTGATCCTTAGGTCCTAACAACATTTGATTGTGTGGTTTTCCTGAAGGTATCATTGGATAACAATTCTCTGCTTGATCTACATGACAATCAAAAATTACTGGTCTATCTATATTGATCATTTCCTCAATTTTTTCATCTAATTCGTCTGGGTTTTCTGCTCTAATACCAACACAACCATAAGCTTCAGCTAATTTTACAAAATCTGGTAATGCCTCTGAGTAGCTTTCTGAGTAATTTTTTTCATGAAGTAATTCCTGCCATTGTCTAACCATTCCCATATATTGATTATTCAAAATAAATATCTTTACTGGCAAATTATATTGAACTGCAGTTGAAATCTCCTGCATAGTCATTAAAATTGATGCTTCTCCAGCAATATCTACAACTAATTTTTTAGGATGTGCTACTTGCACTCCTATTGCAGCAGGTAATCCGTAACCCATAGTTCCAAGTCCTCCTGATGTCATCCATCTATTGGGCTTATTAAATTTATAATGTTGTGCTGCCCACATCTGATGTTGTCCAACTTCAGTAGTAATATATGTGTCTTGGTTTTTTGTTAATTCATAAAGTCTTTGAACGGCATGCTGAGGTTTAATAATTTTATTACTATTTATAAAGTTTAAAGACTGTTTAGTTCTCCATTTTTGAATTTGTTGCCACCATTTTGATATTTTTTGTTTATTTGATTTTTCTAAATTTAAGTTTTTCTTTTTCAAAGTTTTAGTAGTTGATTTTATTACATCACTAACATCCCCAACAATAGAAAGATCAACTTTTACAATTTTATTGATCGATGAAGGGTCAATATCAATATGAACTTTTGTAGATTTTGGAGAAAACTCATCTATTTTTCCTGTAATACGATCATCAAATCTTGCACCTATATTAATTAATAAATCACAATCATGCATTGCATTATTAGCTTCATAAGTTCCATGCATACCAAGCATTCCTAAAAATTGATTATCATCTCCAGGGTAAGCACCTAATCCTTGTAAAGTTGATGTAATAGGAAATCCAGTTAAGGCCACTAATTCTCTTAAAAGTTCACTCGCCTTTGGACCTGAGTTAATTACCCCACCTCCAGTATAAAAAACTGGTTTTGAAGCTTTTTTCATTAAGTCTACTAATTGGTCAATATCTTTTTGATTAAATTTATTAAGGACTTTTCCATTTAATTTTTTTTCTTTTTTAGGTTTAAAATATTTTGCTTTTGCAAACTGAATATCTTTTGGAATATCAACTAATACTGGTCCTGGTCTTCCAGTTGTTGCAACCTCAAATGCTTCATGCATTATTCTTGGAAGATCATTAATATCTTTAACCAACCAATTATGTTTTGTACATGGTCTAGTAATTCCTGTTGTATCACATTCTTGAAATGCATCTGTCCCAATTAAGTGTGTTGGCACTTGTCCTGAAATACAAACTAGAGGAACTGAGTCCATGTATGCATCAGTTAATGCTGTAACAACATTTGTTGCACCTGGGCCAGAAGTAACTAATACAACGCCAGGTTTTCCAGTTGATCTTGCATAACCTTCTGCAGCATGACCCGCGCCTTGCTCGTGTCTAACTAATATGTGTTTTATGGTTGGGTGATTTTTTAACTCATCATAGATGGGAAGAACTGCACCACCTGGATAACCAAAAATATGCTCTACTTTTTGGTCTTCAAGACATTTAAAAACAATTTCAGCTCCAGAAAATAATTTTGGCATTCAGGCAATCTATCGGACTTTATGTTAATTGGTCAAGTTTAAGCGCTGATTTTTTTAAATTTTTTATGTAGTCAGTAATCTTAAAAGGATTAATTTTTTCCCATGATGTCATCCTACTTCTGGCCCATGTAGCTTGTCTTTTGGCGTATTGTCTTGTTTTAATTGAAATTAGTTCGCGTGCTTGGACTAATTCAATTTTTTTATCTAAGTGCTGTGTCAATTCGTCAATCCCTATTACTCTATTTACGCTCAGATCTTTTTTTATTTTTAATTTTATGAATTTTTTTACCTCATTTATTGCCCCTTCCTCAATCATCTTAATTGATCTTAGCGATATTCTTTTAATTAAGTCTTCTCTTTTAAAATCAATATATAGTTTTAGAAATTCCTCATCTTTAAATTCAGATTTTGTTTTAGTTAACCATTCATACATGGAAATTTTTGTAAACGATTTAATCTCAAAGGCTCTAATTGCTCTTTGAGTATCATTTTGATCAAATTTATTTTTAGCCATAGGATCAATTCTTAAAAGTTCTTTATAAAATTTTCTTTGTCCCTCTTTTTTTTGCTTCAATCTAATTTTATTTCTAAACTTAATAGGTATTTCTGGAATTTTAACTAAACCATCAATTAAAGATTGGAAATACAGACCTGTACCACCAACTAAAATAGGAATTTTTTTTCTTTTTTTAATTTCTTTAATTTTTTTGATAGCTATTTTAAGCCATTCACCTGTAGAAAATCTTTTGTTTAAATCAACAACCCCATAAAGATGATGTTTAATATTTTTTTGTTCTTGTTTGTTTGGTCTTGCAGTTAAGATTTTTAGCTTTTTGTAAACCTGCATACTGTCAGCATTGATTATTTCTCCTTGAATTTTTTTTGCAATCTTGACAGCAAAATTTGATTTACCTGAAGCGGTGGGACCTGAAATTAGGATAATTTTGGACTGTTTGTCCATTATCAATCTAGCTTAACACCAATATACCTTCTTTGGTTTTGATTATTATAAATTACAATCAAAATTGTTTTTTGATTAGATTTTAAAACAGTATCAACAATACCCTCTAGATCTTTGGTTGATTTGATTTTTTTCTTTTGAGCTTCCACAATGACATCTCCAACATTTAAGTAATCCACTGGACTATTTTTTCCAATATTTGTTATAACCAAACCTGTTGTTTGATTGGGCAATTTTCTTTCTTTAATATCTTTATTATTCAATGGTCTTACAATTATTTTTAAAGATTTAATTTCAGAAATTTCAGGTGTTTCTTCTTTAGTTTCTTTTTTTTCTACTTTAAAATCTTCTGAAGTTTCAAGTCTTCCTAGTTTAATTTTTTTAGTAATCTCTCTTTTATTTCTCCAAATTTTAACATCTACAGTTTTACCAACTTCTGTTTGTGCAACAATTATTGGTAATTCTTTCATTTCTTTAATCTTAGTATTGTTAAACTCTAATATAATATCTCCTGCTTTAATTCCTGCTTTGTCAGATGGACTTTTTTCTGCAACACTAGCAACTAACGCTCCTCTAGGTTCATCTAATTTTTCAACTTCAGCAATTTCTTCAGAAACTACTTGAATTCTAACACCCAGCCATCCTCTTTTAGTTTCACCAAATTCTATTAATTGACTAACAACTCTTTTTGCATCATTCGATGGTATCGAAAAACCTATTCCTATAGAGCCACCTTTACCTAGAATTGCAGTATTAATTCCAATTACATCTCCATTCATATCAAATAAAGGTCCACCTGAGTTTCCTGAATTTATTGAGGCATCTGTTTGAATATAATCTTCATAACGAGATAGACCAATTGATCTATTTCTTGCTGATATTATTCCTGCTGTAACCGTTCCTCCTAAACCAAAAGGATTACCGATTGCTATAACCCAATCACCAATTCTTGCTTGATCAGAATTTCCAAATTTAACTGGTGTAAATTTTTCTTTTGAATCTATTTGAAGGACAGCAATATCTGATAAAGGATCCGCACCAACAACAGTTGCTTTATATTCTTTATCACCGTCAACTCTAACCAAAATATCTTCTGCATTTTGAATAACATGATTGTTTGTAATTACAATCCCACTCTCTTTTATTATAAATCCTGAACCTAGTGCAGCAGACTTCCTTGTTTGAGGTGTCCCAAATTCTTTGAACATATCTTCAAAAGGAGATCCTGGAGGAAATTGAAATCCTGGAAAAGGATTAGTATTTGTTGTTACGGTTGTTGTGGTTGAAATATTTACAACAGATGGCATTAATCTTTCTGCTAAATCTGCAAAAGATCCCGGTATATCTTTTGCAAAAACTTGAGATGTAAAACTAATTGTAAAAAATACTAATAATAATCTTTTAATTTTATTCATTTTAATTTTTTATATACCAAATAATAATAAATCCTATTACTGCAAATATCAATCCACCTGTTCTTAATTGACTATTAGTCACATCATTTAATTTTAATAGCATACTTTTCATTTTAGATGGGAATAGGGCGTATAAAATTCCCTCTATAAAAAGGAAAAGGCCAAAAGCTATAATTAGCTCTTTCATTGTTTTGGATTAATTTTTAGGTTTTATGTTACCAAAAAATTTAAAGAATTCACTATCAGGAGATAAAATTACCGAAGTGTCTCCACCTATTAAAGCAGTCTCATAAGCTTGCATTGCTCTATAGAATGCAAAAAATTCAGGGTCTCTACCAAATGCACCTGCAAAAATTTTATTTCTTTCACCATCACCTTCACCTTTCATAATCTCTGAATCTTTATTAGCGTTTGCTAGTAATACAGAAACATCTTTGTCAGCAGTAGATGTGATAGTAACTGCCATTTCAGCACCTCTTGCTCTAAATTCTTTGGCTTCTCTTTCTCTTTCAGTTTGCATTCTTCTATAGATTGCTTCACTGTTCGCTTGAGGTAAATCAGCTCTTTTAATTCTAACATCTACTATTTTTATTCCAAATTTTTGAGCTTCTGCGTTTACACCTTCTTGAATTAAAGACATTTGTTTAGATCTATCTTTTGATAGTAGTGTTTGTAATTCTTGTTGCCCTAAAACATTTCGAATTCTTGAGTTAATAATTGTTGCTAATCTTGATCTTGCAACTCTCTCATTTCCAACTGAAATATAGAATTTTAAAGGATCTACAATTTGAAATCTTGCAAAAGCATCAACTATTAATCTTTTTTGGTCTGATGCAATAACTTCTGCTGGTGGTGTATCAAGATTTAAAATTCTGCTATCTAAAAAGACAACGTTTTGAATAAAAGGTATTTTAAAATTTAAACCTGGTTTTAGTATGATTTTTTTAGGATCACCAAACTGAAGTACAATTGCTTGATTAACCTCTTTAACAATGAATATAGAGAAGAACACTAATGCCCCTATTAAAATAATTATTGGTAATAAAATTTTTTTCATTAATTTTGCGCTTTCTTTTTACCTAGCTCTGGTAATGGTAAATACGGTACTACACCTGAGCCTGCATTTTTTTCAATTATCACTTTATCAATATCTGCTAAAACTTTTTCCATAGTCTCTAAATACATTCTTTCTTGAGTTACTTCTTTAGCTTTCGCATACTCATTATAAATAGATATAAATCTGCTAGCTTCACCTTCTGCTTGAGCAACAACTTTTTGCTTGTAAGCTTCTGCTGCTTGCATGATTTTTGCAGCTTCTCCTCTAGCTCTTGGAATAACATCATTAGCATAAGCTTCAGCTTCATTTTTAGATCTTTCCATGTCTGCTCTTGCTGCTTGAACATCTCTAAACGCATCAATTACTTGATCAGGTGGATCTGCTTTTTGTGTTTGAACTTGTGTAATTTGAATACCACTATTGTATTCATCTAGAATTGATTGAATAATTTCCTGAGTTTCAATTTCAATTTGAGCTCTTCCCTCAGTTAAAACTGGTTGAATTTTACTTTTAGCAATTACTTCTCTCATTGCTGTCTCTGCTGCAGCTTTTACTGTTCCTTCTGGATCTTGTATTTCAAATAAAAATTTACCCGCATCTTTAATTACCCAGAAAACTGAAAAATCTATATTAACTATGTTTTCATCACCCGTTAACATTAAACTTTCTTGAGGAACATCAGCAACTCCTCCACCTTGTGAAAAACCACTATCTCTTTCAGATCTAAATCCAATATCAATTCTATTTACTTTTGTAACTTTTGGTGTCTCAACTGTTTCTACTGGAATTGGGATGTGATAATGTAATCCTGGTTGAGTAGTTTTTACAAACTTACCGAATCTAAGAACAACACCTTGTTCATCGGGTCCCACTCTATAAAGTCCACTTGCTAACCATACAAAGGCTAAAATAATTAAAATTAAACCAATTGGTTTTTTTCCTGATGAACTTCCACCAGGTAAAAATCTATTTATCTTACTTTGAATATCTCTAATTAATGCGTCGATGTCTGGTGGTGTAGGTCCTTTTCCAGAACCATTTCCTCCACCTGGAGGTGTTCCCCATGGGCTTCCGCCTCTGCTTTTAAAATCATCCGACATATGACAAAGTATATAATGTCTTTCTAATAAAAAACAAGTAATGATGAGGTTATGACTGATAAAAAGCCAGAACTAAGTGACGCAATGAAGAAAAAATTAGAGCCTAGAAAGTTCACTAAAAATCCTATTTTGGGAACAAAATTTACAATAGCTGTATCAAGTGCCAAAGGTGGTGTTGGAAAATCAACCTTTGCAACTAACCTTGCTTTAGCATTAAAACAAATTGGTTGCAAAGTTGGTTTGCTAGATGCTGACATTTACGGTCCTTCAATTCCAAAGATGTTTGATATTAATGAAAAACCAAAAAGTGATGGCCAGACTTTAACTCCAATTACAAAATATGATATTCAATGTATGTCCATTGGTTTTCTTGCAGATCAACAAACCCCAATGATTTGGCGTGGACCTATGGTTACAAGTGCTATTAAAACTTTTACACAAAAAGTTGGCTGGAAAGATTTAGATTTTATAATTGTTGATATGCCTCCAGGGACTGGCGATACTCAATTAACTTTTTCTCAAGAAATTAAAATGGATGGGGCAATCATTGTTTCAACCCCTCAAGAAGTGGCTCTTCTTGATGTTAAAAGAGGCATTAAAATGTTTGATAAGCTTGGAGTTAAGATATTAGGCTTAGTTGATAACATGAGTTATTTCACAGGAGATGATGGTAAAAAATATAAGATATTTGGTGAAGGTGGAGTTAAGCGAACTGCTGAAGAGTTTGAAAAAGAATTTTTAGGAGAAATTCCAATAAATCCTGAAGTTGGGAAATGTGGTGATGAAGGAAAGCCAATTGTAGAAGCTAATCCTGATCATGAAATTTCTAAAATATATTTAGCTTTTGCTCACAAAATAAAAAATATATATCTTAATGATTAGTTTTGGAGATAATAAAATCTGAAATTAAGTTGTGACCTTTTTGATTAAAATGGCCACTTAATCCAAATGGATATAAATCTTTATAATTATTTACTTTAATAAAATTTGTTAAATCAATTATGGGTATCTCTTTTCTTTCAACTATTTTTAATAATTTTTTTTTATTTAAAAAATCAAAACTATTAATTTTATCTGGAAATTGTTCACTTAACTTAAAACGATCATATGCTGGGATATATATAAAATATAATTTAAAGTTATGTAATTTTGCCATACCTTTAAAGTTTTCAAGTATATCACGCATGAGTGTTAAACTTTTTTTTTGTCTATTAGAAATATTTCGATAATCATTTAGCTGAATTAAATATCTATTATTTCTGGATAATGCTTCAGTTTTATTTTCTATTTTTTGTGATGGAAAATATTTATCAAAAAAATATTTTCTAAATTTTGTTAAAACAATTATATTTCTAATTTTACTAATTTTTTCTATTTTTTGTGACTTTAATAATTTTTGATAATATCTTTTTGATATATCATTTTTTAAAAGTAAATTGATTTCATTTTGTCTATTTTTTAAATCTTGAGAAAAATTAATATCTAAATATTGTTTTAAGATAAAATGATCTTTTTCACGGTTCAAATTATAAAAATCATTTCCCTCGTAATGAAAATATAAAATAGAATCTGGTTTTTTTACTTTAATATATTCTTGCAAGGTTGCTTGATTTAATAACGGGCCATTTCCACCCATTCCTAAATTTAAAAAAATCTTATCTAACTTTTTGTTTAGTATTCGGGTAAAATCCTCTTTTACACATGCCCCATGAACGAAGCTATCACCGACAAGAAAGGTAACCTTTTTTTTTGTATTCCAATTTTTGTCTGGATTGTTAAATCCATATCTGTCTGAAACATAATTATTAAAATATCCATTTTCATTGCAAAATATTGTGTAAATATTAGATACACCTGCCAAAGGTAAAACATCAAGTGTGTTATCATCAATAAAATTTGTTCCAGAAATAGTTACAGATTTATCTTTTAACTCCGTTTGATGATAGATTTCAAGTCTACTTCGATTATCAAAAACAAAATTTTCAAAACTTTTTATATTCAATAATATCTCAAATGAGTAAATTGGTAGCAATAATGAAAATAAATAAATTATATAAAATATTTTTTTTTTTTTAAAAAAAAAACTAATTATGAATAATAAGACAAATAATAAGAAATATTTTAGATAATAAAATTTAAAACCCAAATAATTTATATTTAAAAATTTAAACAAGCTAAAGAAAATTAATACTGAAATAGTAGTTAAAATAAAAAAGTATATATAGTTAACTTTTTTCATTATAATATCTTTTTAGAATTCATATGCTTTTAATCAAGCTCAAATTGATTTTTATAATCTTTTTTTAATCTAATATTTTGATTTTTCTTAAGTAAAAAACAATTACCTATAACCAGGGTGTCTAATTCAGTTCCCATAAAACAATTAAAAGCATCTTCTGGAGTATTAACCATTGGTTCGCCTCTAATATTAAATGATGTATTGATCAAAATAGGACATCCAGTTTTCTCCTTAAATTTTGCAATTAATTTATAATACTTGGAGTTTATATTGGAGCTTACTGTTTGAATTCTGGATGTATAATCTACATGTGTTACTGCAGGAATATTTGATCTTTTAATATTTAATTTATTGATACCAAATAATTTTTTTTCTTCTGTGGTCATTTCTATCTTTAAACCATCTTTAACTTCAGCAACCATCAACATATAAGGACTAGTAACATCAATATTAAACCACTCGCTAACTTCTTCCTCTAAAATTGATGGAGCAAATGGTCTAAAACTTTCTCTATATTTAACTTTTAAATTTAAATTTTTTTGCATTTGTTCTGATCTAGGGTCACCTAGAATAGATCGTCCACCTAGAGCACGCGGTCCAAATTCCATTCTTCCTTGAAACCACCCAACTACATTTTCTTTTGATAAATGAATTGCAGTTTTATCTATTAATTCTTGTTCTTTAAGAATTTCATATTTTGCACCAGCTTTATCAAGTTGCTCTTCAATTATTTTTTGTGAATATTCTGGTCCAAGATATGAGCCTTGCATACTATCATTTTGATTTACATTTCGTGGATTATCTTGTTCAATGTGCCATAAGGCTAGTGCTGCTCCTAAAGATCCACCAGCATCACCAGCTGCAGGCTGAACCCAAATATTATTAAATATTTTTTCTTTCAATATTTTTCCGTTAGCAACACAATTGAGTGCAACACCCCCAGCTAAACATAGATTTGATATATTAAATTCTTCTTTTAAAGATTTTGTAAGTCTAATCATTATATCTTCGGTTACTTTTTGGATTGAGGCAGCTATATCCATATGAAATTGAGTTAACTTTTCATGTTTAGCATCTCTAACTTTTTGACCAAATAAATTAGTAAATTTATTGTTTGTCATTGTGAGGCCAGTTGCATAATTAAAATATGACTGGTCGAGATGGAATGATCCATCTTCTTTAATATCGATAAGATTATTTTTAATTTTGTCTTCATAAATTGGGGACCCATAAGGAGCCAGACCCATAAGCTTATATTCGCCACTGTTTACTTTAAAGCCAGCATAATAAGTAAATGCTGAATATAATAACCCTAATGAATGAGGAAAGTGAATTTCTTTTTTTATCTCCAGATTATTTCCTTTGCCAATGGCAACTGTAGTTGTTGCCCATTCACCAACACCATCAGCTGTTAATACTATGGCCTCTTCAAATGGAGACGGAAAAAAAGCACTGGCTGCATGGCTTAAATGATGATCTGAAAAGTAAAGTTTTTTATCATCAGTGAAATTGTTGTCATGTTTTTTTAATTCATTGAAAAGCATTTTTTTTTGAAACAATTTGTCCTTTAACCATAATGGTATTGCCATACAAAAGGACTTGAAACCTCTTGGTGCAAAAGCAACATAAGTCTCTAACAATCTTTCAAACTTTAAAAAAGGCTTTTCAAAAAAAATAATTTGGTCAACTTCACTAAGTTTAATTTTTGCAAATTTTAAAACAAATTCAATTGCATTAAATGGGTAACTAGAATCATGTTTTTTTCTTGTAAATCTTTCTTCTTGTGCTGCTGCAATAATCTTACCATCTACAAGAATAGTTGCCGCACTATCATGATAAAACGCAGAGATGCCTAGAATAGTTTTCACTTAAAAGATTGTGTAAATAAATGGTGCTACAGCTGAACCTTGACTTAAAATTATTAATCCACCAAATAAAACTAAAACTAATAATATCGGTAGTAGCCAATATTTTTTTCTAAACTTTAAAAATTCCCAAAACTCTTTTAAAAAATCCATAGAAAAAACATTACCATAAATTTATTGAATCGAAATTTATAAATTAGCTATACATTAGTTTTATTTACAATAAATACGGGAAAAACTTTCTCTAAAATTAAAATTGATTTTTCATTTTACTTTTTATTTTAGATTTTTTAATCCAGTATGTTTTTTGACTCCCTCTTTTTAAATTGAGTAAATTTTTACCTAAAGATTTCATAATAAGTGATGTTGGTGTAACAATTGTAAAAAAAACTATACCCATTACAATTGGAGATACAAGTCTACCTAATATTATTCCAAATTTAAACCAAATCTTATTTAAAGGTGTCAAGAATTTTGAATTCAATAATCCTAAAACTAAAAAAACAAGAGCGATTATTATTGACCAAATTCTTATATTTTCATTTTTCAGGAGTGGAAATAATGAAATAATTAAAAATACAAAAAAAAATACTGCTCCAAAATTTCTATTTGTTGGCAATTTAATTTCTTTCATAAATTTACTATTATTTGATAATCTTTAAATTAATTTTTAAAAATTAAATTATCTTATCAGTCAAATCAAATGCAACCATTAGCTCATTCCACTCTCTTTTGGACAAGCCTGAGTTATTAGGGTTAACTTCTTCACCCTTAATAAGTTTTTGAATGATAACTTTTCCTTTAGCAGAAACTTCTGTACCACCCACTCTATAATCCATGAATGCATCATAAGTAATTGGAACCCATTTCTTTACAGTATCTAACATGATATCGGCATATACTCTTATTTCATATTGTGCATGACTATCAGCTCTTAATCTTAAAAAATTCATTAAGTTTAATAAATCAGTTTTCCAATACCACTGTGTATAAGTGTTTAAAGTTAAATTCATTCTTGCAAGTTCTCTTGCTAACCCTTTTTTATTTTCATCAATAGTTGAACCGTCAAATCTCTCATTTAGCATCATCTCATAATTGTCATAAGTTTGTTCGGCATCACTTTTTAAAAGTTCTAAAACTTCTTTTGCTTGTTCACCTTCAATCACATCACCTCTACCCTGTCTGTTACTTGAGGATTGTGCTGCTAAATTTTCTGCTGATGGCAAATAAAATTCTTTATCTAAAATTGAATACCTAGCTGAGTATTCGTTAACATTTGCTGTTCTATGTCTTATCCATTGTCGGGCAATAAATATTGGAAGCTTCACATGATATTTGATTTCACACATTTCAAATGGAGTGCTATGCCAATGTCTCATTAAATATTTAATCAGACCTGCATCTGTAGAAACTTGCTTGGTTCCTTTTCCATATGAAACTCTAGCTGATTGAACAATTGAAGTATCATCACCCATGTAATCAATAACTCTTACAAAACCATGGTCTAATACTGGCATTGCCTCATACAGAATATTTTCAAGCGCTGGAGCAGTAACTCTTTTTGTTTGATTTTGTTGACTCTGTTGGTCTTTGATCTCTTGTGATTGTTCTTTAGTTAATTTCATGATTTTATTGAATCTTTATTTTATTGAATCTCTATCAAATGCTTTTATAGTAATAGTGTTGGCTTGCCAACTACGACGATAAACGAATTTCGTAATAACCATTACGGACGTGGGGGCAGTACCCACCACCTCCACCATTACAACTTATGGGGGTGAAATAGGATCGACGGGTGACTAAAGGCTATTCTTTCGTTCGGGATTGTTCCACCGTAACGGGCTAAACTTTAAATGCTGACGAAAGTTACGCACTTGCTGCATAATTAACTTAGGTTAATTATAGAAGCACGGTCTGGGGCACCGGGTAACAGAACGCCCCTTATCTAATTTAAATATTTGTCCAAGGTTTTTTTATCTGAAACAACAATAAAATCATCATAATGTATTGATTGTTTTGGATATCCAATACCTAATGGATCAGAGTCTCTATAAGGACCTATTCTAATGTGTGATCCAGTGTATACACCTTTCTTCCAATCCCAAGTTATACCTGAATAATTTAGAACTAATTCGTCGTTTATAAATACACGTACAAATCCATCTTCTGACTTTGAGTTTTTGATACCAAATTTAAATGTATTCCATTGACCATGAATTTTTTTAAAAGATCTTGGAAAGTTTATATCTGCAGCAGAGGAAGTTAATTCTCGAGCATATTTTGAAAACTGATTTCTAATTTTGAACTTATATAATTCATACTTGTTATCTTTTTTATAAAATTTGTTTGAAACTCTGTGTATGAATGCTTCTGAACTGTTATATTTAATTTTTGCTATTCCGCCTGTATCACCTCCAATATCAACTAAATTTCCATTTTCATAAAAATGCACAGAAACTAATGGACTTTTCCTCATATCTTTAAAATTATTTTTAAACTGAGTCACCAAAAGTCTATCATCTATATGCTCAAAGTTTTCAGGAAATCTCATTCTAAATCCATACCAGATTTCTTTATTTAAAGTTTTTTTTGGTTTTACCTCAAACTCTGCTCTTTCTGTGTTGACCCATGTTCCGCAACATTTATTCCAACCATGTTCAACAGAAATTTCTAAAAACTTATTTTCATTTGGTTCTTGTTTTATCTTAAATGGTTTTCTACCTACGCCTTTGTCATTAATGTGGTATTTCTTAAGATTTACTTGTCCAACTTTTTGGTCTTCAAAATTTTCATAAAAGTTCCACGGTGATTTTGTTTTTTTGTTTACATAATCTGGAACAGGCACCTTCTCCCAACTATAAGCAGTGATTGTAAATGAGAAAACTAAAAAAACTGTTAATATAATTATCCTCATAATGAAAGAATATAAGAATATTTTTAAAACAAATAAATACATTTATTTGTTTTAAAAAATTGAAATATCAAATGCAAAGACAATTTAAGGTTTTAGGGTACGATAAGAGAATAATTGCCCCCAATTTCAATGAAGTTTCAAAACAAGGTTTAGGACAAAAGTTAAAACTCTCAATGAAGTCCTCAATGAAGTCCTCAATGAAGTCTTTCAAAAAAGCGTTATTTTCTGTTATAAGCTGGTTTAAGGGGTAGAACAGAACGCCCCTACTAATTTACAAATTTAGATAAATCAGGTTTAAAATATTTAGGGCCCTTCATAACTTTTCCAGATTCGTTATAGATAGGTTTGCCATCTTCACCTAATTTACTCATATTTGAACTTTGTACTTCTTCAAAACACTTATCAAGATCAATACCAAGCGCATGTCCAGCCCCATAAGTTACATACAATATATCTGTTAAAGCATCTGCAACTTCCAAAAGATCCTTATTTTTCATTGCTTCTTTAAGCTCTTCTAATTCCTCTTTTATTAAATCATATCTAAGACTATTGATCTTATCAGTGCTAAAAGATGGCTTAGTTTTGACTTCTTGACCAAAGGTTTCCATAAAAGTTTTTACTTTGTTAAAATTTGACATTTAGCTCCTGTAAGTTTTTAAAAATTAATATATAAGTATATTAAATTACTAATTATATATTAATCAATGAAATTAAGAAAAGAATTCGACAGCATTGGAAGTATCAACGTGCCTAGTGATAAATATTGGGGTGCATCAACTCAAAGATCTAATAAATTTTTCAATATTGGAAAAATTTTAGTTAATATTTCAATAATAAAATCTATTGCAATCATTAAAAGATCTGCTGCTTTAGTGCATTATAAAGAAAAACAGATCAATAAAAAAATTACCAATTCAATAATAAAAGCTTCAGATGAGGTTATTAAAGGAAAGCTAGATGAAAATTTTCCTTTAAAAGTTTGGCAAACAGGCTCTGGCACACAAACTAATATGAATGTTAATGAGGTGATTGCAAATAGAGCAATTGAAATATTAGGCGGAAAAAAAGGTTCAAAAAAACCAGTTCATCCAAATGATCATGTAAATAAATCTCAATCAACAAACGATGTCTTTCCAACAGCTATGCATATATCTGTTGCTAAAGAAACTATATCAAAACTATTACCTAGCTTAAAAATTTTAGAAAAAGAGTTAGCAAAAAAATCTAAAGAATTTAAAAATATTATTAAAATTGGTAGAACTCACTTACAAGATGCAACACCGTTATCACTTGGACAAGAATTTTCAGGCTACCAGGTACAGCTAAAAAAATGCATTGAGAGAATAGAGCTTGCACTTAAAGAAATTTATTTTTTAGCACAAGGTGGAACAGCTGTTGGGACGGGTATTAACTCTAAAAAAGGTTTTGATAAAAAAATTGTTAAAGAGATCGCCAAATATACTAAAATTCCTTTTATACCAGCTCCAAACAAATTTGCGGAACTTGCAGCTCACGACTCTATTGTAAATTTTTCAGGCACACTAAATACTTGTGCTGTTGCATTAATGAAAATATCAAATGATGTAAGATTTTTAGGTTCAGGACCTCGTGCTGGATATGGTGAATTAATATTACCAGAAAATGAACCTGGTTCGTCTATTATGCCAGGAAAAGTTAACCCCACTCAATGTGAGGCAGTAACAATGGTTTGTGCTAAAGTAATAGGCAATCATACTGGAATTACAGTTGCTGGATCTCATGGACATTTTGAATTAAATGTATTTAAGCCAATGATTGCTCATAATATACTTCAATCGATAGATCTTATTGCAGATAGTACTAAAAATTTTGCGATTTATTGCGTTAAAGGAATAAAGGCTAACAAAAAAAGAATTAAAGAACATCTGGATAATTCATTAATGCTAGTAACAGCGCTAGCTCCTCATATCGGATATGATAATGCAGCAAAGATTGCAAAGACAGCTCTAAAAAATGGGACAACGCTAAAACATGAAACTCTTAAAACAGGTCTTGTTGATGAGAAAGACTATGAGAAAATAGTAGATCCTAAAAAAATGATCTATCCCTCATAAAGATTAATTAATTCATTCAGTAACTTTCTGCTTTTAGTTAAATTATTAGAATTACTATCAGTGAAACCTTCAGTTATATTGTAGAATTGATTACTCACTTTATTGTCATCTATCTTAATATTTTTAAATGTAATTTCATTACTCAAAAAATCATAAATTATATTTAACTTAATATTTTTAATATCTTTTCTTAATCTTTTATTAGTGTTTAAAAAAGAATATAATCTATCAGTATTTTTAATTTCTATTGATAAATTAGCAGCCAAAATTAATTTATCATTTTCTAAAAATAAATCACTATTAGAAACTTCTATTAAACCAATATTGTTATTAATAAATAGTGTGTTATCAAAACTTATTTTGCCATTTAAAATTCTTAATACTATTTTAACTTCATTAAAAATTACATCTTTTTTTGTGGATTTAATATTTACTAAAGTGTGTACACTAATATTTTCATTAAATAATGGACCTGATTTAATAAATTCATTGATAATTGAATTTGATGTAAATAAATTAGAAATTTTATAATTTTCTAGATTAATTTTTAAATATAGATCGAATGGATTTATTGCTAGTTGTCCACTATAATTTAATTTAGAATTATAGACTCTAGAGCCATTTGATTGAAATATTACTATCTGGTTCTTAATATTATATTTCGTATTAATGGATGAGCTTAAAATAGAAATATTACTTGTTCCAGTGCTCAAATCTTCACCTGTTTTAAAAGATTTATTTATAACCTTAAGTTTAAGATCAGGAGCATTCACCTCAATTTTTTTTTTTAAATCAAGTGTATTTTGATATTTTAGTTTAAAAGGTATGTTAAAAATTTCGCCTTTTAAATCTAACATATTAAATAAATTTTTCTCATCAAAAAATAAAAATGCATTTGAGACTTTAATAATTGAAATTACTTCATTTAAATTGTCCTTAAAAAAAATATTACTATTATTAATTTTAACTTTTTTTTTAGAAAATTTATTATCACTATTTTTATAAAGCATTTTTAAATTATCATTTAGTAAAGAAAAATTTGCTTCTTCAATAACTACTTCATTTATTCTGGTGCTTTCTTTATTAAAAAAATTATTTTGACTAATAAAAATATTTAATGTTTTAATTTCTGCTAAAGCAGTTTTGCTGTCTTTAATTAAATAATGAGGTTTTGGCAAAATACGATATGAAATATTAAATGAATTGCTTAAATTTATATTAAACTCAGCACTTAATTGGGTTATAATTTTGTTTTGTACCCAATTTTTGTCATATAAAATAGGTATCAATAAATAAAATATGTAAATAAATAATGCAGCAATAATAGCTATTATATATTTATTAAAGTTGCTGACATGAAACTTATCAATTGTTTTATTCTCAACTTTGAATATTGTCTTTTTAATAAGGTTATTAAAGGTTTTAACAATTTTTTTCATAAATCTTGTTGAAAGTTAAATATCTTATAATGAAATTTAAAAAATGATAAACTCTGAATATTTAAACAACCTTAATAATGCTCAAAAAGAAGCTGTTTTATACCTTGAGGGACCATTATTAATTGTTGCAGGAGCTGGATCTGGAAAAACAAAAGTTCTTACCTCAAGAATTGCTCATATAATCAAAGAAAAAAAGGCCTTTCCAAATCAAATCTTATCAGTGACTTTTACTAATAAGGCTGCAAAAGAAATGCAAAACAGAGTTAGCTCTATATTAAATTCTGAAGCTATAGGGCTTTCGTGGCTCGGGACCTTTCACTCTATATGCGCAAAGCTTCTCAGAAAACATGCACCTGCAGCTGGATTAACTTCTAATTTTACAATTATTGATACAGATGACCAGATAAGATTAATCAAAAATATATGTAAAGCTGAAAATATAGACATAAAACAATTAGCGCCAAAATTTATTCTTTCAATAATTGATAGATGGAAAAATAAAGGGTTCTATCCAGACGAAGTTATTATCAATAAAAATGATATTTTTGAGAGAACTATACTTCCACTTTATAAAGTGTATCAACAAAAATTATTAGACTTAAATGCATGTGACTTTGGAGATTTAATTTTACATGTAGTTAAAATTTTAGAAAAAAACCAGGATATAAGAAATATTTATTCAAACAATTTTAAATACATACTTGTTGATGAGTATCAAGACACTAATTATATTCAAAGTCGATGGCTTAATCTACTTTCAGAAAAACATAAAAATTTATGCTGTGTTGGAGATGACGATCAATCAATTTATAGTTGGCGTGGAGCAGAAATAAAAAATTTCTTAGAATTTGATCAGGTATATAAAAATTCAAAAGTAATAAGATTAGAAGAAAATTATCGTTCCTCACAAAATATATTATCTGTAGCTTCAAATCTTATAGCTAATAACCAAAACAGAGTTGGGAAAACTTTAAAGACAACTATGGAGGAAGGAGATCTTGTCAAACTTAATTGTTTTAAGAATGGAAAAGATGAAGCAATAGGAGTTTCTGATGAAATTGAAAAAAAACTTAAAAAAAAGTATTCTTTTAATAATATTGCTATTCTAGTTAGAGCTATTTTTCAAACAAGAGAATTTGAAGAAAGATTTTTAAAAATTGGTTTACCCTACAGAATTCTTGGGGGAACAAAATTTTATGAAAGAGCAGAAATCAAAGATTGTGTTGCTTATCTAAGATTGATTCACCAGCCAAAAGATGATTTGGCATTTGGTCGAATAGTTAATAATCCTAAAAGAGCAATTGGAGAAAGTACTATAAAATTAATTCATGAGTTTTCAAAAACAAATGCTGTTAGTTTGGAAATTGCTTCCAAAAAATTAATTGAAGAGAATTTAATTAAACCAAAAACTAAAATTGGTCTTAGCTCTTTTTTATTTCTCATGGATAAGTGGAGAAATGATATTAATATAAAAAAAATTAATCATGTTAAATTATTACAACTCGTTTTAGATGAATCTGGTTATTCAAGTATGCTAAAAAACAAAAAGGATCTAGAAAATGAAAACAGACTTGAAAACATTAAAGAACTTTTAAGTGCAATGAAAGATTTTGACAATTTAGAAAGTTTTCTAGAGCATGTTGCTCTTGCTACCTCAGTTGATCAAGATTGGGATGGGGAAAAAGTTAACATGATGACAATGCATGGATCTAAAGGACTTGAATTTGATGTAGTTTTCTTACCAGGCTGGGAAGAAGGTCTTTTTCCACACCAAAAATCTATTGAAGAAAAAGGCCAAAATGGGCTTGAAGAGGAAAGGCGATTGGCTTATGTGGGAATAACAAGGGCCAAAAAAAAGGCACTTATATCTTTTGCTATGAATAGGTTTTATCAAGGAAATTGGATAGACAGTATGGCTTCAAGGTTTATTGAAGAGTTACCAGAAAAATTTTTAGAAAAAAATTCTTTTTTTGACGACTCAAAGGATAATGAAGAAGATTTTGAATTTAATCAAGATTTTGAAATTGAAGAAGGAACTAGAAGTCCTGGATGGATAAGATATCAAAAAAGAATTAAATGATTTTAAAAAAAATAAAAATTCTAAGAAAAAAATTTAAACAATATGACATTGATGGTTATATTATTCCAAAAAATGATGAATATTTTTCTGAATATGCAAGAAATGATCGGTTAAAGAATATTACAGACTTTTCAGGTTCTGCAGGTTTTGCAGTAGTTTTAAAAAAACAAAATTATTTATTTGTTGATGGTAGGTATACTATTCAAGCACATCAACAATCATCTAAAAATTTTAAGATAATTGAAATTCATAAAAAACTACCTCATACAATTATTAAAAATTTTAATTTAGGTTACGACCCAAAACTATTTACATCTAAATTACTTAGTAAATATTTTATAAATAATAATTTAATTTCTATTGATCAAAACTTAATTGACCAAATATTTAGAATTAAAGAAAAAAATACGAAACCATTCTATTCTCTAGACACAAAAATTGTAGGTGAGTCATATAGTTCTAAAATTTCTAAAGTTGTAAAATTTCTTAAAAACAACAAAGCAGATTATTGTTTCATTTCTGCACCTGAAAATGTGGCTTGGCTTTTAAATATTCGTGGATATGACAACCCAAATAGCCCAATTGCAAATGCTAGATTAATACTAAATAAAAAAAAAGAATTTTTCTTAATAGCAAATGAAAATAATTTAAAAATCCTTCTATTAGATAAAAAAATTAAAAAGAAACAAATCTTACCAATCAATTCACTCCCACAATTTTTAGATAATTTAAAAGGTAAGAATTTTATTATTGATAATAAAACTTGCTCAATCTTTTATGAAAAAATAATTAAATCAAAATTTAATATACTTAAATTTGATGATCCTGTTTATGAACTAAAATCAGTCAAAAATTCCAGCGAAATAAAACATATGATTGAAGCCCATAAAAAAGATGGCTTAGCATTAACAAGGTTTATTTATTGGATTAAAAATGTTAATAAAAAAAAAATAACAGAAGTGTATGCGCAAAATAAATTAGAAAAATTTCGAAAGCTTAATAAAGATTATTTATTTCCAAGTTTTGATACCATTTCTGGTGCTGGTTCAAATGGTGCAATTGTTCATTATAGAGCTAATAAAAAAACAACTAAAAAAATTGAACAGAGCGATATTTTATTGGTAGATTCCGGTGGGCAGTATCATTACGGTACTACAGATGTAACAAGGACTATATCATTCTCAAAACAAAACAAATTTATCAAAAATGCTTATACAAACGTATTAAAAGGCCATATTGCCGTTGCCTTAACAAACTTGAATACAGATGACACCGGGAAAAAAATTGACATAAAAGCTAGAAAGTTTTTAAAAAAAGAAGGTCAAGATTATGCCCATGGAACAGGACATGGAGTTGGTTTTTTTTTAAATGTTCATGAAGGACCTCAATCAATTTCAAAACATAATTCGATAAAGATAAAAAATGGAATGATCCTGAGCAATGAACCTGGTTTTTATAAAAAAAACTACTTTGGTATTAGGATTGAAAACTTAATTTATGCTAAAGAAACCAAAAAAAGCTTTAATTTTGAAAACCTTACACTTGCTCCTTTAGAAAAAGACTTAATTAACTATGAGCTATTAAATAAAATAGAAAAAAATTATTTATTTAAATACCATTTAAATATTTATTCAGAATTTTCTAATTTGCTTAATAAAAAAGAAAGAAAGTGGTTAGCCACTCTTATTTAACATTTTTAACCATTCCGCCTGATTAATAACTTTTATATTCCAATCCTGAGCTGTATTTATTTTTTTTAAGGTTGGTTTGTCTCCAGCAATTAAATAATCAAGTTTTTTATTAACATTACTAATTATTTTTCCTGAATTTTGTTCTATCAATGATTTTGCTTCCGCTCTGCTAATTCCATTTAACTTTCCAGTTAACATAAAAGTTTTATTTTTTAATAATCCTTTATTATTTATTAAAATTACATCTTTGATTAATAAATTTTTTTCTAGCTCAGACAACACTTTAAGATTAGTTTTATTTAAGAAAAATTTTTTGATGGACTGCATTTGTGTTATTCCAATTCCGTCAATATTGGATAAATTTTCAATATTATTTTCCCCTGATAGTCTAAAAAAATTAGATGATGTTTTAAGATGTCTTGCGATAAGCTTAGCATTTTCTTGTCCTATATGTCTTATACCCAATGAATAAATAAATCGCTCTAGAGAAATATTTTTTTTTTCTTTTATTGAAAATTTTAAGTTAGCAACTGATAATTTTCCCCATCCTTCAAGTTCTTCTATTTTATTATAATTAAGCTTAAATATATCCTGCGGAAGTCTAACTAATTTTAAGTTCCAAAAATTTTCAACAATTTTCTTCCCAAATCCTTCTATGTTAAATGCGTCCTTAGAAACAAAATGTTTAATTCTTTCTATGGCAATTTTTTCACATTCAAACCCCTCGCTAGCACACCTTCTTACAGCATCTTGTCTTTTAGTTGTCTCATTATAATCTTTAATTGTTTTACTTCCACACGATGGACACTTTAAAGGAAAAATAAATTTTTTTGAGTTTTGTTTTCTTTTTTTTAAATCTACCGAAACTACATGAGGAATTACATCTCCAGCTCTTTCAACGGTGACAGTATCCCCTACTCTTATATCTTTTCTAACAATTTCATCTTCATTGTGAAGCGTTGCATTTGAAACTATTACTCCCCCTATATTAACTGGTTTAACTTTCGCAACCGGGGTAAGTGCCCCCGTTCTACCAATTTGTATTTCAATATTCATTATTTCTGAAATTGAGCTATTAGCTGAAAACTTATGTGCTATCGCCCATCTGGGTGCATTAGCAGCAAAACCCAATCTTTTTTGTAAATCAAAATTATTAACTTTGTAAACAATTCCATCTATATCAAATGCCAACTCTTTTCTTTTTTCCTCCAATTTTTTATGGTTCAATATTAGATTTTTAACTCCAATAATTTTTTTATTAAATGGGTTTGTTTTAAACCCCCATAATTTTAAGTTTTCTAAGAAACTTGTTTGATTATTAATATTCATGTTTTTTTCATAACCGTATGTGTAGGCAATAAATTTTAATGGAATTTTTGCAGTTATTAATGAATTTTTTTGTCTTAATGATCCAGAAGCAGCATTTCTAGGGTTTGCAAACTTGTCATTAATTTTTTTAAAATCATTATTTTCTATAAAAACTTCACCTCTAATATCTATTTCTTTAGGGAAGTTGTTCTTGATAATTTCTAAGGGTATATCCTTAATTGTTTTTAAATTTTGTGTAATATCCTCTCCTTCATTACCGTCTCCCCTAGAAAGTCCTTTGGTTAATTTTCCATTAATATAAATTAACGATGCAGATATTCCATCAATTTTTGGTTCTGCACTATATTCGATAGAATTTGTATCTTTTAAACTTAAGAAATTAATCATTTTTTTTTCAAAATTTTTTAAGTCTTCTTCATTAAAAGCATTTCCAAGTGACAACATTGGAACTTTATGTTTTATTTTTTGAAAATTTTTTGATGGTTTAAATCCTATGGATTTAGTAGGAGAATATTCACTTTTTAAAAATTTATATTTATTCTCTAAATCTATTATATCTTTTTTTAAAAGATCAAATTCTTGATCTGATACAATAGGTTTATTTTTATCATAATAATGTTTGTTATATCCCTGAAATAAATCAATTTTTTTTAAGTATTCAATTTCAAGGTCTTTATCATTCATTTTACTCGAATAATCCCTTAAATTTTTTTATTAGACTTATTTTTTTCTTTTTATCTTTTTGTAATTCTTTTACACCATCTCTATAATTTTTATTAAATACTTTATAAGAATTTTTATACCAATCAGAAGATTGGTAATTATATCCTAAAGTGTTTGCATATTTTTTTGACTCATTTATTAATCCAAGTCTATAATTAATTTCAACCAATCTATGGAGAGCTTCTTCTGTGTAAATGGTTGTATTGTAATCTTTAACAACAGTCTTAAATCGATTTAATGCTGGGATCCACTTAGTTTTTTTTAAATAATATCTAGCTATGTACATCTCCTTTGCGGCCAAAACTTCATCAATTAAATCTATTTTAAATTTAGCATCCATGGCAAATTCTGTATTTGGGTATTTTCTAATTATAGTTTCAAATTGTTCCTTAGAATCTAATATTGATTTTAAGTCTTTTTTTTCATCAACTATTTGTTCATAAAAACTCATACCTAGAAGAAAATGTGCATAAACTTTATCTTTATGATTTGGATATGTTACTAAATATCTTTCTAATTCAAAAATTGCATCACCGTAATAATCTTGAGTATAATACGCATAAGCTGCCATGATAGCTGATTTTGCCGCCCAAGGTGACTGTGGAAATAACAACTCAGCCTCATTAAATTTTTTAGCTGCTAACAAAACATCTCCTCTTTGAAGTTCAAAATAGCCTTCTTTGTATGCCTTAGACATTTGCATTTCCATGTCCACTTCTACAATCTCAGAAATTTTTTTTGTTTTATCTCCACAAGAGCAAATAAAGACAAAGGTAATTAAAAGAAGTATAATTTTTAATTTTGAAAGCATTGTCTTATTCTAACAGATTATGAATAAAACTCTATTTTTTAAGCTATAGATCTTAGGTGACTCTTATTTATAAGTGTATTTGGCAAATGTTTTTCAGCAATTTCTATTAATGAAAAATTTTTGTCTTGTTCAAAAACTTTTCTCAATAATTGGTTGGTTAATTTGTGTCCTCCTTGAGAGCAAACAATCTTCCCGATTATTTTATAACCAGCTAGGTATAAATCTCCCATACAATCTAAAATCTTATGGTTTACAAATTCTTTTTTATTTCTAAGACCTTCTTCATTTAAAATTTCATTATCCTTAACAACTATTGCATTATCAAGACTACCTCCTTGAGCTAATCCCATTTCTTTTAGCTTTTCTATATCTTCAAAAATACAGAAGGTTCTTGAATTATAAATATCAGTCAAATCTGACTCGAATACATTTATAAAATTTCTTTGTGTTCCAATTAAACTATTTTCATATTTTATTTCAAAATCTATATCTAAACTTACCTTACTTGGTTCTATAGAAATTGTTTTTTTACCATCATTAAATTCAATTCTTTTTTCAATTTTAATTATTTTTATTGGTGCTTCACTATTTTTTATTCCAGCCTTGTATATTTCTTCAATAAAAATTTTAGCTGATCCATCAAGAATTGGAACTTCCTGATTATCAATCTCTACCAATACGTTATCAATTCCTAAACCATATAATGCCCCCATTAAATGCTCTATTGTTGATATACTAACTCCACTTTCATTTGCTATGGTTGTGCAAAATACTGCACTACTAACATTAAAAATGTTAGGAACTATTATATTATTTTTCTTTAGATCTATTCTTTTAAAAAGAATTCCTGAATTTGGTTTTGCTGGCTTAACCGTCATAGTTACGTTTGCTCCACTATGGAGCCCAACACCTTTAAAAGTAATATCTCTATTGATAGTTTTTTGATTAAGGGCAGACATTATTATTCTTATAAATAATTGATTTAAATTTAGAAAAACAACAAATGTTACAAGAAAATACTAGTCTATTTAAAAAAATGAAAAAGTTTTTCGAAAAAACCTTGTTTTATTTGTTTTTTAGGCACAACTACAACCTCTTGTTTGTTATGTATTTTTCTTAGTTTGTAACCAGACTGGCAAACATCTCCCAGAGTTTCCTCTAAAAAATCAATATCTTTAGAAAATGAAATTTTATCTTTAAATTTATTATCTAAAATTTTTGATCCCGCTCCCATCAATATCATTTTAAATTGACTCTTTATCCTCGTATTCGAGGCAAGGGATTTATCACATAATTCTAAAATCTCTTCTGTTCTGGCAAAAGCTATTTTTTGCAGTGTTTCCAAAGAAAAATTTGGATTATCAACTTGTGAATTATTTTTTTCAAAATTTAATTTAAGTTTTTCTGCTTCATTAATATCAATCTTTAAAAGTAGAGAAATATCTTTAGTAATATGATTTCCACCTATTGGTAGAACATCCAAAAAGATTAATTTATCATTACTAAAGGAAATAATTGATGTTTTTTTAAAACCTATATCAATGAAGGATACGTCTCCTGTTAAATGTAAATTATTTTTATAATTGATAGATTTTGCATAACTAGAGCAAATTATTTGATTAATTGATATATTTAATTCTGAAAAAGTATTTTTAAAGCTTAGCAATAACTCACTAGGAAGACAGATAAAAATGATATCTAATGATATGAATTGGCAATCAATTTCATCTGGTAGTTCAGAATAGTCAATATCATCAATTTTATAATTATTTATAATTATGTGTGCAATATTGTAATCTGAATAATATTTTAATATTTGCTGCTTTGCTTCTTGAATTAAAAATAAAATATCATCTTGTCTTAATTTCAGTTCTTGAATTTTTTTAAACACAGAAATTGCAACAGAAATCGTTTTTGAACTATCTACCATCAGGTCTATATTATCAATATATTCGTTTGTGGATTTTTCTAATGATGCAATGATTTTTTGAATATCTAATTTAAAATTTGATTGATCTATATAAAAATTGCTCTCGATAAAGAAATGGTGGTTCTGGTCTTCTTCATTAAATACACCTGCTCTTATTTTTGAAACACCACAATCAATTATAGTTTGAAATTTTTTATTACCCATTATTTAACAACTAAATGATTACTTACTCTCAAATCAATAAATTTATTATCTTTAAAATTGTCATTCTCTATAAGTTTCTTGGATAAATTTAACGATTCAATCATATGCTCTTGTGGTAGCTTAATCAAAATATCGTTATCAGTTAAAATATCCCACCTTCCAGATGGAAAAAAATATAATGTTTTTAAATTTGAAAAAGAAAGTATAGATTTTTCAATATTCTGTTTAAATAATAAAAATTGCTGAGAATTAAATTCACCAAAGATATATGGGAGTAATTCATTGTTATTTTTATCTTCAATTAATTTACCATTAACACCTACCAGATATTGACCATTATTAGAAACTCGAGCAATAAATTTAGTTGGTTTAATTACAATGTTAAGTGTTGATGGGTAAATTTTTTTTATACTAAACTCTTGAATAATATTGTGTTTTTCTAAATTTTTTTTTATTTCATCTTTATTAATGACAAATATATTTTTGTATAAAAAATTATTAAGATTTTTTAAGATCTCTAAATTTTTTTTTTCAGAAAGACCTGTAATATTAATTTTATTTATTGATGAAGATATTTTGTTTTTATCGTTTATAAACTTTGCGCTAGTAGTGCTTAAAATAAACAAAAATAATAAATAAATTATTATCTTATTTTTTTTATCTGTTGATTGATGCATCTTTTAGAATCCATTCAATTAATTTAATAAAGCTGATACCTTTATGTTTTGCTATCTCAGGAACTAATGAAAGTTTAGTCATTCCTGGTTGAGTGTTTATCTCTAGTAAATAAAATTTCCCATTAAAAAACTTAAAGTCCGATCTAGTAACACCTTTGCAGCCTATAATCTTATGAGCATCTCTTGCTATGTCACTAATTTTAGCCAGATTATTTTTGCTCAAATCTACAGGAATTAGGTGCTTGGTCTTAGCGTTAGAATTATATTTTGCCTCATAATCATAAAACTTTCTTTTGGGCTCAAGTTCAATTGCACCAAGCACTTTATTATCCATTATTGCAACTTGAATTTCTCTACCTGGTATAAATTCCTCAATTAATATTTCATCATAATCTTTTAAAGCGTTTAGGTTTTTTATTATATTAGTCTTCTCACAAATATAAACATGAACACTTGACCCTTCATTTATAGGTTTTGTTACTACAGGGAATTTTAATTTTTTTTCAATTAATTTTACAATATTAAGTTTATTTTTTTTATGATTAAATTTAATATACTTTGGAGTAAGTATTTTATTTTTTATAAAAATTTTTTTTGAAATTTCTTTATCCATTGCTATTGATGATGCAATTATACCTGAATGCGTATATGGAATTTTTTTTGTTTCTAAAATTGTTTGGATGTACCCATCTTCACCAAATTGTCCATGTAGTGCATTAAAAATAATATCCGGTTTAAATGAAATAATATTCTTTGACAAATTTTTATCAGGTTCACTAATTAAAGTCGTATATCCATTTTTGATTAATTCTTTAGCAACTTGTTTTCCAGTATCTAAGCTAATTAGTCGTTCCTTAGATATACCACCAGATAATATTAAGATTTTTTTTTTCATTCTATTTTAAAATTTTAATTTCCTTTTCTAATACTATTCCAGTTTTTTTTTCCACACTTGTCTTAACAAATTCAATCAATTTATTCATATCCTCAAAACTAGCATTATTTTTATTTACAAAAAAATTACAGTGCTTATTTGAAATGTGAGCATCTCCAAAGCTGGTATCAAGTGCTACAGATTCTTTTATCAATTCCCAAACTTTTTTATTAGTTTGATCAATTGGATTTTTGAATGTACTACCACTTGTTTTTATTTTTGTTGGTTGTGCACTATCTTTCTTTTCCTTTAACTCTAAGACTTCTTTTTCGATTTCTTCTTTATTTTTTCTTAATCCTTTAAACGATGCACTTAAAAAAATTAAGTCCTCTTTTAGATCATTACTTCGGTATTTGAATATAACTTTGCTTGCTGGTATTGTTAAAACTTGTCCATTTTTATCAATTGCTTGGATCGATACTAGCACATCTTTAAACTCTTTATTAAAACATCCGGCATTCATCTTTAGTCCCCCACCTATAGTACCTGGTATGCATGCTAAAAATTCAAATCCACCTATTCCATTATTCAGTGCAAAATCAGAAAGCTTTTTATCAAGACAGGCACTGCCAGCTATTATGACATCATTTGGTAATATGGAGATATTGGAAAAATTTTTTCCTAATTTGATAACAACACCATCAAATTTTTCATCAGTTATAAGGGTATTTGAGCCTGCACCTAAAATATGTACTTTTTCTTTTTCTCCAAATTTTTTTAAAAATAAAATTAAGTCGGGCAAATTATCTGGTTTAAAATAAACTTTGGTTTGACCACCGATATAAAACCAATTGCTCTTTTTTAAATCATAATCAAAGAGAATTTTACTGCTAATTTCACTAGAAAATTTTCTTATTTCATCAATGCTCATTAGATCAATTCTGGTAATTGTCTCATCCATGTTGAAATTGTACCTGCACCCATACCAACAACTATCTTCTTACCAAAAATAGTATTTTTAATAAATTTTGCTAATTGATACTGATCCTCAACCATAAACAATTTTACTTTTGAATTTTTAATAATATCTTTTGCAAAACTATTATATTTAAAACCTAACTTTATTTTTTCTCCAGCCGTATAAATAGGGCATAGTATTACAATATCAGCTTTTTTAAATGATAAGCTAAATTCTTTTTTAAGATCCTTTAGTCTGGAAATTCTGTGTGGTTGAAATATACAAATCACTTCTTCCTTCTTATAAGCAGCTCTCACACCATTTAACACTTCTCTAATTTCAGTTGGATGATGGGCATAATCATCATAAAAATTAGTTTCTCTATGTGTAAAAATTTTATTAAATCTTCTTTGAACACCCTTAAATTCCTTTAATCCTTTTTTGATAATATTTTGTGATATTCCAATTGTTAATGACACAGCCACTGCTGCTGTGGAGTTTCTAATATTGTGAATTCCCAATAATGGTAATTTAATTTTTCTTATAGTTAAATTTTTTTTTCCTGGCAAATTTATAGCAAGATCATATTGAGAATATTCTTTTTCTTGTTTTATATTTTTAATACAGAAATGTGATTTACGGTCAATTCCATATGTATAATAATTCTTCATTTTTAATTTACTTAATAAATCTTTATTATTTTTGTCATCTATGCAAATAAAAGACTTCCCAAACGAAGGGACTTTATTGATAAATTTAATAAATAATTCTTTAAGATCTTTCATTGAATTATAAAAATCCATGTGCTCACGATCAATATTTGTTACTATAGAATAAGTTGGTGGCACATGTATGAAACTACCATCTGATTCGTCAGCTTCTAATATACACCAATCACTTTTACCTAGTTTTGCAGAATTTTTTATTGCATTAAGTACACCACCGTTAATAATTGTTGGGTCCAATTTTGTCTTTGAAAATATTGAGGCTAATAGAGACGTAGTTGTTGTTTTTCCATGTGAACCTGTAACAACTATATTTTTTGTTAAAGAGACTATATTTGCTAACATCACTCCTCTTTTATAAATAGGTAATTGTTTTAATTTGGCTTCAATTAATTCAGGGTTATTATTTTTAATAGCTGATGAAATGACAACAATTGTTGCATTTGCTATATTTTTTTTTGTGTGGTTAATTGTAATTTTGATCTTATCTTTTTTTAATCTTTCAATATTCTTATTTGCAAGGACGTCGCTACCTTGGATATTAAACCCCATTCTTTTCATAATGAGTGCAAGGCCACTCATTCCAATACCTCCTATACCAACAAAATGTATAATTTCAGTTTTAGCTAATTCAATTTTCATTAATAACAGATATAATTTTCAGATTTATATTATTCCATGTGTTTTCATAGTTAAAATCTTTCATGTTCTTTTTTTTAGCAAGATATTCTTCTTTATTATCTATAATATTAATTAGTTTATCGAGTAATGTTTTCTCATCCATTTCTTTTTGATTTAACAACCAATTAAAGCCAAGTTTATTATAAAAATATGCATTTTCAAATTGATGGTTATCTTTTGCAGTTGGTAAAGGTATTGCTAAATATGGAATCTCATTAAAATTTAACTCAGCTAATGTTGATGCGCCTGCTCTAGTAATGCATAAGTCTGTTTTTTGCATAAAATTTATAACATCATCATTAAAATTGAATAATTCACAATTAATATTGTTATTTTTATAAGTTTTTTTAAAACTTTCAAAGTTAATAGAACTAGTTTGTTGATAAATTTTTAGTTTATATTTTTTAGATAATTTAATAATTGTATTTTTAACTAAATCATCAAATATTTTAGCTCCTTGACTGCCACCTATTATGAGTAAATTAATTGCATCTAAGGAGTTATTGTAATCCCTCTTATTATAAAAATTTTTTCTTAATAATGCTGGAATTACTTTAATCTTATTTTTAAATTTAATAGGAAATTTTTTGATATTATTAGAATAACAAAATATTTTTTGACAGTAACTTATAAAGAGCTTGTTTGATCTACCTAAAACCATATTTGGTTCAAATAACAACAGCTTAATATTTAAAATTTTAGCACCTAGACATAGAGGAAGTGACATATATCCACCTGTCGAAATTAATATATTAATTTTATTTTTTCTTAAGAAAGAAACAGATTTGAAAATCAAAATTATCATTAAAAGAAAATCAAATAGCATTAATAATAAATTTTTTGAAATAGGCTTCACATTAAATATCTTTAAATTGTACTCATCTTTGTTTAAAAATTTGACACCTCTAAAGTCAGATGTCATAGAAACCTCAAAATTATCCTCTAGATGTTTATATATTATGGTTGCAGGTATAACATGACCTCCTGATCCACCGGTGCTAATTAGTATTTTTTTATTCATCTAATCAATTTTTCTTTTTGTTAAATTTAAAATTATTCCAGATAATATAGAAACTCCTATAATTGAAGAACCCCCATAACTTAAAAATGGTAATGTCATTCCTGTTGTTGGAAATAGTCTTATATTCACCCCAAGATGTATTAATGCTTGAAAAATTATTAGGCTTATTGCTCCAGTTAGCACTAGTTTAATTTTTTCACTTTTTTCCAAATAAATTTTTTTAAAAACAGAGTAAATAAAAAACAAAAATAAAATTAATAACAATATTATTGCAATAACACCAAATTCCTCAGAAATAACTGAAACTATATAATCAGTATGAGCCTCTGGAACTCTTGTTTTTAATGTGCCTTCTCCTATTCCTTTACCAAAAAAACCACCACTACTGATTGCTTCTATAGCCTTATCAGATTGAAAATTATGGGTTCCTCCATCAGGGTTAAAGAAAGAAAGAATACGACTTTTAATATAAATAAATTTTGAGATAAAAAAAACCACATATAACAGGACTAAAATAGCAAAACTCAAAAATAATAAAATTAATAGTAGATTTATACCAGATATGAAAACTAATATTGCCCAAGATAAAACCACTAAAAGTGTTTGACCAATGTCAGGCTGCATTATTAATAGTAAGCCAGTTGGTATAATGGCAATAATAGTCAATAAATACTTGATATAAATGTTATAATTTTTTTCACTACATAAAATTGTTGCTACAAAAATAATTATGAATGGTTTTAGTAATTCAATTGGTTGAAATTGAGGAAGAAAAAAAAGATTTAGCCATCTTTTTGAACCTTTAACTTCAGTACCAAAAATTGGCACTAAAAATAAAAAAAATAAAGTAATAAAAAAAAGATAAATAGAGATTCTAAAAAGATTCCTTTCACTTAGTGAGGAAAAAAACACTAAAGTTATCAATCCAATGAAAATATAGGCCAAATGTTTAAAAAAGAAAAAATAATTATTTGTATCTAATTTATCAGAAGCAATTAATGAAGTTGAAACTAAAGAAAAGAATAAACCCAAACTAAATAAAAATATTATTAATAAAAAAATTGTTTTATCTATATTTTTCCACCAGTTATAATATATTGAATTAAGTGAACTAATATTTATCATTTTATATAATTTTTTATAAGTTTATTAAAATATTTACCTCTTTCTTCAAAGTTTTTAAAACTATCAAATGATGCAGAAGCTGGGCTAAAAAGAATTGTCTTACTAATAAAATTATTTTTATTTTTAATATCTAAAAAAATCTTAGCAATTAAAGTTTTTAAATTTAAAAATGATTGAAACTCCATTTTATTTTTTAATTGATTAATAAAAAATTTTTGATTTTTACCAAAAATATATAACTTGATCTTTTTACAATCATTCTTTTTAAGTAAAAATTTATCTCCCTTTTTAGGTAAACCGCCTATTATCCAGTAAATATTTTTTAATGATTTCAATAATTTTTCTGATGAAGAAAAACTTGTTGCTTTAGAATCATTAATAACTTTTAAAAATTTAGAATTATGAATTATTTCTTGTCTATAACTTAACCCTTTAAAATTTTTTAATGTTTTTGATAACAGATCGCTTTTTAAATTTAATAGCTTTGAAACCCTCAGTACAAATGTCAAATTTTCTTTATTACCATCTGTATCAAAATAATGATTATCAATTTTTTTAATAAACTTATCACTTGTATATTTTTCTATTTTCAGAATTAGTGGTGCAAATTTTTTTTTCTTTAATTCTTTTTTAATGTAAAAATTTTTTGTATTTAAAATTGCAATATCAATTTTAGATTGATTCTTTATTAATTTAAATTTAGCGCTTACATATTTATTTATAGTCTTGTGCCTTTCGAGGTGATCTGGTGCAATGTTTAAGATTATAGATATATTTGTCTTAAATAACCTGCTGTATTCTAGCTGATAAGATGAAGCCTCTATTACAAATAGAGTGTCTTTTTTGATCTTTTTTTCCAGTAAAATTGGATTACCTATGTTGCCAACTAAACGAACATCTTTTTTTTGGTCTTTTAATATATCGTATAAAAGCTTAGCAGTAGTTGATTTACCATTTGTACCTGTAATAGTTATTTTTTGATTAAGAGCATATCGACTATAAAAAATATCTAAATCTGTATAAATTTTTTTATGATTTTTTTTTAAAAATTTACTTAATTTACATTTATTAATGTCTATTCCTGGACTGATTATAATGCAGTCAAATTCCTTTCTAATTATTTTTTTGTATGTTGAGTGGGTATCTTTAGTTTTTTTTTTAGTAATTATTCGATCATCAAATAAACTAATAACATTACTTTTTTTTAAAAAACTATAAGCAGATAGACCACTTTTACCTAGACCATAAATTAATATTCTTTTTTTAAAAAAGTTTTTTTCTAGATTTAACATTATCTAAGTTTTAATGTCGCTAATCCAATCATTGCTAAGATTATTGATATAATCCAAAATCTAATTACAATTGTTGATTCTGCCCAACCTTTTTTTTCAAAATGATGGTGTATGGGTGCCATTCTAAAAATTCTTTTTCCTGTTAATTTGAATGAAAATACTTGAATAATAACTGACACAGCTTCTAGTACAAATAAACCACCTGTTATTGCTAAAACAATCTCATGTTTGGTAATAATACCAATTGCCCCTAATGATCCACCTAATGCCAGTGAACCAGTGTCACCCATAAATATTTTAGCAGGTGGTGCATTAAACCATAAAAACCCTAAACAAGCGCCTATGATTGATCCACAAAAAACTGAAACTTCTCCCATACCTTCGAGATAGGGAATGTTTAAATATTCTGAAAATAAAATATTACCCGTTACGTAGCTAATAAATGCAAAACATGCTGCCACTAATATGACTGGCACTGTTGCTAAGCCATCTAAACCATCTGTTAAATTAACTGCATTAGATGATCCAACAATTATAAAAATAGAAAATGGAATAAAAAACCATCCAAGATTAATAATTAAATTTTTAAAGAAAGGAAAATACAAATTTGTAAGTTCAATATTTTGAGATAACTGAGTTAAACCAAAAATTCCAACAAAGGCTATTAAAATTTGAGAAATAATTTTAAATTTAAATGATACACCAGATGAATTTTTAAACTTAATTTTTTTATAATCATCATATGCGCCTAATAGCCCAAACCCTGTAACAATAAATAACAAAAACCATATATGATAATTTGATAGATCACCCCAAAGTAATATTCCTGAAAATAGTCCAAGTAAAATTAAAACACCCCCCATTGTTGGCGTTCCAATTTTCTTAATTATATGTTCGGTAGGACCATCATTTCTTATTGGATTTAAAATTTTTCTTGCTGAAAAAAATTTAATAAAAGGAGTGCCTATTAATAGAACCACAAACATTGACGTAAACATTGCAAGCCCCGTTCTAAATGTTAAATACTTAAATACATTTAGAAAACTATATTGATCAATTAATTGAGTAATAAGACTATAAAGCATTAAACTTGCCAGTTTTTAATTTGTTAACTAGATTGTTAAGTCCAGTAGAGTTTGAACCCTTGATCATTAAATAATCATTATTATTTAAATCATTTTTAATCAAATCAATTATTTTAGACTTATCTTTCAAAATGACACCTCTGCGGTGCTTATCAAGGTTTTTATAAGTATGTAAAATATGTTTTCCCACTACATTGATATTTTTAAGAGAAGTTTTATTAATATCCTTACCAGCCTCTAAATGTAGTTTTTTTGAATAATTTCCTAACTCCAACATGTCGCCCAGTATTAATTTTTTTTTATAGTTATCAATTTTTAATTCATCAAAATTTTTTATGGCTGATTTTAATGATAACGGATTAGAGTTATAACTTTCATCTACAATATAAATACTCTTTTTATTTAATTTAACTTTTGTTATATCTCCACGACCTTTTGTTATCACATAATCAAAAAATATATTTTTATCTAATTTTTGTATATCTTTAAAAATTGATATAATTGTAATTGCGGCTAATAAGTTTTTTAAATTATTTTCAAAAATTGATCTGACATAGAAATATGTTTTTTTTTTATTAATATTTATAATTACTTTATATTTAGATTTTTCTTTGATTATTTTTTTTAAGAAAATATTTGCTAATTTATTTTTTAAACTAAATGTAAAAATATTAATATTTTTTTTATTAGCGATTTTTTGATGTAAATTATAAAATTTATCATCTAGGTTTAAAACAAGATATCCATTTGTTTTTATATTATCAATAATTTCTGACTTTGCTAAAGCTACTTGATGAATATTTTTAAAATTTTTAATATGAGCATACGAAATATTTGTAATAACACCCACATCAGGTTTGACAATCTTTGATAAATAATCAATCTCACCTTTTCTATCCATTCCAATTTCAAAAATACCAAATTCATCATTTTCTCTTAAATTAAATAAACTTAGTGGTACTCCAAATTTATTATTAAAAGATTTTGGTGAATAAGTTGCATTACTAATCTTGCTTAAAGTTTTTCCTAACAATTCTTTAAGAGAGGTTTTTCCACAACTGCCAGTTATAGATATAATTTTACTGGATAAATTTTCTCTTAGTTGAGATGATGCATCTGTTAAAAACTTTAACGTATCATCTACTATGATTTTTTTCCTAGATTTGATTTGATTGTTAGCTATTACTAATGATGCACCATTTTGAAAAGCTTCATTAACATACAAATTTCCATTTTTATTATTTCCTTTTATTGCAAAAAATATATCATTTTTATTTATTGTTTTAGAATTAATTGATGCATTATTTATTTTTATCTTTGAATTAATTTGAAGAGAATTGCTAATTTCTTTTAAGATGTTTATTTTAAGATTAGTTGAAAGAAGTTTGTTTTTTAATTTAATATTTTTTAGTATTTCTAATCTGTCAGAAAATCTATTTGTAAACTTTCCATAATCTTGCGTCTGTTCATGACCTTTTCCTGCAATAACTAAGATATCCCCTGTTTTTAAATCAAATATAGCCTTGTGAATAGCTTTAGCCCTGTTCGAAATTTCAACAACTTTTGATTTATCAATGGTTTTTTTAATAGCTAATCTTATCTTTTTTGGATTTTCATCTCTTGGGTTATCGTCAGTTAAATAAATTCTATCACAGTATTTGTTGGTTATTTTTCCCATCATGGGCCTCTTAAGCTTATCTCTATTACCACCACATCCAAATACAATGAAAATTCTTTTATTTTCAAATTGTTCTTTTAAATTAGATAAACAAGTATTTAGTGCATCAGGTGTATGAGCATAATCTAAAATAACTTTTGATTTATTCTTTAAAGCTCCAATTTTTTCAAATCTACCACTCACCGATTTTATTTCTGAAACAAATTTCACTATTTTATCAAATTTTAAATTACTTTTTTTAGCAGCAAGCATTGCCATAAATAAGTTTTTTAATTGAATTCGGCCAATTAAATCTGTTTGTAATTTATAATGTTTTTGATTGTGTATAATTTTAATTATTTGTTTATCGTCTTTATAC
Source organism: Candidatus Pelagibacter sp. Uisw_106 (assembly GCF_047724975.1). GTDB lineage: Bacteria > Pseudomonadota > Alphaproteobacteria > Pelagibacterales > Pelagibacteraceae > Pelagibacter. The sequence goes on from NZ_CP159819.1 coordinate 991,897, forward strand.
TGATGTGAATAAATATCTATTCCATTATTGCTTTTTGATAAAACATGAAGATTAAACCTATTATTCAGTGATATTTTTTTTAAATTTTTATATTCTGGAATCTTACTATCGGTAATAATGTTTCCTCTACATTTTAATAACTTATCGAATAGATACAATTTTGATTTAAGATAATCATTAAATGTTTTATGATAATCTAAATGATCATGTGATAAATTGGTAAAAATTGCGGTATTAAATTTCAAGCCATCAAGTCTATTTTGCTTTAATCCATGACTAGAGGCTTCTATTATAACATTGTCAATTTTTTTTTTTTTAATTCATTCAGTATTTCACTTAATCTAATTGGATCTAATGTGGTATTAGAAACTTTCTTTAAATTATTTTTTGTCTTAATTCCCAATGTCCCAATAGAAGCTACTTTTCTGTTACTTAAGTTTAATAATTGAAAATAAAAATCTGCAATTGATGATTTTCCATTTGTTCCTGTCACTGCTACTAAATTTTTTGGCTTATCTTTTTTTATCTTATATGCTAATTCTGATAATAATTTTCTAACCTCTTTAGATCTTAAGAATAATACGTCATTCTTTATGCCTTCAAATTTTTGTTCTGAAACAATTATTTTTGCACCCTTTTCAATTGCATGATCAATGAACTTACTTCCATCTGATTTTGTCCCTTTAATTGCAAAAAAAATATAATCCTTCTTGCAATCAGCACTGTTAAAACTAAGGCCAGCAAACTGATGATTTCTAAATTCTTTTTTAATATTTTTAAGGAATTTGCCAATCAACATATAAGTATTAATTTTCCATATGTTTTGTGGCCAAAATAGGCCCAATTTTTTCTATGATTTTTGCAGCTACTTCAACAGATGTCCACCCTGCTGTATTAAAGGGGGTTCCTTTATATGAACCTTTTTTATTTTTATATTCATATACATAATCTGATGATGTTTTTGGCTCATCAAGTAAAACTATCAACACATATTTAGGGTTTGAGATAGGAAAAATGCCCACAAATGTATTAATTTTTGCTTTAGAATAACCGCCGACTATTGTTTTTTGAGCAGTTCCAGTTTTTCCACCAACTTCGTAACCTTCAATGTTTACAAGTCCCGCTGTACCTTCTTTAGTAGTTACAATTTTTCTAAGTATCGGATTTATTTTCTCTGAAATACCAGCTTTGATTATTCTTTTTTTGTGCTGATTATTTTTTAACTCACTTTTTATTAAGCTGGGCTCAACAGCAAAACCACCGTTTGATATTATTGCGTAAGCTTTTGCCAGCTGTAGTGGAGTTGTAGTTATTCCATGCCCAAAAGACACAGTCGCAAGTTTACATTTTCCCCACTTAAATGGAATAGGCTCTCCAACCTCTTCTATGTCAAAATTTATTTTACTTAGGATTCCGATTTTTTCTAAAAAAGCTTTTAATTTAATAATTTCTAATTTTTGTCCAATTCTTACAGACCCTATGTTTCCAGACCTAATTAAAATTTGTTCTACGGTAAGATCGGATGGTATTTTGTTGTCATATTCAGATATGCTACTTTTTCCACATTGTAGTTTTTTTTCTAAATTTAAAAATTCTGTGTCAGTATTAATTAAACCTGCTTCTAATCCAGCTGCTACTGTAAAAGTTTTAAATACCGAGCCCAACTCATACACTCCTTTTGTTGCTCTATTAATAAAGTTGAGATCCACTATCTTCTCCCTTTTATTAAGATCAAAATCTGGATATGAAACCATAGATATAATTTCTCCATTATTAACATTCATCAAAATTACTGTGCTACCTTTGCTTCTAAATATAGATTGAAACTTTACCAATTCTTCTCTAATTAAAAATTGTATGTCAGTATCTACTGTTAATTTAAGTGGTTCGTTTGTTTGTTTTAATTTTTCATTAAAGGATTTTTCAAGTCCTGATATGCCTTTATTGTCATCATCTATTTGACCAATAATATGACTAAAGAGATTTTTTTGAGGATAAATTCTAGTTAATTTTTCTTCTGATTTAATTGATTTATCTCCAAGTAACATAATTTTTTCATAATTTTCAGAAGAGATTTTTTTTTCGAAATAAAAGAATTTATTTTTTTCAAGCTTCTTAGTAATCTCTGCATAGTTTTTATCTGGGAATATTAACTGCAAATTAATTAATAGTTTTTTTTTGTTAATTACCTCAATAGGGTTAATACCAATATCTATCGACTTAACTGTTTTAACTAAATAATTTCCATTTCTATCAAGTATGTCTGCTCTATGGTTTTTATTTATAGTTAAGAATTTCTTGTTATCTTCTGCTTTTAACGAGCCTAAATGAAGCAATTGTATTGAATAAATTACTGAAATCACTGAGAACACAAAAAAAATAAAGGCTATTCTATTAAACTGTATATCTAAATTAGTTTTACTTTTTTTGTATGAAAATTGATTTTCATATTCTTCTAGAATAATATTTTTTTTATTATTCATTGCTATTCTTGCTGATTAAGTCGTTTATTTCTAAAGTTTCATTGTTTTCAATGATTTCTTTAATATTCATAATTTCAATTTTAATTAAATTTTTTTCAAAATATTGCGTCTGATACTGAACTAATTTTTCAGGAGAGCTCAAATAATTAAACTCAAGCAGTACATCTTCGAGTTCTGATTTTAATGGTCTTATGTTTTCATTGATTGCAAAAATTTGATCTTCTATTTCTTTTGTAGAATTTTTAACAAGTGATGTGATCAGTATTAATACGAAAATAACAACTAAAACTAATTGTTTCATAGTTTTTTTGACAAATTCTCAATGTCAATTAAATGTTTAAATTTATCTAAGATATCTGTTTCAAAATCGAAAAAGTCTTCTTTCTTAATTACATAACGTAACTTGGCTGATCTAGAAGGTGGATTTTCTCTAATTTCTTTATCACTTGGTACTATTGGTTTTTTTATAACAGATTTAAATAAATTTAATTTTTCTTCAGTTTTTGGCATATGTCTTGAGACACTTTTATTTTCAGATAAACTTTTAAAAAAGTATTTAACAATTTTATCTTCTAAAGAATGAAATGTTACAACAGCAATAACACCATCTTTTTTAACAACTTTAGCTGCATTAATTAATCCATAAATTAGTTCACTAATTTCTTTATTTACAAATATTCTTAATGCTTGGAAAATTTTAGTAGCACTATGCGTCTTATAATTTCTTTTTCTTTTTGAAGACTCTATAATTCTAACTAGTTCTTCTGTTGTGATTTCTCTTTTGGATCTGTCTTCTACGATATTGTGTGCTATTCTTTTACTGTCTACCTCATCACCAAAATATTTAAATATCTTTGTAAGTTCTTTTTCATCTAGTTGATTAATTGCTTCTTTTGCTGAAAAATCATTTATACCCATTTTCATATTAAGTTCACCTATAGTATCAAATGAAAGACCTTTTTTTGGGTCTTTAATCTGATTTAGTGAGTACCCTAAATCAAAAATTACGGCTTTAATATTCTCATCTTTTAACTTTAAATTATTTAGTTGACTAAATTTAATATTTTTAAATAACAGCCTATCTTCAAAACTTTTTTGAAGTTCTTGAGCCTTTTTAGAACTCTCAGAATCTCTATCTAGTGCAATTACTTTTGTTTCTGGAAAGTTTAATATTTTTTTTGTGTATCCGCCTTGACCGAACGTGCAGTCAATAAATGTACCACCATATTGAGGGGTAATTATGCTAATTATTTCACTTAGCAATACCGGATAATGATTTCTCATATCTGGTATTGTGGTGGCTATCATTTATTTTTTTGAAGACCATTAATTCTTTTGTCTTCTTAAAAATGCTGGAATTTCTAGATCATCATCTTCTGAAACGTTTTCTAAAGTTTCAGTAGATAGTAACCCTTCTGTCTCTGAAGTTTCGCTGTCCGAACTAAATAAGTCTGGAGCGTCTTCGCCTTCTACACCAAAGTTTTCAAGTCCATTAGAAACATGCTCTTCCTCTATTGGGTTGTTTTCTTCAGACTGTGTTGTTGTAAGTGCTTCCTCTGAAAAAGATTGCTCATAATCATTTGATTGATCATTTTCAATAATACTTTCAACTTCTTGATTGGTAGTAGTTTGTTCATTCATCATTTCTGATGATGCCGTGTTTGTAACTTGCTCTGCAATTATTTCATTTTCTAACTTTAATGCATTTGCTCCATGCGAAATGGGGCTAGTCATCGTAGGTGAAAAGTTAAACGATTGAGCAGAACTTGCACTATTAAAGTCTGAATAACCAGGGTTTCTATTTTGTATTCTGTGAACCATATTGATTACAGATTTACTTTCTGGTTGTTGCCCATCTAATGCTGTTGCAACAATTGATACTCTGATTTTTCCATCAAGGTCTCCAGATGTAATGGCACCAATAATTACTTCAGCTTCTGGATCTACTTCAGCTCTTATTTTATTAACAACTTCATCAACTTCAAAAAGTTTAAGATCCTTACCACCAGTAATATTTACTAGTAATCCTTTTGCACCTTTTAACGTATAATCATCAATCAATGGGTTGCTAATTGCCATGTCTGCTGCTTTAGCTGCTCTACCTTCTCCTTCGGCTTCACCAGTTCCCATCATTGCTTTACCCATTGAAGCCATTACAGTTTCAACATCAGCAAAATCTAGATTAACGATACCCGGTCTAACCATTAGATCAGTTACACTTTGTACACCTTGCATTAAAACATTATTTGAAAGATTAAAAGATTCCTCAAATGTAGTTTGTTCATTAGCAACCTTAAATAGATTTTGATTTGGAATTACAATAATTGTATCCACATGTTTTCTTAATTCTTCTAGGCCTAGCTGAGCTCTTCTCATTCTTGATGGCCCTTCATATAAAAAAGGAAGTGTTACAACACCTACTGTTAAAATATTTAATTCTTTAGCAGCTCTTGCAATAACGTGTGCAGCACCTGTTCCAGTTCCACCACCCATACCGGCGGTTATGAAAACCATATTTGCACCCTGAAGTGTATTTACAATTTCATTTAAAGATTCATCTGCAGCTGCTTGACCAATATCGTGCTTCGCTCCAGCACCTAAACCTTTTGTTAAACTTAGACCAATTTGAATTCTTGCTTTAGCTTTGTTTAACTTTAAATCTTGAGCATCAGTATTTACAGCTATGAACTCTACTCCTTGAAGTCCATTATCAATCATTTCATTAAGTGCATTTCCGCCTGCTCCACCAACTCCAACTACTAATAGCCTTGGTTGTAATTCTTTTATTTCTGGTGATTTAAAGTTAATTGTCATTTTTATTTCCCCTCATTGTTATTAAAATGTTTTTCCCATTTAAGACTTGCACGGTTTAGATTTGCTTTTTTTCTTGCGTTGATCTTAAATTTTTCAAATGCTGCTGGTTCCCATATTTGGAAAGTTTGGCCCTGACCAACAAATAACATACTGTTTTTTATTTTTGCATGTTTTAATAATTTTGTTGATAATGAAATTCTACCTTCACTATCAAATTGTAAATTCATACTTTCAGATAAAATTGACGTTGCAAAATAATCTCTTTTTTCTTCAAATGGACTTAATAAGTCTATGCTTGTAGAAAGTTTTTCAATTCTATCTTGTGAGCAGGCTTCTATAGACTGATTATTAAATGAGGGATAACAGATAACACCATTATACCCTAAGTTAGAAAGGTGAGACCTAAAACTAGCAGGCACAGACACCCTTCCTTTTTTGTCTATTTTGTTCTCGTAAGTAGATAAAAACATATTTTTTATATTTCATAAATTCCTTATTTGGGAATATATGGGATAATATGGGTTTTTAATCATAGAGTCAATATGTTCGTTTTAGTTCTATTTGTTGATAATTGTGTACAATTTTTATGTATCTACATTAAGTCTAAAATCAATTTTTATTTTTAACTCAATACAATCCTACGATTAAAAATAAGAACAAAAATGATTCAATTATGAGTCAAAAGGTGAACATTAATATATTTAGCAAATGCTTCTTGTGGATAAGTTTGCTAGACAAACTATAAGCCGGGTTCTGTCATTTAAACCTATCATTTCTCTAGGCTTAAGATCACTCTTAAGCTCAAGCAACTAACCCTGATGACTAGCCAAAGACGGCTTTTAGTTTTGCAACAATGTCATCTCTACTTAGTCTTGCTCCCAGTGGGGTTTTCCAGCGTTCATTGTTACCAATAGAACCGGTGCGCTCTTACCACACCTTTTCACCCTTGCCATGTTATGGCGGTATATTTTCTGTGGCACTATCCCTAGGGTTTCCCCCGCCAGGTATTATCTGGCACTGTGTCTTTGCGGAGCCCGGACTTTCCTCTTTAAAAAAATTAAAGCGATAAGTCGTTCATCTAGCAGATATAATTTATTACTAAACTATAGAACTTCAAGAAAAATTTAATTATATACTTTATTGAGACTTTTACTGATTAGTAAGCATTCTTGGTCAATTTTACCGTTAACTAACTCTTGCCTAAACCTTCTTTGAAAAGTTTTTGCCAATTCTATTAAATATTTATCTTTACTGATATCTTTTGTATATTTTTTTGAATATCCAATCTTAAATAAATTATTGAAAAAAAAACTTTCCTCTATCTTACTAATTTTAATTTTCCTGTTTTTAATTAATTCTTGTCTCTTTAACGCATGCCATAAGCCAACTTTTTTTTTAGATAAATATTCCCATGGAAATTTTTCTCCTGGATCTTTTTTTCTTTGTGGCGCCACATCCGAGTGTCCCAAAATATTCCGAGAACTAATTTTATATTTTTTTATTAAAAACTTACTTAATTTTAAAAGAGAAGAAATTTGTTTTTTAGAAAATTTTTTATAACTGTGCTCATGTCCTGGGTTTGTAATTTCAATGCCAATAGAATTTTGGTTTAAAGACTTATAATTTTTCCAAGAAGATTCTCCTGCGTGCCAAGCTACGTATAAATCAGGTACTAAGGTGAGTATATTTCCATTATTTTTAATTAAGTAATGGCAGCTAACCTCAGATTGTATATCTGTAAGTCTATTTATAGCGTCAGATTCTTTTATCATCCCCGTATAATGAAAAATAATAAATTTGATTTGCTTTGTGATTCTTTTTTTAGAGTTAAAATTTGGAGAATAGTTTAATACTGTTTTTAAAGCCATTTTTGCGTCATATTTAGAGCTAATTCTCGATTTACTTTTTCACTATATACAATATATAATCTTTTAATAATGAAAAAATTTTTAACAGTATCCTTAATAAGCTTAATGCTTACATTTAGTGTAAGCGCTGGAACAGATGACGAAAATAACTTATCTAAAAAAAATCCTAACAGTGTCAAAGATTGTTTTGAAAATATAAATCGAGCGACATTTAAATTTAACCAAGTTTTAGATGGTGCTATTATTGAACCAATTGCAAAAGCTTACAGGGTTCTACCATCGCCAGTTAGAGCTGGAACGGGTAATGCTCTGGACAATCTTTCTTCTCTTGTAACCATACCAAATAATGTTCTTCAAGGAGAGCTTAAAAAAGCTGGTGTTAATACAGCAAGATTTATTGTTAATACAACGATCGGAGTTTTTGGAATATTTAATGTGGCTCAAAAAATGGGTTTTACAGAATACGAAAAAGAAGATTATGGACAAACACTTGGAACTATGGGTGTTGGTGCAGGTTGTTATTTAGTATTGCCAATCTTAGGGCCTTCAACTGTTAGGGATACAGCAGGTTCATTTATAAATGTATTAGGTGGAGACCCTTGGTACAATGCTTCTATTAATGGTAATAATGAATTTTTAAGTACATCTGAATACGCAGCCACAAAAGTTTTAACAGGAATAGATTTTAGGGCAAAGAATATAGATTCATTTGAAAATTTAGAAAAAAATTCTATGGATTTTTATGCATCAGTTAAAAGTTTATATCTTCAAGATAGACAACAAAAAATTTCAAATAGAAATGGTGCTCTTGAAATTATTTATGATGGAGATTGGGAAGAAGTAGAATCTCAATAAGATATCTTAGGGATATGAAAAAATTTTTAACTTTCTTAACTTTTTTATCAATTATCCTTTCAAGTGTTAGTAAAGTCCACTCAATTGAAGCGGATATTTTTGTTCAATCTACTGTTAATAGAGCATCAGAAGCTTTGAATGATAAATTCTCAAAAGAAGAAAAGATAGAAAAACTTAAAGAGATCGCAAGTGAAACCGTTGATATAAAAGGAATTGGTTTTTACACTTTGGGTGCTTATAGAAAAAGTATTAGTGATGATCAAATAAAACAATATGAGACACTTTTTAAGCAATACTTTTTAAAAAGCTTCACAAGTAGATTGGCTGAGTATTCAAATCCAGAAATAGAAGTAGTATCTAAAAAAAAATTAAATGAAAATTATACAATGGTAACTAGCATCTTGGTTTCAACTGAACAAAGACCAAAGGTTAAAATTGATTGGAGAGTTTATACTAAAAATTCAGAAAATCCTTTAATTAGAGATTTAATTATTGAAGGATTAAGCCTTGCAAGAACTCAAAAAGAAGAATTCTCATCTATAATTCAAAGTAATGATGGAGATATTAACGCTCTTTTTTCAACTTTAAAAGAGTTTGTTAAATAATCACTAAGTAGCAAATAATTTTTGGTGGGCCCACCAGGACTCGAACCTGGGACCAATACATTATGAGTGTACTGCTCTAACCAACTGAGCTACAGGCCCTAAAAATTAAACTTTAATTATATTATAATGTAACCGATGTCTAGCATAGGTAAAAGATAATGAAAATGGTGGGACTGGTTGGTTACGCTCCAACTACCCCTGCAATGTCAATGCAGTACTCTACTATTGAGCTACAGTCCCTTTGAATTTTAACTTTCTAAAAAGCTTTTTAACTGTTTGGATCTGCTTGGGTGTTTTAATTTTCTTAAAGCTTTAGCTTCTATCTGTCTAATACGCTCTCTTGTTACAGAAAACTGAAGACCTACTTCTTCAAGAGTATGGTCTGTATTCATTCCAACACCAAATCTCATTCTAAGAACTCTTTCTTCTCTTGGTGTTAAAGTTGATAAAATCTTAGTCGTAGCTTCACTTAGATTTGACTTAATAGCCTGCTCTAAAGGTGCTAATGCTTTTGTATCTTCAATAAAATCACCCAAACTACTATCCTCTTCATCACCCACTGGTTTTTCAAGGGACACGGGTTCTTTTGATATTTTTAAAACTTTTCTAACTTTATCTAAAGGCATCCTTAATTTTTGTGCTAGTTCTTCAGGTGTGGCCTCTCTACCAAACTCACTTAAAATTAATCTTTGAGTTCTCACAATTTTATTAATAGTTTCAATCATGTGAACTGGAATTCTTATTGTACGAGCTTGGTCAGCAATAGATCTGGTTATTGCTTGTCTGATCCACCAAGTAGCATATGTTGAAAACTTATAACCTCTTCTGTATTCAAATTTATCTACAGCTTTCATAAGACCAATGTTTCCTTCTTGAATAAGGTCTAAAAATTGAAGTCCTCTGTTTGTATATTTTTTTGCAATTGAAATTACTAATCTTAAGTTTGCTTCAACCATTTCTTTTTTTGCAATTCTAGATTCTTTTTCACCTTTTTGAACTCGGCTAACTATTTTTTTATAATCAGTGACTGAAATTCCAAGTTTATGACTAATCTCAATTAATCTCTCTCTTATGTTTTTAAATTCATCTTTATTTTTAGAAAAAAACTGCTTCCACATGGGGTTAGTATCAAGGAACTTTTTAAGATTTGGATTAATTTCATTGCCAATATAAAACTTAATAAATTCATTTCTTGGAATTTTTTGGTCCATTGCTAATCTTAAAAGATTTCCTTCTAGTGAAACAATTTTTTTATTTTCTACATAGTGCTTTTGAACCAATTCCTCTGTTACAGATGGTGACAATTGTAATGATTTAATATTTTCTAAAATATCACTTACAATTTTATCATGTCCTTTTTCTTTAGCAGTTGAGAAGCTTACTGCGTTTAAAATACCATCAAGTTTTTCTTTTTGATACTTGATTAATTTTGCATATTCTTTTGTTAAAGTATTTACAGTTTTTAAAACTTTTGGTTTGATTTCAGTTTCCATTGCTGCAAGCGTTGGATTAAACTCATCATCGTCTCCATTATTTTCATCATTTTTATCAGTTTCACCAGAATTTCTTTGTTTTGCACTTGGGCCTGTATTTTCATCTTCCATGTAGTTAGTGTCAATATCGATAATTTCTCTAACTAAAATTTCATCACTTTGAAGTTTTTCATCCCACTCTACAAATTGTTGTGCGGTAATTGGGCTTTGTGCTAATGCGATAAGCATTACATCTTTCCCAGCTTCTATTCTTTTTGCAATTGCAATTTCACCTTCACGAGATAAAAGCTCTACTCCACCCATTTCTCTTAAATACATTCTTATAGGGTCATCACTTTTCTCAATTGTCTTACCCTCTTCTTTAGATGAATTTTCTTTTTTTCTTAAAACTTTAAAATCAGATTTTTTTTCCACTAGTGCTACATTCTCATCAAGAATGTGCATGAAGGCTTGTTCTAAATTGTCGTCTGAAAGATTTCTTTTACCTAATGATTTATTTAACTCATCAAAAGTGATAAATCCTCTATGAGTCCCACGACCCATAAGTCTAGCAAATGATTTTGTAATTATTCTTTCCACAATAGTATATTTGAAATGACTTATATAAGCCCAATTTGAGAAAAATCCACGTATTTTTTAAGGGATTTAATTGATGTTTTTTTGTTTTTTTAGCTCTCTTATTTCATTGAATGTACTTTCGCTTAAATCTTTAGAAAACTTCGATTCAAGCTCTTCAATCCTAAACTCTAAATCGTAGTTTTTAAGGTCTCTAGAGACTTCCTCTAGCAGTTCAAACATTTTATTCTGATCATTTTGATGGTTATTCAGAATATGCTTTATCGAAGCAAATTTAAAGATCTTTTCAGTTAATTGAGGATCGATAGGAATTTGATCTAAGGTAAGTTTTTCTCCACTCTTTAGTTTAGTTATCAAAGTTTCGTGAATTAATTTATTTTCTTCACTAAATAGCTTTATATTTTCAATCATGTGAATATTTTCTTGAAATAAATCTAAATTATTCATTATCAAATAAAGCAATGAAAACTCTTTAAGCTTCTACACCACTCAATAATTTACTTTCGTTAAAGTGTCTTTGAGTAGACTGTAATGATTTAATTTTTTTGGTATAAAATTGTTTTTTTCCTACATTACTATGTGGAGTTAAAGATGAAATTTTTTCCAAGAAAAACTCTAATACATATTTTTTTATAAAATCATCTTTTATAGTTGCAGCAATAGCTCTTAATTTTTTTTCAAAAATAGCCATTGATGAAGGATTGTTGTCAGTTTGCTGTTTATAATGGTTAAATATAAATTGATGAATTGAGATTTTTGCTTGTTTAGTAAAATCTATAAAATTTGCTTTGCCATTTTTGTTTGCATAACTATCAGGGTCTTCTCCATCTGGCAAAAAAAGAAACGAAATTTGTTTTTCTGGTTGTAGTTCTTTAATTGAATTTTCTGCTGCTCTAAGCGCCGCTTTGTATCCACTCTCATCACCATCAAAACAGATAATTATATCTTCAAAGAATTGGTTGAGTATTAAAATTTGTCTATCTGTCAAAGAGGTTCCAAGATTTGCTACAACATTTTCAATTCCATTTTTACTTAAACCAACAACATCCATATATCCTTCAACTAAATATACGTGGTCTATTTTATTTGATAATCTTCTAGCTAAGTCCAGATTATATAAATTAGAACCTTTTTTAAAAAAAGGTGTTTCAGGAGAATTGATATATTTTGCTGAATAACTATTTTCTTGGATAGTTCTTCCTCCCAATCCAATAGGTTGGCCTGAAATATTATTAATCGGAAATATTATTCTATCTCGAAATCTTTCAACATATTTATTCTTTTTTTCATCTAAATAAAAAAGACCACTTTCAACTAAAACTTTCTCACTAAATTCATCTTTTAATTTTTCATAAAAATTAGAGTTTCTTTCAACAAATCCAATCTTAAAATTTTTTACTTCATTCTTACTAAGGTTCCTTTTCTTTAAATAATCTCTCGCAATAGTTAAACTTTCATTTTTTAAAATTTCATCATGATAAAATTGAACATATTGATTATAGATTGAGCAATACTCTTGCCAATTTTTTTCACGCTCTTCATCTTGTTTTGAGAATGTATAAGGTCTCATACCTGCAAGATTTGCTAATGACTTTACCGCTTCTCCAAATTTCAAATTTTGAGTTTTCATTACAAAATCAAAAATATTCCCATGTTCTGATGTTGCAAAACAATGATAAAATTCTTTTTCATCATTAACTGTAAACGAAGGTGTTTTTTCAGTTTTAAAAGGTGATAAACCTACAAATTCTTTGCCTCTTTTTTTTAGACTGACAGACTTTGATACAACTGTCGAAACCTTTAAACGAGTTTTAATTTCGTCTAAATGCTCTTTTGGGTATTTCATTATTTATTCAATAGTTCTTTGAGTAAGGGTCCGGCTTTAGCAAAGTCTAGGTTGTCAGGGTATCTTTTTTTCAATTCACCCATCACTTTACCCATGTCTTTAATTGATGCAGCACCCAATTTACTTATTGTATCAACGCATATCTTTTTAGTTTTCTCATCGTTTAACTGCTGTGGTAAAAAACTAGATAAAAGATCAAATTCATTTTGCTCAACTTCTAGCAAATCCATCCTGTCATTTTTTTTATAGATATCTATTGATTCGGTTCTTTGCTTGATCATTTTCTTTAAAAGTTTTTTAATATCCTCATCGTCTGTTACTTTTATGTCAGAGCCAGATCTATTGATAATATCAATATCTTTTATTCCAGATAAAATTAACCTGTAGGTTGAGATTTCAACCTTATTTTTTGATTTTAGAGAATTTTTATAGTTAGTTTCAATTTTTTCTTTCAATGTCATAATATTTTTTAATCTACTGCAAAGTGAAAATTCTTCAAAAGAAAAATTGTTTTTTTATAATTTTATAATACATCTCTGTTGCGATAATTAAGGTTTTATTGTATTAACCTTTAACTCATGAGTTGTAATTGATCAAAAAAGCAAAAAAAATTAGCTTTAACAAAATCTCACAGATTCACACAGGCATTTTAGTTCTTGAAAATAAAACTATCTTTAAAGGGGTTGGTATTGGCTATCAAGGAACTGCCACAGGTGAAGTGTGTTTCAATACTTCTCTAACCGGGTATCAAGAAATTATTTCAGATCCCTCTTATGCTGGGCAAATTATCAATTTTACTTTTCCACACATTGGTAACGTTGGAACTAATAAAGAAGATTTAGAGTCTGATAAAGTTTGGACCAAAGGTGTAATTTTTAACTCTGAAATAACAAGTCCTTCTAATTATAGATCTTTAGTTAATTTAGACATGTGGTTAAAAAAAAATAAAATTGTTGGAATCACTGGTTTGGATACAAGAGGTTTAACCAATTATATTAGAGATAATGGAGCACCTAAAGGAACTATTTCTTTTTCTAATAAAGGCAATTTCAATATTAATAAATTAACAAATATTACAACAAAATGGAGTGGGTTAAATAATTTAGATTTAGCAGAACAAGTGACTACTAAAAAAAATTATATTTGGTCAGGTTTAAAAACTTGGAAAAAAGAAGCTGGTTACTTAAAAAATAAAAAAAACTCATTACACGTTGTTGCAATTGATTATGGAATTAAGAAAAATATCCTAAGATATTTTTCAGATCTTAATTGTAAAGTAACAGTGGTTTCGTGCAAAATGAGTGCAAAAGACATCCTTAAATTAAAGCCAGATGGGATCTTTTTATCCAATGGTCCTGGTGACCCTGCAGCAACTGGAAAATATGCAATTGAAATCAATAAAGAATTGATCAAAAATAATTTGCCTATTTTTGGTATTTGTCTTGGTCATCAAATTCTAGCCTTGGCACTTGGTGCAAAAACTAAAAAAATGAAACTAGGTCATAGAGGTGCTAACCATCCAGTTAAAAACTTAATTAAAGACAATGTTGAAATTACCAGTCAAAATCATGGCTTTGAAATTGTGAGAGCAACATTACCAAAAAATATTGAAGTAACTCATAAATCTTTATTTGATAATTGCATTGAAGGAATTAGATTAAAAAATAAACCCGTTTTTTCTGTTCAGTATCACCCTGAATCAAATCCTGGACCGCAAGATAGTGTTTACTTATTTGAAGAATTTATTAACAACATAAAAAAAAATGCCAAAAAGAAAAGATCTTAAAACTATATTAGTTGTTGGTGCTGGGCCCATTATCATTGGTCAAGCCTGTGAGTTTGACTACTCAGGGACACAAGCCTGTAAAGCTCTTAAAGATGAAGGCTATAAAGTTGTTTTGATTAACTCTAATCCAGCAACTATCATGACAGACCCTGGTGTTGCGGATAAAACTTATATTGAACCAATAACTTTAGAGGTATTAGAAAAAATTTTAAAAAAAGAGAAACCAGATGCAATTTTACCAACAATGGGTGGCCAAACTGCTTTGAATTTAGCAATGGAAGCAGAGAAGAAAGGAATTCTTAAAAAATATAAGATTGAGCTAATTGGTGCAAATTCTAAGGCAATCTCTAATGCAGAGGACAGAAAAAAATTCAGAAAAAATATGTTAGATATTGGTTTGGACTTACCAAAATCTAAAGTGGTAAATCATATTAGAGATGCGGCAAAAGCATTAAAACAAATTGGATTACCTGCAATCATTAGACCTGCATTTACTTTGGGTGGTTTAGGTGGGGGAATTGCCAAATCTGAAAAAGAATATCTAAAAATAGTTAAAGATGGTTTACACGAATCCCCTGTTAACCAAATTTTAATTGAAGAATGCCTTGAGGGTTGGAAAGAATTTGAAATGGAAGTTGTTAGAGATAAAAAAGATAACTGTATTATTATTTGTTCTATTGAAAACATTGACCCAATGGGAATTCATACGGGAGACTCAATTACTGTAGCACCCGCTCTAACACTTACGGATAAAGAATACCAAGTTATGAGAAATGCATCTATTGCTTGTCTTAGAAAAATTGGAGTAGAAACGGGTGGATCAAATGTTCAATTTGCAATCAATCCTAAAGATGGCAGAATGGTTATCATTGAAATGAACCCAAGAGTATCACGTTCATCTGCCCTTGCCTCTAAAGCAACAGGGTTTCCAATTGCAAAAGTTGCAGCAAAACTAGCTGTTGGCTACACGCTTGATGAATTAAAAAATGAAATTACCAAAACAACACCTGCTTCTTTTGAGCCTAGTATTGATTATGTGGTAACTAAAATACCAAGGTTTACCTTTGAAAAATTCTCTACTTCTGAGGCAATTCTTGGAACTTCAATGAAATCAGTTGGTGAAGCAATGGCAATTGGTAGAAACTTTAAAGAATCTCTTCAAAAAGCATTGGTTTCTCTTGAAATTGGCTTTTCAGGCTTAGATCGAATTTTTCCACTTAGCAAAAAAGAAATAGAAAAAGAATTAAAAAAGAATATTCCAAATAGAATATTATTAGCTGCTGAAGCGTTTAGAAAAAAAATAAGCCTTAAAAGAATTCACCAACTTTGTAAGATAGACCCTTGGTTTTTAGAGCAAATAAAAGAAATTGTTGATGAAGAAAATAAAATACAAAAAAGAGGTCTTCCTAAAGATTATAATGAATTTAATAGAATTAAATCAATAGGTTTTTCTGATAAAAAACTATCTGAAATCACTAAAATTCCTGAAGACCTTGTTAGAAAAAAAAGAACTGCTTTAAAAGTATTACCAGTTTACAAAAAAGTAGACACCTGTGCTGCTGAATTTAAATCTTTCACACCTTATATGTACTCAACATATCAAAGAAATTATGCTTTGAATTCAGAGTGTGAAGCAGAACCTTCTTCAAAAAAAAAAATCATAATTTTAGGTGGTGGACCAAACCGTATAGGCCAAGGTATTGAGTTTGATTACTGTTGTTGCCAAGCAAGTTATGCTCTTAAAGATAGTGGTTTTGAAACTATAATGATTAACTGTAATCCTGAAACAGTTTCAACAGACTACGACACAAGTGATAGGCTTTATTTTGAACCTCTTAAAGAAGAGTATGTTTATAATATTATTAAAAAAGAACAGCAAAAAGGAAACCTTGTAGGGATCATTGCTCAGTTTGGTGGACAAACTCCTATAAGACTTGCAAAGTTTTTACATGATAACAAACTTCCAATTCTTGGAACGCAGTACACCTCAATAGATCTTGCTGAAGACAGAGATAGATTTAGAAAATTACTTGATAGATTAAAATTAAAACAAGCTGAAAGTGGTATTGCTAAAACTTACAAGCAAGCCATTCAAATTGCTGAAAAAATTGGTCTGCCATTAATGGTGAGACCTTCTTATGTGTTAGGCGGAAGAGCGATGGAAATTGTTCATGAGAAAAGCCAATTAAAAAACTTTGTAGAAGAGGCATTTAAAGCTGCAGAAGATAATCCAATATTAATAGATAAGTTTATTAGTCACGCTATGGAAGTAGATGTTGATGCAATATCTGATGGCAAAGAAGTATTTGTTGCAGGTATCATGCAGCACATTGAAGAAGCAGGTATTCACTCAGGGGATTCTGCATGTTCTTTGCCTCCTATATCTATTAAACCAAAGTTGATAACAGAAATAGAGGTTCAAACAAAAAAATTAGCTTTAGCTTTAAATGTTAAAGGTTTTATGAATATTCAATTTGCCATTAAAAATGATGAAATTTATGTAATAGAAGTAAATCCAAGAGCAAGCAGAACAGTTCCTTTTGTATCTAAAGCCAAAGGATTGCCTCTTGCTAAAATTGCATCACGTGTAATGACTGGTGAAAAGTTATCTAAATTTAACTTAAGAGGTAAAAATAAAAACTTATTTGCAGTTAAAGAAGCAGTATTTCCTTTCAATAAATTCCCAAATAGCGACCTATTGTTGGGGCCTGAGATGAAATCAACAGGTGAAGTAATGGGATTTGACAAGGATTTTGGTATGGCTTATGCAAAAAGCCAAATTGCTGCTTCAAACTCATTACCGACAAAAGGTTTAGCATTTATCTCTCTCAAAGATGGTCATAAAGATGAAGGTGTAGATTTAGCAAAACAATTAATAAAATTAAATTTTACTTTATGTGCTACGGGTGGGACTGCCGACTACATTCGTAAACATGGAATAAAGTGCAAAACAATAAACAAGGTTAGTGGAGGATCACCTCACATTGTTGATGTACTAAATTCTAAAAAAATTGCTTTAGTTATTAATACGGGTGGTGGAAATAGTGAGCACCGTCTTCATGATGCAATGGCTTTAAGAAGGGCAACACTAGGTAACAAAGTTCCTTATTGTACAAACATGTCTACTGCTCAAGCTTGCTTGATGGGGATTAGATCTTTAAAAACAAAAGAGATTACTGTTACAGCGCTTCAAGATATTTAATGTGAAGACAAGCCAGTATTTGCAATACTAAAAATCATATCTTCGTAACTCATATCAAGGTTTAGTACGCATGATCTATAGAAATAGCCTTTTCGAAGACCTGGCATTAAATTTGCTTCTATAAAATGAGGAGAGCCTAAATGGTCCATTTTAATATCTATTCTACCTAAAGATTTTCCACCTAAAGCTTTGAACGAATCTTTTGCTAATTTAGAAAGTTTGTCAAAGACCGCAACATCTGAAACAAGAATTACGCTCTCTTCGTCATTTTTTTTAACATCAAAATCAAGAATGCAATGACCGTCTACATTTTCTTTTACGATAATTTCTATTGGCATAGCTCTTAAAGTTCCGTCAATACTATCTTCAAAAATACCAACACTATATTCTTTTCCTGCTAAATATGTTTCGACTAAAGAAGGTGAGTTTTGCTTTATTTTAATGTCTAATACTTTTGAGGTAAAATCTTCAAAATTAAATACAATTGAATTTTTATCCACACCCCTGCTATCTCCACCAGTTACTGGTTTTATAAAAAGGGGAAATTTTATTGGTATTGATGATTCTTTTAAGTATTCACCAGGGTTTGTTATAAAAAAATCTGCAGTTCTAATATTATTTTTTTGCATAATTTTTTTTGCTCTATTTTTATCACTTTCATTATCAAGAGCTGCTTTACTTGAGGCGATATATGGAATTTCAAACATCTCTAAATAATCATTTAGCCATATTTTCCTATTATTAAAAAAGAAATACTTAACACCAGAGAATACTAAATCAGGCTTTCTTTTAACTAGGGCTTCAAGATCTTCTTCTGAATTAATTTCAGTAATTAAAACATTTTTATATCGTTTAGATAAAATCCTTAGAACATTTTTTTCTTCTAGAATAATTCCGACATTATCTTGATGTGAATTTACCTCTCCAAAGTTAGGGACTACGACTATTTCTATAGTCTTACTAATTTTTATTGGAATAATATTATTTTTTTTTAAAGGTAAAATATTACCTATTTCTGGAATTCCTTGTTTAGCTATGTCTTTTATAATCATAATAAATCCAACACATAACCCATGCAAAAAAGCATGAATGATGGGCTATTCTAATAAAGTTGTTTTCTAAAAAATTATTGCCTAAGTAATGAAGTGTAAAATTATTTGGCAGTATCTAAAAAAACTAAGTGTACGCCCTATCAGTGGTGATAGATACAAGTCTCTATAAATTTAATACTACTTAACTTTCCAATCTGTAGGAAAAGAGACGTAATTAACTTGTAAACAACGTCTTTCTTTGACGATCTCCTTCTTTTCCATCCCGTGCCAAGTATTTGGCCCACTAGTAAAGAAGTAACCATAGTTATTTTTATATGGAACAGTTTTAACTTTTTCTAACTTTTCATTATAAAAATCAGTACCTAGTGTCTCAGATTCATTAAATTCATTAACAAATAACAGACACGAGACTAGTTTTTCTTTAATATCACAATGTGGCTTAAGCCAAAATCCTTTTCTGTCACAAATTACTTCTACTCTTACATAAGAATTAGACAGATCTCTATTTATAAGACTTGAAATCTTGGAGCATGTTTCTTTTGATTGAAGTTCATTGATTAGTTTTGTTAATGCTGGAAACTTCTTGCTATTTTCTTTTGTAATAAAACATCTAAATTTTATTGCTTTACCACCACTTGTTATCCCTTCTCTAAATTCTGGTGCACCCCCGTCAATAGCTCTTGTTCCATCATATTCTAAATCAAGTTGATTTAGATCGGGTATGTCAGCACTTATGATTTCATTAATAGCATCATTTGATAATGGTTTATTTAACTCCCAATGTTTAAAAGGATCATTGTGTTCCTTGGAGTTATTTAAAATTGAATTAAGAAAAGTCATGTTGTTTTATTTTTTCTTTTATTTGGTTCGCTATTTTATTAGTTTCGTTTAGTTTTGTATAAGTCCAATTTTCAATAGAATTATTTAATTCTTTTATTATATTTAAAGACTCGAATAAATTAAAAAAGCTTTTAAATCTCTGATTATTTTTACTTGCTGGCATTTGAGCTACATAAATTGGCTTTCCAGTAATTGCAGCTTCTGAAATCATTGAAGTAGAATCGCAAGTAACAATAATATGATCTGAAATTTTTAATGAAGAAAGATAAGCTTTTTTATCAACATTAGGTATTATGATTTGATCTTTATCAAAATAATTCTTAGCTTTTTCTATTATATTCTGAGGAGTTCTCATTGAGGGAATAATAATTACTTGATAGTTATTTTTTAAGAAATTTTGCTCAATCTTTGAAAAAATACCATCTATGACTCGATTATTATAATCATAATATCTAGTTGGTCCTCCTAATATTAAGGTAACAATTTTCTTTTGACTATTAATTCTAGATTTTAAATAATTTTCATACTGGTCCAACTCATCATTAGTTAAATAATGAACCGCTCCTTTACTTGTTAGTACGTTATTGCCCTTTAAACCGTCGTGTTCGGGTGCAACCACAAAATCAAAATTATCTAATGACACTTTAGGTTCTTGAATGTGAATATTTATGATTTTATTTTTAAATTTTTTCTTTAAATATATTGATGGTATTACACTTTTTCTTCCACAAGAAATAACAACATCAAACTGGCTATCAATTTTATTTTTAAAAACAAAATCTTGCACAGGTGTTACTTTGGGTGGAAATAATTTCCAAAAATTATTAATTTCAATCTTCTCGTGTATAAAATCTAAATCTAAAGCCTTAGCTAATCCTTCAACTTGGCTAATCATGCCGTGCATGCCCTCAGTTAATAATAACCCTTTTAATTTTGTCATTTATCCATATATAACTTCTGCATGAGTGAAAATCCAATTAAACACACAAAAGTGTTAATAATAGGGTCAGGTCCAGCTGGCTATACAGCAGCTGTGTATGCTGCCCGAGCAATGCTAAGCCCTGTTTTAGTATACGGCTCTGAACCAGGTGGACAATTAACTACAACAACAGACGTGGAAAATTACCCTGGTTTTTCAGATGTAATTCAAGGTCCATGGTTAATGGATCAAATGCGAGACCAAGCAAAAGCAGTTGGTACAGAAATGATTGAAGATCATATCGGATCAGTAAATTTAAAATCTACACCTTTTGAAGCTATTGGAGATAGTGGTCAAAAATATACAGCTGATAGCATAATTATTTCAACAGGTGCTCAGGCAAGATGGTTAAATATAGAATCAGAACAAGCATATAGAGGCTTTGGTGTTTCAGCTTGTGCAACATGTGATGGTTTTTTCTTTAAAGAAAAAGTTGTAGCAGTTGTTGGTGGTGGAAATGCAGCAGTAGAAGAGGCAATGTTTCTTACAAAATTTGCATCGAAGGTAAAATTAATTCATAGAAGAGATACTTTAAGAGCAGAAAAATTACTTCAAAAAAAATTAATGGCAAATAAAAAAATTGAAATAATTTGGGATAGTGCTGTTGAAGAAGTTATTGGTGATAGTGAACCTAAAAATGTTACAGCGATTAAAGTTAAAAATTTAAAAACTAATAAAATTGAAGAAATGAAAATAGATGGCTTATTCATTGCAATTGGTCATGATCCAGCAACGGCTCTTTTTAAAGGTCAATTAGATATGGATAAAGAAGGTTATTTATTAACTAAACCAGATTTAACAGAAACTAATATCCCTGGTGTTTATGCTGCAGGTGACGTTAAAGACAAGACTTTCAGACAAGCAGTTACAGCTGCTGGTATGGGCTGTATGGCAGCACTTGAAGCTGAAAAACATCTATCATCATAAATGAATGAGTCAGCTTTAATTGTTGGAGCTGGAAGTGGATTGAGTGCATCGTTAGCCCAGTTGTGCGCTTCAAGGGGAATGAAAGTTGTTCTAGCAGCAAGAAATATTGAAAAACTAAAAAATTTAAAAAAAGAAATTGGTGCTGATGCAATTAAATGTGATGCCACCAACATTAAAAGTGTAAAAAACTTATTTAATAAAACTGACAAAATAATTGGTGCTCCTAATTTGGTAATCTATAATCCTTCCAAAAGTCTTGGGGGAAGCATAATTGATCTTGATCCTAAAAAAGCACATGAAGCAATTAATATTTCATGTTATGGGGGATTTTTAGTAGCTCAACAAGCAGCAATAAGAATGCTTAAAAAAAAACGTGGAAGTATTTTTTTTACTGGTGCTACTGCAAGTATAAAGGGTTTTCCAAAATCATCTGTTTTCGCAATGGGAAAGTTTGGATTAAGAGGCTTGGCCCAATCATTAGCAAGAGAATTACATCCTCAAAATATCCATATTGGACACTTTATTATCGATGGTGGTATTGGCCAAGAAAATTATGGTTCATATAAGACTATACATCCAGATGAAATTGCAAAAGTATATCTTCAGTTTCATGACCAAGATAAAAGTGCATGGTCTTGGGAAACTGAATTAAGAACATCAGTTGAGAAATTTTAGATTTAACTAAAAGGAGCAACAAAATGACAAATAAAGTATTATTAACTTAAATATTCACTATTTTAGAAATTTCTTTTTTCCTACCTAAGCTCCATTTTTTTAAAGCAGATATTATTGGTATAGCTGAATTTCCGAATTCACTTAATTTATAATCTACGTTTTGAGATCTATTAATAATTTTAACAACCAAACCATCTTTTCTCATTTCATCAAGTTTTCTTGCCAAAACTTGGGAGCTGATATTAGTTACTATTTTTTTAAGCTCATTAAATCTTATTTTCTTATTTTCATAGATTCTCAGGATAATAAAAATCTTCCATTTCCCACCTAATAATTCCATAACGTTTGAAAAAGGACATGATTGTTTTTGATTAATTTTTTCCATTTTTTTTGTTATTGTTAATCTTTACAAGTTACTCCAAATAAAGTTTCAAATTTAATTCCAGATTCTTGGGCCATTTTTTTGGCCTCTGGATTATCCATGTATTCACGCATAGCATTTGTGTGGGGTATATCAAAAATAGCATGAACTTTTGTTGGTTTATCTTCCTCATGTCCGATAAAGATTTTTTTTATACCAGCATTTTCTCTGTTTGAGTTATCACCTAAGATATATACTTTATTAAATGTATCCCAATTTTCTACTTCCATATTTAATATAAGTTTCATATTTCTCCTTTTTTAATCAAATATATATTTTTTTTATCACTTTAGTAAAGTAATAACAAAAAATGACCAGTCATAATTTAAGTAACTTTGAAGTGACTAGTAAGCTTATAATTAGTTGATAAAAGATTATTTATGTTCATATGTACCAAAACATAAATTTAATTAAAAGTACCAACAAAATGACAAATAAAGTATTATTAACTGGAATAAGTGGCTGGATAGCAAAACATACCGCAATTGAATTATTAAATGCTGGATATGAAGTTTTAGGAACTGTTAGGAACAATACTTTAATTGAACAAACTAAAGAAACTATAAGTCAGCATGCTTCTATAGATAAATTATCTTTTGTTGAATTAGACCTTTTAAAAGATGATGGTTGGGTTGAGGCTGCTAAAGATTGTAAATATATAATGCATCTTGCATCTCCATTTCCTTTTAAAGTTTCTAATAATAGAAATAGTTTATTAGCCCCCGCTGTAGATGGAACGCTGAGAGTTTTAAATGCAGGTTTAAATGCTGATGTTGAACAATTTATAGTCACCTCTTCAATTGCAGCCATGTTTAGAAAACCTAACAGAAGTAATCCATATTCATTTAACGAAAATGATTGGACAGATGAAAACTGGAAAGAGGGAGTAAACGATTACTTTTTATCAAAAACAAAAGCTGAAAAAGCAGCGTGGGAACTAATGGAGAGTAAAGGATTAAAAAATAAATTAACTATGATTAATCCTGGTGGAGTATTTGGTGACGCTCTTGATAAAAAAGGAGGAACTTCAATTGAATATGTTAGGCAGTTTCTAAAAGGCAAATTTCCAGCAGCACCTAAATGGGGAATTTTGATTTCGGATGTAAAAGATGTTGCAAAAGCACATGTTGCTTGTATTGGAAATACCAAGGTTGGTGGTAGAAGATTAATTGTTGGAAAAGAAGTAAAAAAACTAATTGAGTTATCCCAAATAATGGCTGAAGCAATGCCAGAGTATGCAAAAAAACTTCCCAAAAAAGAACTACCAAATTTTATGGTTAAATTAATTAGTTTGTTTGACTCAAGTGCTAAAACTTTAATTCCAGATCTTGAGATTGTAATGCAAACTGACACAACCTATGCCGAAGAGTTATTAGGGTTAAAATTTAATCCTGCAAAAGGCTGTATATCTGAAACTGCTAAATCTGTTGTGAGATTAGGATTGGTTTAAAACTAATTCATCGATTTCATTCGACTCGAAAATATTTTTTTCTAAGTTTTCATTTGCAGCTCTAATCATAGTTTTTGCAACTGTCTCGGAATGAATAGGTTTCATTTTCTTTAAAGGACCTAAAAGTAATGGAGAAAGAAACTTAAATACAAAAATACCTATTGTTTCACTTACTCTCTTTTCTTTTCTATTACCTAATAAAAAAGATGGTCTCATTATTCCAAGTTTTGGAAAATTAAGTTCTTTTAACTCCTCTTCAACTAGTCCTTTACATCTTATGTATTCTCCTGAACTCTTGGGGTTTGCATACAATGCAGAGACAAAAATAAATGAGTTAACCAAATTTGATTTTGCAATTTTTGCAACTTCTTTAGGAATATCAAGTTCAACTCTTTTATATTCATCTTTATCAGGTGAATTTTTTTTTGTTGTACCAATACAAACGAAACAATCATCTCCTTTGATGTCTTCTTTGTGATTTTGTAAATTACTAAAATCAGTCTTAATAATCTCTACTTTTGGATCACTAATTTCAGGAACTGAACGAACAAATAATTTTATTTTAGAGTAATTAGTATCTTTAATTAATTGATTAAGAAGATGTCCTCCAACTAAGCCGGATGAACCAAATAACAAAGCTGTTTTCATTACTTTAAGGAACCTTCCAATATATATTTCAATATACGAAAAGCTTGTTTTTGATCTGAAGCAACAGCAGCAGCAGAGCCATCCACTTCTTTAAGGGCATGTTGATGATCATCGTTATGAATAACAATCATAGATTTATTAAGTGCTGTGGCATAACCCGCATCAAATGCTGCATTCCACTGCTTAAATTTTTCTCCAAACTTAACAATAATTACATCACAATCTTGAATAGATTTTTTGGTTCGAATGGAATTAATATTAGCGCCTTTTCTATCTTTCCAAAAATTTTTTTCTTCTGCTCCTAGAATTTCTACACCACAATTGTCAGAGGCCTCATGATCAGTTACAGGAGAGGTAAATTTAACATCTAATTTCTCTTTTTCACAAAGTTGAATAATTTCTTCTCGCCAATTACTGTGAATTTCACCTGCCAAATATACACTTAACATTTATGTCTCCTTATTACTTTTTTTAGTTTAAATATCATTTTTTAATTTATTATAAAGTCTAATTTGCTTGTAACAAATTTTTACTAATCAGTTATATCTAGATTGTGAAAAAGGGTAAATATATTAAGACTTTTAAACTGTTGCTTCCTTATTTGTGGCCTAAAAAAAGGAAAGATTTAAGGATACGAGTTAGTTTTGCAGTTGTTGCTTTAGTTTTAGCAAAAATAGCAAGTGTTAGCACTCCTTTAGTATTGGGTAGTGCGGTAAACTCTCTGACAGAATTAAGTTCAGGCATTAATTTATTTATGCTGGTACCAATAGCTTTAGTAGTTGGGTATGGTGTAACTAGAGTAATTGCTTTCACATTTGTTGAAATTAGAGACGCCTTATTTTCAAAAGTTTCCCAGCATTCTATTAGACAAATATCTTTGACAATGTTCCAACATCTTCACAATCTATCTTTACAATTTCATTTAAATAGACAAACAGGTGCACTAGCAAAATATATAGACAGAGGAACTAAAGGAATAGATTTTCTTCTAAGATATGTTTTGTTTAATATTGCTCCTACTTTCTTTGAAGTGTTCTTAGTTTCTGGGATTTTATTTTATCTATATGGCCCATGGTATGCTGTTGTAACACTTGTAACTATTGGCCTTTATTCTTTCTTAACTTTTAAGATTACTGAATGGAGAAATGTATTTAGAAAAAGAATGAACCAAGCGGATAACGATGTCAGCACTAAGATGATTGATAGTTTATTGAACTTTGAGACAGTTAAATATTTTAACAATGAAGCCTTTGAAGCTAATAGACTTGATCAATCATTAGAAGAATATGAGTTAGCAGCAAATCAAAGTAGACATTCTCTTTCACTATTAAACATAGCCCAAACATTTATCATAATGGTGGGTATTACTATTATGTTGGTGATGTCAGTTTATGGGATCAAAAGTGGAGAAATTAATATTGGTGGGTTTGTTGTAATTAATGCCTACATGCTCCAATTATATCAGCCATTGAATTGGTTAGGTTCTGTTTATAGAGAAATTAGGCAAGCACTGACTGATATGGAAAATATGTTTAGCTTATTAGAGGTTGCTCCAACAACAAATGATGATCTTGAGGATATACCCCAAAGTAACGATGCAGAAATTAGATTTGAAAACATTAGTTTTGATTACGATATAAGAAGAACTATCATTAAAAATATTTCATTTACTGTTCCTAATGGAAAAAAAGTAGCCATCGTAGGACCAACTGGTGCCGGTAAATCAACAATAAGTAGACTGTTATTCAAGTTTTATGATCCAAAAGAGGGAAATATTTTTATTAACAATACAAATGTAAATAAAATTTCTCAAAACTCTTTAAGAAAAATTATTGGTGTAGTCCCACAGGACACTGTCTTATTTAATGACACAATTTATTATAATATAGCTTACGGTAATACTGGTGCTACTAAAGAGGAGGTTATTAGTGCTGCCCAAAATGCAGATATACATGATTTTATAACAATTTTACCAGATGGTTATGAAACAATTGTAGGAGAAAGAGGGTTGAAATTATCTGGTGGAGAGAAACAGAGAGTTGCTATTGCAAGAACTATTCTAAAAAATCCTAAAATATTTTTCTTTGATGAAGCGACATCTGCATTAGATACTAGTACAGAAAAAGAAATTCAAAAAAATCTAGAAAATGTCTCTAAAGGTAAAACAACTTTAATAATTGCTCACCGACTATCTACAGCTGCAAATGCTGATAATATTATTGTTCTTGATCAGGGTTCTATTATCGAACAAGGGACGCATGAGAGTTTATTGTTAAAAAAAGGTAAATATTTTGAGATGTGGGGAAAGCAAAAACCTAGCTAAGACTTTTACAAAAAGAAGATATTTTTTCTAAAGCTTTTTTAAGATTTTCCATAGAAGTTGCATAAGATATTCTAAAGAAACCTTCTAAACCAAATGCAGAACCTTGAACAACTGCAACACCACTATTCTCTAATAAAGACTGAACAAAATCAGTATCTGTCTTAAGCTCTTTACCACTTGTATCTTTTTTCCCAATTAACCCTTTACAACTTGGGAAAACATAAAATGCTCCATCTGGATTTAAACATTCAATTCCCTCTATTTCATTTAATGCTTTAACAACAAAGTTTCTTCTCTCTTGAAATGAAGTTGCTCTCTCTTTAATAAAATCTTGAGTTCCATTTAATGCTTCAACAGCTGCAGCTTGACTAATTGAAGATGGATTAGTTGTTGATTGCGATTGTATTTTAGCAATTGCTTTAATAATTTCTTTAGGACCAGCTGCATACCCTATTCTCCAGCCAGTCATTGAATAAGCTTTACTTACACCGTTCATTGTAAGAACTCTTTCTTTCAAGCTATCAATTTGTGCAATAGTAAAAAATTTAAAACCTTCGTATGTTACGTGCTCATAAATATCATCACTTAAAATATGGACGTGAGGATGTTTAGTTAAAACATCTGCAATTTCTTTAATATCACTTTCAGTATAACAAGCACCAGTTGGATTTGATGGTGAATTTAATATTATCCACTTTGTTTTTTGTGTTATAGATTTTTCTAATTCAGCTGGATTAATTTTAAATCCTTGTTTTTCATCACACTCTAAAATAATTGGAGTTCCACCAGCTAATAAAACCATGTCAGGATAAGAAACCCAATAAGGAGCGGGAACTATAACCTCATCTCCTTCATTTAAGGTTGCCATCATGGCATTATAAATTACATGTTTTCCACCAGCACCAACTGTGATTTGATCAGTTGTGTAGTCTAAATTGTTTTCTCTTTTAAATTTTTTAACAATGGCATCTTTTAAGGCAGCAGTTCCATCAACGGCTGTATATTTAGTATCACCGTCATTAATGGCTTTTATAGCCGCTTGTTTGATATTATCTGGAGTATCAAAGTCAGGCTCACCTGCCCCAAGACCTATTACATCTTTTCCAGCAGCTTTTAACTCTCTTGCCTTTTGAGTTACAGCAATAGTTGGCGATGGTTTAATCTTTTTTAGACTGTCTGATATAATGCTCATTGAAATATATTTTTATTCTAATAGTTTTATAGATAATGCAAAATACTTATCAAGATTTAATTACAGATATACAGAGTAAAAATCCTGAAATTCATCAGAAACTAGAAGGTGGAAAAAAATTTAAACTTGTTACAGATTTTAAACCTGCCGGTGATCAGCCAGAAGCAATAAAACAACTAGTTAAGGGTGCAAATAAAGAAGAGTTAAACCAAGTTTTGCTTGGTGTAACAGGTTCTGGAAAAACTTTTACAATGGCCCAAGTAATTGAAAAAACTAATAGACCAGCTCTAATACTTGCTCCTAACAAAACACTAGCTGCACAGCTTTATGGAGAGATGAAATCTTTTTTTCCAGACAATGCCGTTGAATATTTTGTATCTTATTATGATTACTATACACCTGAGGCCTATGTACCAAGGTCTGACACTTATATTGAAAAAGAAGCATCTATTAATGAACAAATTGATCGTATGCGTCACTCAGCTACTAGATCACTATTAGAGAGAGATGACGTAATTATTGTTGCAAGTGTTTCTTGTATCTATGGTCTGGGTTCTGTTGAGGCGTACAGCAAGATGACGTTGAGTTTAAAGAAAGATTATGAATACAGCAGAGAACAACTAATAAAAACTTTAGTAAATTTACAATACAAAAGAAATGATCAGAGTTTTTATAGAGGAACTTTTAGAGCTCGAGGAGAATATCTTGAAATATTTCCCTCACACTTTGAAGATAGAGCATGGAGATTAAGTTTATTTGGTGATAAACTAGAAAAAATAGAAGAATTTGATCCCTTAACAGGAGATCTAATACAAGATTTAGATGTAATAAAAGTTTATGCTAATAGTCATTACATCACGCCCAAACCAACTATCGAACAAGCAATTATTAAAATTAAAAGAGAATTAGAAGTAACTTTAAAAAAATTTAAAGAACAAAATAAATTACTTGAAGCACAAAGATTAGAAGAAAGAGTTAAGTTTGATTTAGAAATGATAGAAGCAACAGGGTCTTGTGCTGGTATTGAAAACTATTCTCGTTTTTTATCTGGAAGAAAACCAGGAGAACCACCTCCCACTCTATTTGAATACTTTCCTGACAATACTCTTATTTTTGTAGATGAATGCCACGTAACAGTTCCTCAGTTAAATGGTATGTACAAAGGAGACAGATCTAGAAAAAGTAATCTTGCCGAATATGGTTTTAGATTACCTTCTTGCATGGATAATAGACCTCTTAAGTTTGAAGAATGGGATGCAATGAGAACCCAAACAGTTTTTGTATCAGCAACGCCTGGTCCTTGGGAATTAGAACAAGTTAAGGGTAAATTTGTTGAACAAATAATAAGGCCTACTGGTCTAATTGATCCACCAGTTGAAATAAAACCTGCCAAAAATCAAGTTGATGACTTGATGCATGAGTGCAAAAAAACAATAGATAAAAATTTTAGAGTTTTGGTTACTACATTGACTAAGAAAATGGCTGAGGATTTAACGGAATATTTTCATGAGAATGGTATTAGGGTTAGATATTTACACTCTGATATCGACACACTGGAGCGAATAGAAATCATGAGGGATTTAAGGCTTGGTGTTTTTGATGTCTTAGTGGGAATTAACCTTTTAAGAGAAGGACTAGATATTCCAGAGTGTGCATTAGTTGGAATTTTAGATGCTGATAAAGAAGGATTTTTAAGATCTGAAACTTCTTTAGTTCAAACTATTGGGAGGGCTGCAAGAAACTTAGAAGGAAGAGTTATTCTTTATGCAGATAAAGAAACAAAAAGTATAAAAAAAGCTATACAGGAAACTGATAGGAGAAGGGCAATTCAAGTTGCCTATAATAAAAAGCATAATATTGATGCTGTTTCTATCAAGAAAGAAATCAGCGATGTGTTGCAGAACGTTTATGATAAGGATTATTTAAAAGTAGGTACTGGAGACAATATTGGTGGAAATTTAAAGAAACACTTAAAGATGCTCAACAAAAGAATGAAAGATGCAGCCACAAATCTTGAATTTGAAGAAGCTGGTAAAATTAGAGATGAAATAAGAAATTTAGAAGCATCAGAGTTAGAAATTGTTTTAAACCCAAAAATAAAACACTATAACCAAGAAAATAGAACATATCCAAAAGGTAGATCAACAATGGGCTTACCTGGTACAAGAGCACAAAAAGGTAAGAAAAAATGGAAGCAAACAAAATAATTATCACTGGAGCCGCAACTAGAATGGGTGCTGCTATTGCAAAGAAACTCTCAGGTCCAGGAGTTGAAATGGTTATTCATTACAATAAGTCTAAATCTGAAGCTGAAAAATTACAAAAGGAATTGTTAAAAAATAAAACAAAAGTTTACTTGGTAAAAGGTGACCTTGCAAAAGAACAAGATTTAAAAAAAATTATGAAATTCTCAAAGTTAAAATTAAAATACTTTGATTGTTTAGTTAATAATGCTTCATTGTTTGAAAATGACAGTCTTAGAAATTTTTCTTCTAAAAGTTGGAACCAGCATATTGACGTAAATTTAAAAGCACCCGCATACCTTACAAAAGAATTTTCAAAAAATGTTAAGGGTAAAAACAACAATATTATAAATATAATAGATCAAAGAATTTTTAAGTTAACTCCCTTTTTCTTTTCTTACACTTTAAGCAAAACAGGACTTTACACTCTAACAAAAACTAGCGCTATGGAATTAGCTCCAAATATTAGAGTTAATGGAATTGCACCTGGACCAACCATTAAGAATAAAAGACAAACTGAGACACATTTTAAAAAACAGTATTTAGCAACACCTTTGAAGCAACAAGTGAATGTAAAAGAAATATGTTCTGCTGTTGACTTTTTTATCAAAAACAGTTCAATTACGGGGCAAGTAATTGCTATAGATAGTGGGCAGTGCTTAAACTGGCAAACACCAGATGTAATTGGAAAAGAATGAAAAAAAATAATTTGAATATTGTAAAAATTGATAAGAACAAAAGTTTGTTTAATTACGAAAAAAAAATTCTTATTAAAGAACTAATTTTAGATTTAAAACTTGGATATTATGATTTTGAGAAAGAAAAAACTCAAAAAGTAAAATTCAGTTTAGAAATTGATTATGAGGATAGAAAACCAACAAATGACAAAGATATAAAGTCTATTGTTAATTATGGTCAGGTTGTAAAACTAATTACAAAGCTTGCAAAAAAGAAACACTACAATTTTTTAGAAACACTTGCAGAAGATGTTTTTGATGTATTATTTAAAGATAAGCGAATTGGCAAAATAATGCTTCAAATTGAAAAATTAGAAATCATAAAAGAATGTGCCTCTGTTGGTATCCAAATTACCAAAAAAAGAAGTCATGAAAAGCTCTGAATTAGGCAAAGACGTAATTAGAAAAGAGCTCCCATTAATTCCTAAAAGCCCTGGAGTTTATCGAATGCTCGATTATAAAGATGTGATTTTGTATGTAGGTAAAGCAAAAAACCTTCCTAATAGATTAAAGAGCTATGTAGCTGAAAAAAATCATATCATTAGAACAGCAAGGATGCTCTCTCAAACTTTTAAGTTAGAGATAACGACTACTGCCAATGAAAGTGAAGCACTTCTTTTAGAAGCTAATTTAATCAAAAAACATAAACCTAAATTCAATATATTGCTTAAAGATGACAAATCTTTTCCCTTTGTTTTCATCAGTAATAAAGACCAATGGGCACAAGTTACAAAACACAGGGGCAAAAAAGATAAAGAAGGATTTTACTTTGGACCGTTTGCTTCAGCAGGAACTGCAAATTGGACCATTAAGATGCTTCAAAAAATATTTCAAATTCGAGTTTGTGATGATAGCACGTTCAAGAATAGAAAAAGACCCTGCATTCTTTATCAGATAAAAAGATGTTCTGGTCCTTGTGTCGATTATATTGATAAAGAAGATTATAAAAAATCAGTAGATCAAGCAATCCAGTTTGTATCAGGTAAATCAAGAGATATACAAAAAAATCTATCTAAACAAATGGAGGAAGCCAGCGAAAAGCTGGATTTTGAAAGAGCTTCTATTTTTAGAGATAGAATTAAATCCTTAAATATAATTCAATCGTCACAAAGAATTAATGAAGCCAATCTAGTTGATGCTGATGTAATTGCTGCCTATAAAGAATCTGGCAAAACCTGTATTCAGGTATTTTTTTACAGATCCAAACAAAATTGGGGCAATCAAGCTTATTTTCCAAAGCATGATCCTGACCAAGACATATCTGAAATAATGTCTTCCTTCTTGATGCAATTTTATGAAAATAAGAATGTTCCAAAATTAATTATTATTAATACAGAAATTGAAGACAGGAAATTAATTGAAGAAACGTTAAGCAAAAAAGAAAGTAGCACAATTTCTATTAATATAGCAAAAAAAGGAACTAAAGCTAAAGTGATTGCTATGGCAGAAAAAAATGCCAAAGAGTCACTTAATAGAAAAATTTATGAAACAAATAATAATAAAAATTTATTTGAAGGTGTGGCTAAAAAATTTGATCTTAAAAGTAGCCTAAACTTAGTTGAGGTTTATGATAAT
The DNA here is from genome assembly GCF_047724975.1 of Candidatus Pelagibacter sp. Uisw_106. Taxonomy (GTDB): domain Bacteria; phylum Pseudomonadota; class Alphaproteobacteria; order Pelagibacterales; family Pelagibacteraceae; genus Pelagibacter. Next base: position 1,024,487 of record NZ_CP159819.1, read on the forward strand.
AGCCATATCTCAGGAACCAATAGCGTAGGCGCTATGATTACTTTTGGAAATGAAGGATTTGTTAAAAAAAGATATAGAAAGTTTGACATCAAGACAAAGGGTGCTGAACAAGATGATTTTGCAATGTTAAAAGAAGTTCTTACTAGGAGATTTAAAAGAGCGATGTTAGAAAAAGGAAATTATTTAACTCTTCCTGATTTAATATTAATTGATGGTGGTAAAGGTCAATATTCATCTGCCAAAGAAGTATTGGATGAATTTGGCTTACATGATCTTCCTATGATCGCTATTGCTAAGGGTAAATTAAGAAATAGTGGTGATGAAACTTTTTTCTATAAGGGAAATTCATTTAAATTTGATAAGAATGACCCTACCCTCTTCTTCATGCAGAGACTGCGTGATGAAGCACATAGGTTTGCTATCACCTCTCATAGAGCAAAAAGAGCAAAAGGAATTACAAAATCATTATTAGATCAAATTGATGGTATTGGATCGATTAGAAAGAGAGCCTTATTGAACCACTTTGGCTCTGCTAGATCTGTAGAATCTGCTAGTTTTGATGAGATTAAATCAGTTGAAGGTGTTGAGGAAAAAGTTGCAAAAAAGATATATAACTTTTTTCACGAATAATTATGCTTAAAAAAATTCCAAATATTTTAACAATTGGTAGAATAATAATTGTACCTTTTTTTGTTCTAGCATTTTATTTGCCGGGTTTTTATGGTGATTTAACTGCATGCGTATTGTTTGTAATTGCTTCATTTACTGATTTTTTGGATGGAATGTTGGCAAGAATGATGGGTGAAGAGTCTAAGTTAGGTGAATTGCTTGATCCTATAGCAGATAAAATTATTGTTGCTACCGCACTTATATTGCTTGTTATGAGTGGAACAATTAAACATTATGAGGTTATTGCTGCAATTATAATACTTACAAGGGAGATACTGATTTCAGGATTAAGAGAGTTTCTAGCTAGAGGGCAAATTAAATTACCAGTAACTAATTTAGCAAAATTAAAAACTTTTTTACAAATGGTTGCCATAGCTCTTTTACTGACAGGTGAAACTGGTAATAAAATTTTAAATTTTCAAGATTATAATGCCCAAACTATTGGTATAATCCTGCTTTGGCTTTCTGCATTTTTAACTCTATATACTGGTTATGAGTATTTAAGAAAAGGCATTGACCATGCAATGTCTGAGGATAATAAAAAGTAAATAATCTATTTTTTTCTAACTAAAGCTTGATAACTTTCATTTAAATCAATTATAGTTTCACAAACTTTAAATTGATTATCCGCAATACATGATACTGGTGTTACTTCTGCAGCTGACCCAGTTAAAAAACAACCAACAAAATCTTTTAGTTCTTCTGGTTTAATTTTTCTCTCATTAATTTTAATTCCTTTAGATTTAGCAATCTCAATAACTGTTCTTCTTGTTATTCCGTCTAAAAAACAATCTGGAATTGGAGTGTGTATTTCCCCATTTTTATCTTTAAAAAAAACATTTGCTCCAGTTGCCTCTGCAACATTTCCTTCATGATCTAACATTAATGAATCTGTATAACCTTGTTGCTCTGCTTCGTGTTTTGACAGAGTGTTGATCATATATAAGCCAGATGCTTTTGTGTCCCACGGTATTGTATTTGGTGCTGGCTTTCTCCAGTTTGAAATATTTAATTTAATCCCATTAACTTTTAATTTTGGATCAAAATAAGAACCCCAATCCCAGGTTGCTACAGCAACATGAATTTTTGTTTGTTGTGCAGAGATTGCCATCATTTCACTACCTCTCCAGGCCATTGGTCTTACATAACCATCTTTTATATTTTGAACTGAAATAATTTTATTACATGCATCATTTATTTCTGTTTCTGAATATGGCATTGTAATTCCCATTCTTTTAGCTGAATAAAAAAGTCTTGTAGTGTGCTCTTCTAATTTGAATATTGAACCGTCATAAACTCTTTCTCCTTCAAATACACAGCTAGCATAATGCAATCCATGATTTAAAATATGAATTTTTGCATCAGCCCAATCAACAAGCTCGTTATTATACCAGATTTTACCAGATCTTTTATCGTAGGGTATCATGTATGAAATAATTTAAATTTTTTCCTAAAATTATCTTTGTATCTATAATATGTCAATATAACTTACCCATAATGAAAGAACTTTTATATTTAAAGGACACTCAGTTAAAGCAATTGATTGAAAAGTTATTTACAAGTTATCGTGAATCTTTTTCAGATGCCAAGAAAACCTTAGATAAATACTCTATAGGTATAGCTCACCACAAAGTTTTACATATATTATCAATGTATAAGGGGATTACAATTTCTGACCTGTTAAAGAAGCTAAAGGTTACTAAGCAGAGTTTAAATAGAGTTTTAAAAGATTTAATTAAACTTGATGTTGTTTTTTTTGAAAAAGATCAACAAGACACAAGGGTAAAACACATTTTTTTAAATGAAAAAGGAGAAAAAATTTTTGATGAAATATTTTCAACACAAAAAAAAAGAATTTATAATGCTCTTTTAAATTCAAGTTCAGATCAAGTTTTAAACTTTGATAATGTTTTAAAGAAAATAATCAATGAATGATTTTGTAGCCCATATTTTAGTTGTAGATGATGACGAGGGAATTAGATCTCTAATTAAACAATATTTAAATGAAAATAACTTTCTAGTTACTACATCAGATAGCGCAGAAAATGCTGAAGAAAAAATTTCAATAATTAAATTTGATTTAATTATTTTAGATATAATGATGACAGGCAAAAGTGGTCTTGATTTTATCAAACAAAATAAATCTAAGATTGATACCCCTATAATTTTATTAACAGCTAAAGGAGAGGCTGAAAATAGAGTTGAAGGCCTAGAGATAGGTGCTGATGATTATTTGCCAAAACCATTTGAGCCAAAAGAACTAACTTTAAGAATAAAAAATATTTTAAATAAAACAAAAAGAAATGATGAAAAAAGAATTATAACCTTTGATAATATTAAAATTGATCTTAACAAACTTTTAATTATTAAAAATGAAACTGAATATAAAATAAATAGTACTGAAAAAATCATATTGGAAAAAATGATTAACAATCCTGGCAAAACTTTTTCAAGAGAAGATATTGGTAAATTAACTGATCTTGATAAAGAAAGATCTATAGATGTAATAATTACAAGACTTAGAAAAAAAATAGAAATAGACCCGAAAAATCCAAAATACTTACAAACTTTAAGAGGTGCTGGTTATGTTTTATGGATTGAATAATTTTGTAAAAAATTTGCTACCCAAAAGATTATTTTATAGAGCTTTATTAATCGTAGCAGTACCAATAATTGTTCTTCAAGTAGTCATAACAATTGTTTTTTTTGATAGCCTTTGGATTAAAACAAATAAAGGTATGACAAGAGCATTGATCGGTGAGATGAAAACATTCATAGCAGCTTATGATAACGGAAAATATAATAATAATGACCTGTCAGGCTTATTCTCAATTTATTTAGATCTTAATGTTGAGTTTAAAAAAGACGATTCATTTAAAAAACCTCAAAAAGAAAGATGGTTTAGTCCTATAGATAGAACGCTGAGAAGAGAACTGAAATCCAAAATAGGTAGTAAAAATTACTGGTTCGATACAACAAGTTACAAAGAACTTATTCATATAAATATTAAACATAACAACGGTTACTTCGAATTTTTTATCCCAAAAGATAGGGTTGCAAGCTCATCTGCTAGAATATTTGCGTTATGGATCACCCTACCTGCCCTACTAATGATAACTATAGCCATACTATTTCTGAAAAATCAAACAAGGCCAATTATAAACCTAGCTAAAGCTGCAGAAAGATTTGGTAGAGGAGAAAATATTGATGAGTACAGACCATCTGGTGCTTTAGAGATCAGACAAGCAGGTTTGGAATTTGATAAAATGAGAAAAAGAATAATGAGACACCTAAATCAAAGGTCTGAAATGTTATCTGGTATAAGTCACGATTTAAGAACACCCTTAACAAGACTAAAACTTCAACTATCTTTTATGAAAGATAAAGATTTATCAATAAAAATGTCTTTAGATATAGATGAAATGGAAAAAATGCTTAATGAATATCTGCAATTTACAAGTTCATCTTATTTAGAAAAAGATGAAACTTTTGATATTTCTGAATTAATCGAAATCACAATAGATAAATATAATAATGATAAAATAACTAAAGAAATAATTCCAAGAGTTTATATGAATGGAAGAAAGAATTTAATACAGAGATCTTTAAATAATTTAATTGATAATTCAATTAAATATGCTGAAAATATAAATTTTCATCTATCAAAAAAAGAAAGTAACATAATAATTACTATTGATGATGATGGAGTTGGTATTCCTAAAGAAGAGTTAGAGAATGTTTTCAAACCATTTTATAAAGTGGACAAAAGTAGAGGGAACTCGAAATCTAGTGTTGGTCTTGGATTGTCAATTACATCTGACATAATCAAATCCCATGGAGGAAATATTTTATTAGAAAAATCTCCTTTAAACGGCCTTAGAGTTAAGATTTTTTTACCTTTGTAGATTTTTTATTTGGACTTTTTTTTTCTAGTTTGTTGATTTTTTTTTCTAAATTTTCAACTCTTTTAATTAATATATCTGTTTCTTCTTTGCTAGTTAATTTCATTTTAAAAATGATTTCATCTCTTTTAGATCTTAAAACATTTATGATTTCAGAGCTTAAATCTTTGTAAGAAATAAGTCCTTGTTCAAATAGCTTTGTTAATTTATCAATTACAAATTTTGATTTTGTCATATATTCGTTTATAAAATTAATATACTTTATACGTAGTTTTTTAAAAATGTTTATTAATAATTTTGACCCAGTTGCTTTTCAAATATTTTCATTAGAAATCAGATGGTATTCCTTGGCTTATATTATCGGTATTACACTTGGTTGGCTGTATTGCAAAAAAAATTTAATCAAAGATCCTCATATTTTTCAGCTATTTGATGACTTCATAACCTATCTCATTATAGGTATGATTTTGGGGGGTCGGCTTGGATATACTTTATTTTATAATCTAAAATATTATTTAGATAACCCTATTGAAATATTGATGGTTTGGAATGGAGGAATGTCATTTCATGGTGCTTTAATTGGAATTATAATTGCATCAATATTGTTCTCAAAAAAACACAATACAAATTCGTTTATATTTTTAGACTTAGTTGCCCTATCTGCTCCAATTGGAATTTTTTTCGGTAGAATTGCCAATTTCATAAACTCAGAGCTTTATGGGAGAGCCACAGACCTGCCCTGGTCAGTTCAATTTGTTCTAATAGATAATATCAAAAGACACCCCTCTCAATTATATGAGGCTTTTTTTGAAGGAATAATTCTTTTCTTTGTACTTGGGTATTTTTTTAAAAAAGATTATTTAAAAGTACCTGGAAAAATCTCTGCTTTATTCCTAATCTTTTATTCTCTATTCAGATTTTTTATAGAATATTTTAGATCTCCAGATCCTCAAATCGGTTACTTGGTTTTAAATCTAACATTAGGCCAATTGATAAGTATTCTTTTTTTCATGACTGGGGCTTATCTTTTGTCCTTAAAAAAATGAAAATTAAGGATAATGACTTGTTTACTCTAGATAAGTTTATAGAGGAATCTCTTTATAACAAAACATCTGGATACTACATGAAAAAAGATCCCTTTGGCAAAAAGGGTGATTTCATAACTTCACCCAACATATCCGTATTATTTTCAGAGATGATTGCAATTTGGGTAGTTTCATTTTGGCAGAATCTAGGTTGTCCTGAAGAGTTTAATTTAATTGAGTTAGGTGCTGGTAATGGTGAAATGATGAAAGTTTTAGTTAATACCTTTGATAGGTTTCCAATATTTAAAAATTCTTGTCGTATTAAGATTTTAGAAAGAAGCAAATTACTCAAGAAAAAACAAAAGGCTAATATCAATAAAAAAAATATTCAATGGTTAAATAATTTAAGCGAATTAGATAATTTACCATGTATCTTTTTAGCAAATGAATTTTTTGACGCATTGCCTATTAAGCAATTCATAAAAAAAGAAAAAAAATGGTTTGAAAGGCATGTCAAATTCTTCAATAAAAAATTTGAATATTTCGATGTTCCTTTTGATATGGAAAAATTTGAAAATAAAATCAAATTTAAGATTGCTAAACAGCAGAACTTTATTGAGTACTCACCACAATCAACTGAATACTTAAAAAGTATTAACAATAAGATTAAGCATAATAATGGTGGAATTTTAATAATAGATTATGCATATATTGATAAAAAAATGAAAAATACCCTACAAGCTGTATCGAAACATAAATATTGTGATGTGCTAGAGGGTTTTGGTGATTCTGATATTACTTATAATTTAAGTTTCAATTTGATAAATAGTATAGTTAAAGAATTAAGCTCACTTACTACAATGAATACTACCCAAGGTGAGTTTTTAACACAACTTGGTATTCTTGAAAGAGCAGAAATACTGTCCGAGAAAATGTTATTCAGTGAAAAAGCTGATATTTATTTTAGAATAAAAAGGCTTATAGATAAAAATCAAATGGGTGAATTGTTTAAAGTAATGCTAATAACAACAGATAAAAATAAATTCAAATTGGGGTTTTAAACTGATTAAGTCAAAGAAGCTCAGCAAATTTAAAAGCTTACAGCACGCTTTCTTTAATAGAAAGGGTGGGAAATCTCTAGGTATTTTTAAGAGTTTAAATTGTGGTCCCAGATCTTCAGATAATAAAAAAAATGTTTTAAAAAATCTTCAAATTGTTCAAAAGAAGATTAAAACTAAACTTAAAAAAATTATCCTACTTAAGCAAATTCACAGTAATAAATTTCATTTTATAGATAAAGATCTAAATCTTAAAAATTATAATTTTGAAGGAGATGCACTAATCACAAATAAAAAGGAATTTCCTATAGCTATATTAACTGCCGATTGTGCTCCAATACTAATTTATGATGAGAAAGAAAAGATGATTGCAGCAATTCATGCTGGCTGGAAAGGTGCTTTTAAAGGGATAATTAAAAAAACCTTAAATTTTATGATAAAAAAAGGCTGTGCTCCTAAAAATATTACCGCTGTTATTGGGCCATGTATTTCAGTAAAAAATTATGAGGTAAAAAAAGATTTTATTAATAAACTCATTAAAAAAGATGAAAAAAATAAAAAATTTTTTAAGAAAATTCAAAATAAAGATTTCTTTAATTTAAAGAAATATGTCCATTCTCAATTAAAAGCCTTAAATATAAAGAAAATTGATATAATCAATAAAGACACATTTAATCCTAAAAATAATTTTTTTAGTGCTCGAAGATCTATTAGCCGCAATGAGAATGATTATGGTAGAAATATTTCTGTAATTATGATTAATTAATAATATCTCATGAAATTATTAACTGGAAACAGCAATAAACCTCTCAGTAAAAATATTGCAAAATATTTAAAAACTAAGCTTGTGAATTCAAGTATAAAAAAGTTTTCTGATGGAGAAATTTATATAGAAATTAATGAGAACATTAGGGGTAATAGTATCTTTATAATTCAGTCTATTTCATCACCTGCAAATGACAACTTAATGGAATTACTACTTTGTATTGATGCTTTAAAAAGATCTTCGGCAAAAAATATTACCGCTGTCATTCCTTACTTTGGATATGCTCGACAAGATCGAAAAGTAGTACCTCGAACTTCCATTTCTGCAAAACTTGTTTCTAATTTAATTACTAAAGCAGGTGCTGACAGAGTCGTTACCGTAGACCTTCATGCTGGGCAAATTCAGGGCTTTTTTGATATT